>JBGAIY010000389.1:0-7373 GCA_044225205.1 Myxococcaceae bacterium | reverse complement strand
CTGTACCGCAAGCCCCCTGACGTCGGGCCGGTGCTGACCCGGCAAACTCCCGCCATCGCCGACAAATTTACTCAGCTCG
The DNA here is from genome assembly GCA_044225205.1 of Myxococcaceae bacterium. Classification (GTDB taxonomy): domain Bacteria; phylum Myxococcota; class Myxococcia; order Myxococcales; family Myxococcaceae; genus JAEUJT01. Next base: position 7,294 of record JBGAIY010000389.1, on the reverse strand, counting down.
TCTCGCTCGGCACCGAAGGCAGTGGCGCCGAGCAAGGCCTCGAGACCGCCGTGCTGGCGTTGACGCCGCCTCGCATCGGCAAAGACAACTTGGGCTTCTTGCGCGACGACGCGAACTTGGTCGTCATCATCGTCTCCGACGCGTCAGACCAGTCGCCCCAGCCCGTGTCGACCTACCTCGAGCGGCTGCTGAACGTGAAGGGCCTCAACCGGCGTTCGATGTTCACCTTCAGTGACATTGGGCCGCTCGCGGCCTCGGCGCCGAGCCCGTGTACCTATGACGACAGCCACGACCCCAGCCGCTACGCGGCCCTCGTCGCCAGCACCGGGGGCGTGAGTGACGAAATCTGCACGACCAATTGGTCGGCGACGCTCACCCACTTGGGCGACATCGTCTTTGCGCCGCGAACCCAGTTTTTCTTGGCGAACACGCCCGACCGCACCGCCGGCAAGGTGCTCGAAGTGAAAATCGACAACGTGGTGCAGGCGCAGGGCTGGGTGTACGACCAGGTCAGCAACTCGGTGCAATTTACGGGGGCGAGCGCGCCGAAGGCGGGGCAGACGTTGACGGTGCGGTACGACATCGCCTGTTTGTAGGGGTGAGGCGGCGGGGAGCGCGGGGGGCTGTTAAGTCGCGCGGGTGCTCCGATTTCGTTCGACCGAGGCTTCGCTGCGGGCGAGCCCCACGTTTCAGCGACCCGACTTGCTGCGGGCGGCCTGGGCGCTGCCGGTCGCGACCACCTATGCCCCGCTCCAGTCGCAGACGTTTTCATCGCTGTGCGGCCCGACGAGCGTGACGAATGTGTTGCGCTCGATTCAGCCCAAAGGCGTCAAGGCGCTGAAGGGGTTTCGGGCGATGTCGCTCGAGCAGCTTCGGCGAGAGGCGGCCGAGCTGGTGCCGGTCGTTTGGCACGTCAGTGCGGTGCGCCCGCCCACGGTTGACGCGTTTCGCGACGAAATGCGCCGAAGCAACGACCCGAACTGCCGTTACGTCGTGAATTTCTTGCGCGCGACGCTCTTTGGGAGGGGCGGCGGGCACCATTCGCCCATTGGCGGGTACCTGGAGGCCGAAGACGTGGTCATGGTGCTCGACGTCAACGCGAGTTTTGGCCCGTGGCTGGTGCCGACGGCGAGGCTGTTCGAGGCGGCGAGCACCACCGCCGACCCGTCGACTGGGCTGACGCGGGGGCTGGTGCGCTTCGAGCGCTCGCTGGGCTGATTGACCGACCGCGCACAGACCCCATTCGCCCCGCGCGAGAAAGTGCACCAGCGCAGGCGCTGCCCTCGTCGGGGCCGCGATGGCGTCAACCGCCCTGACGAAAGGGTGCGCCGGGAGCCGTGGCCCGTACGCGACGAGCAATGAACCACCGGGTATGTTTCTGGGCGAAATGACCTGTCGGTTGATCTGGGCATCGTTCGCCATTCTGACGAGCTCGTGCGGGTGGGGGGGTCGTGTCTGAAGCGGTCGATGCCGGCGCCGCTCGCGGTCAAGTCGACGCCGGTTTAGGGGCGGCCGACGGCGGCACCCTCGATGCCGGTGCGACAGACGCGGGCGCCGACGGGGGGCCGTTCAGCGATGCGGGTGCGAGGGCCGATGGGGGTGGCCCGCTGAGCGATGGCGGAGCAAGGAGCGACGCTGGGCTCGCCCCCGACAGTGGTTCACCGGCCTTCGATGCGAGCGTGACGCCCCCCGACTTGGCGCAAACCTTGTTGGGCACGCAGGCGGCCAGCATGGCCAGTGGCACGTGGAAAGAGATCACCGCGTTGACCAACATTCAAAGCATCACCGATGGGAGCGGGCCCAGCGGCAACTCACCCCCCCACCGCGTGGACGGACTCCGACTCGGAGGTCGTTCGCTCGATGCTGAACTGGCCGGGCAAAGCCACGTGGGACCCAGGGCACCATCGAATTCTCATCACCGGGGCGAGCAATGGCTATTCGTCAGAGTCGCCGACCGGCGCACATTCGGCGACGCTTCAAATGACGGCCGATGGCGTGTTCTCGAAGCGGTGGAACCCCGTCGGTCAGAACATTGCGCACATCTATGACAGCAACATGTCTCGACCATGGGGCCAAAAAGTGTATCGCCGCGACTACGCCACCGAACGCGTGTGGGTTTGCGACTTGGCGAACAACGACAGCTGGGCTTTTTTCGCTGACTTGCCAGGGGTCGGCTTCGGAGGCCAGGTGCCCGCGCTCGATGTGCACCCGAACCTGGGGGCGGCTGGCTCATTGATTTTCGTCGGGTATTCGGGGCGCTTGGTTCGCTACGACCTCGCGACGAAGGAGGTCACCAAACTCGCCGACACGTTTGCCAAGGTGGGTACGACCGCCGAAACCGTTGCGGCGTACCACCCGAGCCTCGACGCAGTGGTGTTCGGTGGCGGCGTCGCGGCTGACGGTGACACCGCGCTCTACAAAATCGACAACAACGGCACCACGTCGCTCACGTCGGTCGTGCCCAATGGCGTCAAGGGCGTCACGCCCAATGGCTACGTCGCGACGGTCTTCTTGCCCGACCCGACCGGGCATGCCCTTGGCTGGCTCTTCGACCCGACCACCACTCGAAAAGTGTGGCAGCTCGACCTCGTCAACGGCACGTGGGTCGATGGTGGCAACCTGCCGACGACGTTTGGGGCAACAGGCTGGCTCACCGCCGCGACCATTGCCGAGCTGGGCGTCTTCGTGATCATCGACGCCGATGCGCGGGTCTCGACGACCAAGAGCAATTCGCGGGTGTGGCTGTACAAGCCGTAAGAAGACGACCACACCGCCACGTTGAACAACTGATTGTTGCGGTACATTTTGGTAATGCCGACCACTGGGTCGCCAAACGGCCCGAGCAGCGGCACGAACGACACACCGACCGAGTCTCGAAGTTCACTGAACGGGCCGACGGTTCTGAAACGGGCTGTTGGCGCCCGAATCGGCCCGGGGCTCAGGTACGAGATGATTGGTGGCCCCGCGTGATCGGAGGTTTTGATTGACGCCGTGGGGCACCGGCTCTACGAACCGGCCGCCATGTCGGAGCCCCTGTTCACCCAAGAAGAGCAGAAACAGTTCGACGCAGGCATCGCCGAGCTGCTCTCGCATTACCCGCCAGACCGTAAGAGTGCCGCGATGTTGCCTGCGCTTCGCCTCTTGCAGTCGAAGAAGGGCTGGCTGCCTCCCGAGGGCATGAAGCAAGTCGCCGAGAAGCTCTCGACCACCGTCGAGAAGTGCTACGAAGTCGCGACCTTTTACGTGATGTACCACACCGAAAAACCCGGCAAGTACGTGGTTGACGTGTGCACGAACCTCGCCTGCGCGCTGCGCGGTGGCGAGGGGCTGATGCAGTACCTCGAGCAGAAGCTCGGCGTGAAGGCCGGCACCAACACCGAGAAGTTTTTCTTGCGTGAAACCGAGTGCTTGGCGAGCTGCGGCACCGCGCCCTGCTTTCAGGTCAACGAAGACCACTACGAAAACCTCACCCGCGCGAAGGTCGACGTCATCTTGGAGAAGCTGACATGAGCGTGCTCAAGGAAATGGTCATTACCCGTGACTGGGCGAGGCCAGGCCAGAACACGCTCGCGGGCTACAAGGCCAGCGGCGGGTACGCCCAGGCGAAGAAGGCGTTGGAAATGACGCCCGCCGAAATCACCGACGTGGTGAAGAAGTCGGGGCTGCGCGGCCGCGGGGGGGCCGGCTTTCCCACCGGGCTCAAGTGGAGCTTCGTGCCGTCGCTCGAGAAGAACAACAAGCCCCGGTACCTGGCCATCAACGCCGACGAGTCAGAACCGGGCACCGCGAAAGACCGCTTCATTCTCGAGAACGACCCGCATTTGCTGCTCGAGGGCATCGCCATCGCCTGCTACGCGCTGGGGGCGCACACCTGCTACATCTACGCGCGCGGCGAATTCAAATACCCAAGCTCGGTGCTCGAAAAAGCCATTGCCGACGCCTACGCCGACGGCATTTTCGGCAAGAAGGCCATGGGCAAAGACTTCGAGCTCAACGTGTACCAAGTGCGTGGGGCCGGCGCGTACATTTGCGGTGAAGAAACCGCGTTGCTCGAGTCGCTCGAAGGCAAGAAGGGGTGGCCTCGGCTCAAGCCCCCGTTTCCCGCGGTGGTGGGGTTGTTCGGTTGCCCGACCGTGGTGAACAACGTCGAGACCATTGCCTCGCTGCCCCGCATTTTCGAAAAAGGCGCCGACTGGTTCATGAAGCTCGGCACCGGCAAGTCGGGTGGCACCCGCTTGGTGACGCTCTCGGGCTCGGTGAACCGCCCCGGCACCTACGAAGTCGGCATGGACACGTCGCTGCGCGAGCTCATTTACGCCAAAGAATACGGCCAGGGTTTGCCCGAGGGCCGCACGGTGAAGGCCGTCATACCGGGTGGCAGCTCGGCGCCGGTGCTGACCGAAGCCGAAATCGACGTGAAGCTCGAGTTCGACGCGTTCAAGCCCCTGCAGTCGATGGCCGGGTCAGGCGGCGTCATGGTGATGGACGACAAGACCTGCCTCGTGCGCTCGCTGTGGCGCATTTTGCGGTTCTACGCCGAAGAATCGTGCGGCCAGTGCACCCCCTGCCGCGAAGGCCAACCGTGGATGACGCGCCTGCTCCGCAAAATCGAAGAAGGCCGCGGCGAAATGGCCGACCTCGAGCAGTTGATGAAGGTGGCGGTGTCGATTGCGCCGTGGCCTCCCATGGGCCTCGGCACCACCATTTGCGCGTTGGGTGACTCGGGCGCGCTGCCGGTGCAGAGCTTCGTGCAGAAGTTCAGAAAAGAATTCGAAGACCACATCACCCACAAGCGCTGCACCTTCGGCGACAAGCCGTGGGGCGCTTTTGGAGACTTCACGTGATAGAGCAAATTCTCTTTTACGCGTTTGCCGCGGGCATCGTGTTGACGGCGGGCGGCGTCATCGTGCTGCGCAACGCGGTGGCCAGCGCCATGTCGCTCGTCGCCTGCTTCTTCTTCTTGGCCGGCACGTACGTCTTGTTGTGGGCCCACACCATCGCCGTGCTGCAGGTGCTCGTGTACGCGGGCGCCATCATGGTGCTGTTCTTGTTCGTCATCATGTTGCTGTCGCTGAGCGACACCGGCCCCATTGCCCGCTTCACGCCGTCGCGCATCGCCGGCACCGTCGCGGTGTGCGGCATGTTCGCGGCGCTCACCATGGCGTTTCTGCGCTTGCCCGTGAACGCGGTGACCTGGTCGCAGAACGCCGCCGCCGCCGCCGAGTTCGGCACCATCAAATACCTGGGGGGCGTGCTGTACACCCAGTGGCTGTTTCCGTTCGAAGCGGTGTCGCTGCTGTTGTTGGTGGCCATTGTCGGTGCCGTCGTCGTGGCCAAGTCGCGCATCTAACGCGTGCCTTTAAGGAACCCGTTCATGGCCATACCCACCGCGAATTTCTTGATTCTCGCCGCCGCGCTGTTCTGCATCGGCATGGTCGGCGTGCTGCTGCGCCGCAACGCGCTCGTCGTCTTCATGTGCATTGAGCTCATGCTCAACGCGGCGAACCTGACCTTCTTGGCGTTCGCCCGAGAGCGGGGCGACTCGTTGGGGCACTTGAGTGCGTTCTTCATCATCGCCGTGGCGGCCGCTGAAGCCGCGGTGGGCCTCGCCATTGTCATTTCGGTGTTCAGAAGCCGCGGCACCGTCAACATCGAAGAAATTCAGTCCATGAAGCACTGAACGACTGCCCTTCAACGGAAACCACTTCCACCATGGACAAGCTCCAAACCTACTTTCAGACGAGCCCGGTCGACGTGACGCAGGCCGGGCAGGCGCTGTGGCTGATCATCGCCCTGCCGTTGCTGGGTGCGTTGGTCTGCGGCGTGTTCGGTCGCGTCATTGGCCGGTCGAACACCCACCTCGTCGCCGTGTCGGCGGTCGGCGGCAGCTTCATCTTGTCGCTCTTGTGCTTCTGGGCGACGGTCGACGGGTACGCCACGTCGAACACCTACTCGGTCGGAGCCGACTTCGGCACCTGGTTCAGCGCCGGCCAATTCAGAGTGAACTTGGGCCTGTTCGCCGACCACTTGAACGGGTCGATGCTCTTGGTCATCACCGGGGTCGGCACGCTCATTCACATTTATTCGACCGACTACATGAGCCACGACGCCGGGTACTGGCGTTTCTTCGCTTACCTGAACCTGTTCGTCGCGGCGATGTTGACGCTCGTGCTGGCCGACTCGCTGCCCCTGCTCTTCGTCGGCTGGGAAGGCGTGGGCATGTGCTCGTACCTGCTCATTGGCTTTTGGTACGACGACCCGGCCAAGGCGTTCGCCGGTCGCAAGGCGTTCATCACCAACCGCATCGGTGACTTTGGCTTCTTGGTCGCCAGCTTCTTGATGGTGCTGGTCGTCGACGCGCTGCAGACCCAGGTGCCCGCCGCCAAGTTTCAGCGCGGCATGGTCGACGGCCCGACGGTCGCCGCCAACTTCGGCGCCAAGATTCAAGCGAAGGGCCCGCTGTCATTCACCGTCATCGAAGAGGCGGCGAAGGTGCTGCCCAACGTGCTGAACGACAAAATCACCGCCGGCCCGCTGGCCGAGCACACCTTCGGCGGGGTGCTGACGGTCGCGCTGTTGCTGTTCTTGCTGGGAGCCGCCGGCAAGTCGGCCCAGATACCGCTCTACGTGTGGCTGCCCGACGCCATGGCCGGCCCGACGCCGGTCTCGGCGCTCATTCACGCCGCCACCATGGTGACCTCGGGCATCTACCTGTTCTGCCGAATCAGCTACCTGTTGGTGCTCTCGCCGACCGCCATGGCCACCGTGGCGCTCATCGGCGCCGCCACCGCGCTGGTCGCCGCGCTCATTGCCTTCACCCAGAAGGGGCTCAAGAAGGTGCTGGCGTATTCGACCGTCTCGCAGCTGGGGCTCATGTTCTTGGGCATTGGCGCGGGCGCGTTCTGGGCGGCGTTTCTGCACGTCGTGACCCACGCGTTCTTCAAGGCCTGTCTGTTCTTGGGCGCGGGCAGCGTGATGCACGGCAACGCCGAAGAAGAAGACATCACCAAGCTGGGTGGCTTGCGCAAAGAAATGCCGCAGACCTGGTTCACCTTTTTGATTGCGACCTTCGCCATCACCGGGGTGGTGCCGCTGTCGGGCTTCTTCTCGAAAGACGCCATTCTGCACATCGCCCACACCAACGAAATCGAAGCGTACCCGTGGGCGCTGCACCTGGCCTGGGCGCTCGGCACGCTGACCGCGTTGGGCACGGCGTTCTACATGACCCGCATGTACGTGCTCACATTTGAACGCGATCGCTAGTAAGACGCCAATGTGCCGCACGCGCACGTGT
>JBGAIY010000388.1:0-7407 GCA_044225205.1 Myxococcaceae bacterium | reverse complement strand
TGAGGAGCGCGGCCTGAATGCAGTCAAACTGGTGTCTCAAAAACCGGGTGCGCTACAAGGCGAGGTCGGAGCCACCATGAACGAGTGCGTGAGCGACGGCTTCGAGCCCGGGAGCCGCTTCGACGCCCGCCTTGGCCAGGGAGTGGTGACCAACGGCCGTCGCTCCGGCGGTGACCACCGCGGCCCCCGCAGCGAGTGCGGTGGCATTGGCCTTGGCCCTCGCTGCTGACTCGGCGTCGGCCCTGGCCGTCTGGGCCCGCGCACCGGTGGCGGCGGAGTCGACTTCGTGAAAGGCCACCAGCACGTCGGGCGCCTTCATGGCCGCGGTGACCCCGGCCGCGAGGTACCAAGCCATGCCGCCCGTCGCCACGCCCGCCGCCACCGCCGAGCCCAACCTGACCCGCTCGATCAGCTTCTCGTCGAACTCGCCTTGGTGCTTCACCAACCCCAACCCCTGCTCGGCCCAGCTGCCCGGCCCAATGCCCGCCCGCTGAAGCAGCAGCGGGCCCATTTGGTCGTGAAGCAACAGCGAACGGAAGAGCGTGTTGACGCCCGCCTCCGCGATTTTTTCGCCTTCGGCCTGCAGGCGTTGACCTTGTTCGGTCAGCGCCACCGCAATGTTCTCTTCAGTTGGAGCCGCCGCGGGCGAAAGCCCAAGCGACTCGCGCAACGCGGTTGAATTCGACTTTTCCAGCAGGCGCGCGAGGGCCGTCACGGTGTTGGGCTCTTGGGCCGACGAGAGGTACGCGTGCGAGGCGGCGCTCAGCCGCTCGCTGACCAGCTGTTTGAGCGACTGCGCCGTTCGCGTCTTGACGATCTGGTCGACGTGTTTCGACAGCCGCTGGGCCACCTCGTGCGCCGCGGTGTCGTCGAGCGCAGGGGCCGCGTGACGCGCCATCAGTTCGAACGCTTGCTCGACCTCCTGGCGCGGCACCTGGGCGAGCATCGTTTGAAACGCCGTGCTCTTCGCCGCGCGGTCGGTGAATGCGTACTCGGCGCGCAGCCGCTCGCTCTTCGGCCCGCCCTCACTCGCCGCGACATCGCTGATCGCACCGTCGAGTTCTGACATGGCCGCGGTGAGGGCCTGCAGGCGTTGGGCTGCACCGAGACGGCCGGCGTCGGCCCGGCGACAGACTGACTCGGCGCGGGGGCCCATGAATCGCCCGGGTGCTGCGAAATCGCATCGCGGCACCGGCTCGGCTCCGGCGGGCCAGGTTCAACGTCGTGGGGTTCGAGCTGCGTGGCGACGAAACGGTTCGATTCAATGCGGTTCGACATGGTGAGACCTCGTTGGGTGACAGGAGACAGCGCTACTTCGTGGTGAACGTGCGAGTCGCCGACGTGCCGAGCGTGACGTCGGCGGGCGAAGCAAACGGCGACGGCCAAATGGTCGACCGCGCAGGGTCGGCGACGGCATCGACCGTCGCGTCGCTCGGGTACGACTCGGTGTGCCACTTCACGACGCTCCCTGGGGCGAGGCTGCCGAGCCCCATGTCAACCGTCGGAGGAAACCGGAGACTCGTCTTGGAGGTCACGATCACCAGGTCGAGCGACTCGGTCTCGAAGTTGACGAGCGAAATGGCCGACGCCGCGATCGGCGCCCACGAAAATGACTGCGTCGCCAGGTCGATGCCCGCCGCGTTTGGGAGCGGCAAGCCCAAGGCGGGGTCGACGTCGCGCATTTCGAGCGACTGGGCTGCGCCCGAATCGACTTCGCGTCGCACATACACCAGGTCGTCGTTGCGTGAGGCCCACGCGCTCACCGCGAGCCGTGCCCCCGCCACCCGGGGCACCTTCACCGCCACATTCGGCAGCGTGGGGTTCTCGTAGAGCCGAAGCCAAACGCGATCATCGACGACCAATTCGACCCGGCTCCCTTCGAACCCAAACGCTTGCGGAGTGCCCACGCGGTACGACAACACGGTCGTGTCGACCGGCCCAAAGGCGAGTGCACGGTTCACCGTCGTGGCGTTGGCGATGGTCACGTCGTCGGCTCGCGCAAACGCATACTCTTCAGGGTATTGCGTGGCGTCGTTGCGACGAATCTGCAGCCCGACGAGCGAACCCGTCGGGGCGCCACCGAAGGCCCAGAAGTTCGAAAAGCGATACGTGGCGCCGACCCAGTCAACGAACTGTGTCGCTTCGCGTTGCCCTTCGAGCTCGGCGCTCGAAAACCCCGCCCACATGAAGACCGTGCTCGTGTCGGTCGACGCCAAACTCGCGCCCCCCACATCGACCACGAATTGCGCCTTCGAGTTGTACCCAGCCTTGGAGTCGAAAATCGTCAGCTGCGGGTCTTTGCGTGTGAGGCCTTGGTACATCGTCGCGAGCGACGGCGTGCCGCGCGTCACGACCGCCACGATGTCGTACGGCGGCGTCACCCCGTCGAACACGAAGCGCCCTCGACCGTCGGTCGTCGTCGGGCCTTTGCCCAGAATGATCACCGTGGCGCCGTCGAGCTCGTGGCCGTGGTCGTTTCGAAGCACTCCGGCGACGGTGATGGTGCGCGGAGGAGCCACACCCGCATCAATGACGCCCACGGCGTTGCCTCCGTCGAACGGCGCGCCCGCGTCGTCGGCGGTCGACCCACCCGCGTCTTGAACGGGGGCGGCGCCGGCATCGGGCGAAACCGACCTCCCCGCGTCGGCGGGGCTGGGCGGCGTCGAAAACTCGGAGTCAGAGCCCAAGCCTCCGCAAGCAGTGAGTGACAACGAGCACGACAAGGCGAACGACAACGTCAGGCGGTTCATGTGAGTCTCCACGGCGAATGGGAGACCTGCCCCTGAGCAAACCCTGTGCGCAGAGAACGACCTGTCGATTCAACAACTTACACGTCACACAGCGTCCACCCGGGAGGACGACGCGTGTGCTTGGAGAGACCTTGGGAGCTAGCTCGACACTCGGAGGTTCGGCCGCAGCTCGAGCAGGCGCGCCGCGAACCTCGCGCCGAAGTGGTTCTTCTCGAGTGAGAGCAGCGCCTGGGCCGGCAACGCGGTCGACCTGACGAGCGCTTCGGCGCCTTGGGGGCCGATGCGGTTGCGGTTGAGCGAGAGCAGCCGAAGCCTGCGCACCAAGTTCGGCGTCGTGGCCAGCAGCTCGGCCGCGTCATTGCCCAAGCGGTTGCCGTCGAGCATCAATTCGTCGAGCTTGAGCGCGGGCAACCGTGCGAGCCGCTGTACGTCTTCAAAGCCGAGCAGGTCGTCACTCATGTTCAGCGACCGCAACGCACCAAACCACTTTGAATGAAACAGCGACTGCGCGAAGAACGGCGAAGCGCTGTGGGTCAAGCCGAGTTCGACCAGGCGAGGAAAAGCCGACGGCACCAAGCGCGCGAACGCCGCCACCTGCTTCTCGCCACTGACGACCAACGTGGTCAAGCGGCCAAAGCGCCTCGACTCGAGAAATTCACGCCACCCGCTCGAGAGCGAATGCGCGTCGACCCGCAAAGCGCGCACCCGTTCGACCCACCGGGGAAACTGGGCGAGCTGGCTGTCGAACGCGTGGGGCACGACCAACGAATCGACCGGCTCACGGGCCACGAAGTCTTCGAGGCGCTTCAGCGCGTCGGCGCTCTGGGCGACGACTTCGACGACGAAACCACGTTCGAACCGACAGGTCACTCCGAGGCCTTCGGGTACGCCGCGCAGCCATTCGGCGCGGTGCGCGGCGAGCAACTCCTCTTCGCGTTGCCGGTGCGCGGCCGACGTGGTGGCCCGGTCGGCGCATTGGAGCGCGATGAATTCGCCCCGAGGGTCGCCACGGTCGCTGAGCGCATCGGCGTAGACCAAGCGCGGTCGGTCGTCGTCGGGGTGCGCGACGATGTCGTCGAGCAGCGTCGAAAGAGACGCGCGCGGCCGGCTGCGGTCGGGGTCAACCAGTGGGAGCGCCACCCGGTCATCGGTTCGCCGGGCCCGCGCCCACCGCGCGACGAGCGAAGCATTGGCGGCGTCGTTGAAGGCGTCCCACTTGGGGAGGTCGGGCCAGCCCAAAGACGGCACGACGTTCTTGGCGTGCACCTCGGCGACGCCGACGACCACCGCGTCGTCGCGTTCGGCCGCCAGGCACAACGTCGTGCGCGAGCGCATGTCGTCGGCTTGGCCGCCGTGGGCCCAGGCAAACCGGTTCGGGTTCGAGAGCGCGGCGTCGACGGTGGCGCGCACCGCTTCGAAGTCGAGCACGCGCGACTGCCGTCGGCCGTTGGCGGCCTTGAGCAACGCCTCGAGCCGCTGGCGCTCGCTGCTCTCGGCTGACCAGTTGACGCGGCGGTGCCCGACGTTCACACGGTGAAATCAGCACCTACGGCGCAAAGAAACCAGCATTCACCCCGGGTTGCACCTTGCCCTGACTCGCCCGAATGGCCGAGCGGCTGACCAACTGAAACGTCTTGCGCAACCCCGCGGGCGTGGCGTCGCGCTGCACCAAAATGCACCCCGAGGGGAAACCCATGGCCTTGGCGACTTTTTCGAAGTCGACGTCGGTGCCGACGCCGACGAACGCGAGCGTGAACAGTTCAGACGCCAACAGTTCGCGCGACATTTTTTCGCAGTCGCGGGTGGCCTTTCGGCTGCCGACGTCTTCACCGTCGGTGATGACGACGACGACGCTGCGAGTCGGAGTGCCGCCGTCGCGAAGCCGTTGGGCGTACGCCACGTTCGCGGTGAGCGCGTCGCAGTACGTGTCGTACAGCTTGGTCGCTCCGTTGCCGCGGTAGTTTCGCGGGTCGAGCCGGGTGGCTTCGTCGACCGGTACGTACGAATGGAGCACGTCCATGTCGGTCGCGAACGTCCACAGGGCGAGAAGAATGGAGTCGCGCTCTTTGGCCCCCGCGAAGGCGTCGAGCAACGCGTTTTGACCGTCGCGCACGGCTTGCTCGAGCCCGCGGTCGGCGATGCTGCTGCTCGCGTCGATGAGCACCGTCACGAGCGTGACGTCGCTCGCGGCAATGTCTTCGAGGTCTTTGCCGGCGGCTCCGGCCAACACCAACGGCCCCAAATTGCCAGTGATTTGCCCAGACGTGCCGGGGCTGATCACGCCTTTCGCCGTCGCTGAAGACACGAGGGCCCTCAGCTCTTCAGAGCTCATTTTCTTCTTGTTCATGTGGGGTTCCTTCTCTTGGGTGGGTGCGGCGGTGAAATCAGACCTTCACGGGGTCGGAGGTCTTCACGACGTGCATGCCGGCTTTGCGCCACTGTTCGATCGCGTCGTCGGCAATTTTCGGAAAGTTGAGGTGGTCGGGCAGCGGGTTGAGCGGCGGCGCCGGTACGGGGCTCATCGCGTCTTCCAACACCCAGATTTTTTGGGCGAGGCCGGGGTCGGTGGCGACGATGTGCTTGTGCAAGTCGTTCAACGTCGAAAGCACGCAGTGGCTCTTGGCCTGACCGAACACGTAGATGCGGTCATATTCCATCAACATCTTGAAGAAGGGGGCGTTGAAGGCGCCGACGACGTTGCCCGAAAGCTCGGTCACTTCAGGCGACATGACCGAATAGTTCTCGGTCATGGCGTGGGTGCCTTTGGTCTCGAAGTGGGTTTGGTGCCGACGAGCCGCGGCGTGAAAGAGCGAAGCCTCCATCATCGCCGGTACGAGTGCGTGAGACAGGCCGCCGAGCAGCGTGTGGTACGGCCACACCGTCAGCACGTACTTGCCGGTGCTCTCGAGCTTTTTCACGTACTCGAGGCTCTCGCGGGGGTGGGTGACCGCGGTCCACCGGCCGGAGCGTACGTCTTCGTGAAAAATGGGAGTCATGGGCGCCGGGTGGTGGCCCTTGGCGTCGACCCACCACGACGGGTGAAAAATTTGAAACATTCGGTGGGTGTCGAGCGAGAAGAACAGCCCGGTGATCTGGTCGAGGTTTCGGTAGAGCCACTCGATGGTGCGCTGCGTGTCTTCGACGGCGCCGGGCACGAAGAGGCTGGCGCCGGGCGTACAGAAGCCGACCTGCACGTCAATGCCGAAGGCGGCAATCTTGAAAGCGTCAGCCCCCGAAGGCTTGATGCGGTGCTGCTTGGCGAACGCCTCGCCGGCGTCGGCGACGAGACCGGCGCGCTCGAGGTACAACGAAGACACCTGCTTGGGTTCATAGAATGACGGCAATGGCAACGACATGGTGACCTCCTTTACGTCAGGGTGAGCTGCGTGATGTCGCGGGGGCCGACGACGAACAGCGAGCCGTCGGGTTGGGGCAGCAATTCGTCTCCCGCGCTGACGAATGGCTGGGTGTCGAAAAACTGAACCGATTCGACCAGCACGCCCGAATCGCGTTTGAGCAGCACGAGGCCGCCGTCGGTGGCGATGATCACGCGGCCGCCGAGCAACGCCGCGTGGCCTTTCGAGCCGCCGGTTTGCGCGCCGAGCAGTTGACCACGTTCGTCGTACAGCCAGCGGTGCACGACTTCGCGCCCGTCGGTGTCGGCGACGACGGTGAGCAGCGCGTGGTGACCGTCGAACACCGCGTCGGCGTCGACGAGCCGGCCACCCCACTTCGGAGGCACCGCCAGCTGGTGCAAGCCGGCACGCCCGACCCGCAGCAGAAACGCGTTGGTGAAGCCGCCGGCTCGGTAGAAGCCCAAGCCCAGCTGCTCACCCGCCCACACCCAGGTCTGCCCTTCGAGCACTTGGCCGACCCGGGCGCCCGAATTCACTTCGACGAGCCATTCGTGGTCTTGCCGATACACCGCGGTGGTCGACGCGGCGAAAACCGGGCTCGCCCCGCGCAATTGCGTTTGGGTGCGCTCGACGAGGCGCCCGTTCTCGACGCGTTCGAGTTCTCCGTTGGGCCCGAGCGCCCAACTCGCCGCGCCGGCGATGGCCCACGACCACCCTGCCCGCGCGGGCCCCAGCGAGCTGCCGTCTTCGCGGCGCACGACGCCGTCTTCTTCGTAGGCATAGCGGAGCCCGCCGTGGCTCACGGCGGCGACCACGCGACCCGGCGTTTGAAAAGCGGTGCGGGCGACGCAGCGCCCCTTCGCCCGCAGCACCTGACGCACCACGGGCGCTCCGAGCGCGTGGCATTCAGGGCACGCGGCGCGCGCGTGTTCGACCCCGCACGCGCACTTCGACCACGACACGTTCGTCACCGAATCGGGCGGCGGCGTGCGCTCGTCTTTTTCGAAGACGCGAACGAACCAGTGCAGCACGTCGTCGGGCAGCAGGTGCGGCGACGCGGCCAAGCGGGGCCACGTGACGTCGCTCTTGAACACCGAATGCCGGGCTTCGGCGCGGCGCAGCAACGTGCCGAGCTTGGGGTGCGTGCCCCCGAACGGGTGCACGAAGAAGAGGCTCGAGAAGAGCATCACCGCCCACGAATACCAGTCGTTGCCGGCGGTGAACCGGGGGCCGGTGGCCAGGTCGGCGCCGTACAGGCGCGGGTCTAAGAACCGCTCGTGCCCCACCAGGCACGGCAAGCC
>JBGAIY010000387.1:0-7413 GCA_044225205.1 Myxococcaceae bacterium | reverse complement strand
AGGGGCTGCGTAATGCGAGCATCCGAAACCTCACCGGAAAGCCGTATGCGGGAAATCCGCACGTACGGTTTGAACGGGGGTCGTGCTTCTCAACTGACAGCTTCAACCTCGATGTAAAGGAAGCACGATCTACCTATGTCGCTCCCGTTCGCGCCGCCGTACGAGCCGATGCTGGCCCAAGCCCAAGACGAAATACCGCGCGGCCCTGGCTGGCGCTACGAGCCCAAGTGGGACGGGTTTCGAGCCATTGTTTTTCGCGACGGCGCCGACGTGCACCTCTCGAGCCGCGAAGGCAAGCCGCTGCAACGCTACTTTCCCGAAGTGGTGACCGCGCTCCAGCAGGCGTTGCCCGAACGCTGCATCGTCGACGGTGAGATCATCATGCCCGGGCCGACGGGGCTCGACTTCGACACGCTGCAGACCCGCCTGCACCCGGCGGCGTCACGGGTGAACAGACTCGCGGCCGAGACTCCGGCGAGCTTCGTGGTCTTCGACGTGTTGGCGGTCGGCGACACCGACTACCGCCCCAAGCCCTTCGTCGAGCGGCGCGCGTGGCTCGAACGGCTGCCCTCGACGGCCCAAGTGCTCGTGACGCCTCAGACGGCCGACCCCGACGTGGCCGCAGGCTGGTTTCGCGACTTCGAAGGCGCGGGGTGCGACGGCGTCATCGCCCGCCGCGAAGAGCTCGACTACCGGCCGGGCCAGCGCGTCATGGTGAAGGTGAAACATGGCCGCTTTGCCGACGTGGTGGTGGGCGGGTACCGCGAGGGCAAAAAGCCGGGCACCGTCGGCTCGTTGTTGCTCGGGCTGTACGACCCGGCCGGCGTGTTGCACCACATCGGGCACACGTCGAGCTTTTCGGCGAAAGAGAAAGCCGAGTTGTTCGAACGCGTCGCTCCGCTCAAAGGCGGCGACTCGTTCGGCAAAGGCCGCACGCCCGACGCCCAGAGCCGTTGGTCGAAAGACAAAGAATCGACGTGGGTTTCGCTCACACCCACGTTGGTGTGCGAGGTGCGGTACGACTTCGTGCAACACGGTCGATTTCGCCACGCGTCGACGTTCAAACGCTGGCGCACCGACAAGTCGCCCAGTGCGTGTCTCACCACGCAGCTCGAGCCGCCCAACCCGTTTTCGCTGCAGAAGATCATCGACCTCAGCCCCAAACCCAAGGCCGGGTAACCATGGAACCAACGCTCGGCCGGTACCCCGCGCATCTCGAATTGCCCGTGCAATGGGGAGACATGGACGCGTTCGCCCACGTCAACAACACGGTGTACCTGCGCTGGTTCGAGTCGGCGCGGATTGCTTACTTCGAGGCCATCTCCGTCGCGCAGGTGTTGGGTTCGTCGAGCGTCGTGCCGATTTTGGCCCGGGCCAGCGTCGACTACCGCCAGCCCGTGACGTACCCCGACCGCGTGCGCATCGACGCCACCGTGACCAAGCTCGGCAACACGTCGTTCACCATGGCCTACCGTGCGTTCAGCCACACGAAGCGCGCGCTCGTCGCCGAAGGTGAGGCCATTGTCGTGATGCTCGACGCGGCCAGCGGTCAAAAAACACCACTCTCGCCCGCGCTGCGTGACGCGATCGCCGCGTTTGAAGCCACTGGCTCAGGCCCGGGCTGACGCCGCCACCAGCTTCACGAATCGCCTGTCTTGGCGGAGCGCCTTGAAACGCGCGTCTTTGGCGAGTGCTTTCGCATCGAGGCCGCGGGCCAAGGCCAGCAGCGCGATCGAGCGGGCCGGCTGACCCAACGCCAACGCCACCGCCGCGGCGTTCACGAACCGGTGGGCGTGAAACGCGGAGTCGCCCAAGTGCTGTTCGGCGAAATCGAGCCAGAGCGCACCGACCGTGCCGTCGAGCGCACCCTCTTGAGCGAGCTCGAAAAAGGCCGGCAAGACGACGGCGAGCAATTCGGTTGGCTGCAGCACGGCTTGTGCCTGTTGAGCGGCGAGGAGGAACTCGGCGTTGGCCTTCGCACGGTCGTCTGCGCTGGCCGAGCGGCGGCGGGCGACCAGCTCGAACAACGCTTTGCGAACCGCCTGCTCGCGGAGGCGTGCCGCCGTTTCACGTTCGACTCGCTCGCGCCACTCGGCTCGCAGCGCTCCCAGGGTCTCGAAGTCGAACCGGTGAGAGAACCAGCGCTCGTACGCGTTGGGTGTTTCGTTGGTTACCCACAGGTGCAGGCCCCGCATCGCTTGCCAGGCCTGGCGCCACGCGGCGTATCGCGCTTCGGTCATCTCGAAGGGCACGTCTTCGCCCAGTCGAAAGCGTGAATGCTTCGGCAATTCGACGCGTTCGCCTTCGAAGTCAGCGTTCACGTGCTTCGCGAGGCGCTTGGTGAACCACATCACCCACGAGGGCGCGAAGAGCCCGTCAAACCAACTCGGCCGCACTTCGTTGCAGCGAAACGGGCCAATGGCGAGCGGGCCCGGGTCATCGAGCTGTGGGTCGGTGGCGTACAACCGCGAAACCCGCTCATCGGGTTGATCAGCGAGGTCGCGATTCGAAAACAGACCGTTGACGTACGAAAAGAGACCGGGCCCCAGGGTCGCGGAGGTCGCTTGGAGGGCCGTGACGAGCTGGTCGCCGCGTTCGACCCAGTCCGCCAAGTCTTCGAGTGGAAAGCCGACGGTGATGAAGCCCAACGGCGCTACGTCGATGGTCTTCGCCGACGAAACGCTGACGTAGAGGCCGAACTGGTTCGGCGTGAAGCCATCGGCGGCTCCGTCTTTGAACCACATTTGAAAGTGCCCGTCGCGCGGCGGGGTGCGCAGCCCCTGCCACCACTTGCGCAGCACGGAAGCTTCACGGCCGGTGAGCGACTGTGGCTGCACCACCCGCAAGAGCTTCACGCTTGCGTTCTGCGCACGAAACGACACCGAGTCGCTCGGGGCGGCCCAATCGGCGCCAACGCCTTCTTGATGAAGGCGCCCAGGTGAGACACCCCTCGACCGGCGAAGCGGTCAACCACCGCGCGCATCGCCGCATCGGTCTGGGGTTGCCGCTTCCTTTTCCGGAGTGCGTGCAGGTAGGGTCGTGAGTCATGCGTCAGGCAGTGATCGCCATCGCCTGCATCTCCTTCAGTTGCACGGGCAATGTGGGCGAAAGCCCCCGTGACGGTGGCACATTCGACGCTGGCACATTCGACGCTGGCGCATTCGACGGTGGCACATTCGACGGTGGCACATTCGACGCTGGCACATTCGACGGTGGCACATTCGACGGTGGCACATTCGACGGTGGCACATTCGACGCTGGCGCATTCGACGCTGGCACGTTCGACGGCGGCAGATTTGACGGTGGCACATTCGACGGAGGCACATTCGACGGCGACGGCGGCATACCAGGCTGGGTCAGCGCGCTGACTCCCGGCGGCCCGTGGACCGAACTGTCAGGCAGCAGTGTGCTGCAAACGTGGTTGGAGGCAAACGCGACCCCTGCGACGGGCTACGTCGGCAGCATGCCTCTGGGCGCCGTGCGCGACGCGTACGTCAACCCGATCTTCGATGCGCGCGCCAAGCGGTTTGCGCTGTTCGGTGGCGGGCACTTCGCGGGCAGCTTCAACGGCGTGGTCGTCTTCGACGCGGCGACGTTGAGTTACTCGTTGCCCATCGCTCCGACGCCGCCGACGAAGTACCCCCCGCTGTACGTCTCGAGCGTCGGAGCAGACCTCACGTACCCCCAATCACCGTCGATGAGCCTCTTTCAAACCAGCGCCACGCTCAGCCCGCTCGACGCGGCGTACGCTCTGCCCTGGGAGATGCCGAACGCCAGCCACCTCTATTCGGCGGCATCTTTTTCAGACGGCATCTTCATTCGTTACTACCTCAACGAATTCAAAGCCGACGTCAACCTGGGGCGCTACGTGCGCGTCGACCGCGCGTTGGTCATGGGCAACTATTACTACGAGAACCGCTACGGCACGCAGCTGCACGCGCTGAACTCCAACATCGCCGCGAACGTGCCGATTCAGCCGGGCAGTCACGTGGTGCGTGACTGGTCTCGTGGCAAAGACTGGCTCACCATCATCCCCGGTGATCTTGGCGACAACTGGCGCAATCACCTCGCGCGAATCGACAAGAACCCCAGCACGATTGAGGCGCTGGTCGGAGCCCCTGAGTCACTCGGCGGCGGGGCTTCGACCATGTGCATCGCTGGCGACTTCTTGTACGTCTTCACGCCGACCGTCGTCGGGCCTTACGGCAGTTCGGTGTTCACGTACGACCACGGCTTTCGCCTGCACCTCGACACGTTGGCGCTGGAGCGCTTTCGCCTCGAAGGAACTCCCCCGGAATGGACTCACGCCGCAGCCATAGACCGAATGGAGACGGTGCCCGCTTTCGCTTCTGGTCACACCATTCGGCTTTGGAACTACGGCATGCCGGGTGAGCTTGACGCCTTCTCGGTCGTTGACCTCACTCCAACCGGCGGCAGTGGCACCGAAGCCGACCCCTTCAAGCTGACCGTCACGCGTGAGGTTCGCCCAACGTCGAGCATGCCGATGCCCGTGTACACGTATGCGCTCGATTTCATACCCGAGTGGGGCGTGGTGCTGATGCTGCCGAGCTCGCAGACCCGGTGGTGGGCGATGAAGCTGTGACGTGACGCCCCAGGGCTCGGCGCAACGACTCCGCTCGGCCTCGTGTCAGACAGCCATGGTGCCCCTGCCGCGGCTCGAAGGTTGGTTTTGTCTGTTCCTCCTCGTGATGCCGCTGGGTTGCGCGGGTACGGCCGACGAACTCGTTTCGCCCGATGCCTCGGTGGTCACTGGAGGTGACAGTGGCGCCGTTGACGCCGGAGTCTTCAATTCAGGTCAGGTCGACGCCTCGGTGCCGGGTGATGGGGGCGCCATGGGGCGAGCCGATGCGGGCTCCCCCAACGCCGACGCCGGCCAGCGGCCCGACGCTGGGCCAACCTTCGACGCGGGGTACGCATTTGACGCCGGGCAGCCATTCGATGCCGGGCAGCCCTTTGACGCTGGGCACCCCTTCGACGCGGGCCTCGCCCAGGACGCCGGCGGGCCCGGGCCCGGTGACGGCGGTGGTGCGCCCGACGCCGCGACTTCGGTTCCCGACAGCGGCACCTCGAGCGCCGACGCTGGTTCGGGCGGAGCCTGGTCACCGACCTACGCGTTGCCGGCCCCGGGTCACGCCCGCGCGCTGGGGGCGAGCAACGTGGCGGCCGACGTCAGGCCGAGCGACTTGAGCGGCGCCGAGTTCGAATACTCGCTTTTCGATTCGTACGGCGGCGGCTGCTTCGTCGAGGGGTACTCGCAAGCCGGCGCCTACGTCATCGCCGCGTCGGGCGGGCACCGCCACCCCGACTTCACGAGTGCGGTGGCCTTCGATTTTGAAGCGGCGAAGTGGGTGCGCCTCGACAACGCGGCGGGGGCACCCGACAACGCCGTCGGCTTTACCCGAAGCGAGTGCGCGACGAACGGCGAGGTCACCGGGTATTCGCAGGTGCCCTGCCCGACGCACTTGTACATGAACCTGCTGCCCCTGCCTCCGTCGCTCGGTGGTGGGCCGAAGGGCAGCGTGCTCACGGTGGTGCGCTTGGCGATTTCGCAAGACCCGTTTGGGGTGACCCAGACGTCACGCTTCGACTTGGCGACGCGGGTGTGGAGTCGCTATTCGACGAACGCGCTGGGCGACGTGAGCGACGCTTCGCGGGTGCTGCCCGAGTCTCCGTCGGTCTTCGACTCGACGAAGGGCCGGTACTTTCAGTTGCCGTTCGAATTGCACAACGTGAACGCGGTGCCAGTGCTCAACGCGGCCGACCGCACGTGGGCCACCACCGCGGCCATGCCATGGCCGGCGAACCTGGGCGCCAACATGGGCGCGTTCTTTGACCGCGACCACGAGCTGCTGGTGGCCCAAACCACCACGGGGGCGCTCCGTGCCCTCGACCTCAACAACGCGGCCGCCGGCTGGGTGACCCTTCAACTGAACGGCACGCTGCCCGCCGACGCCAACCGCTGGGAGTACCGCCCGCGCGACCATGCGTTTTACACCTACGTCGGCTCGGGCCAGCAGCTGCACAAACTCACGCCTCCGAGTGGCAACGCGCTGACCGGCGCCTGGTCGGTGACGACGGTTTCGGTGCCCGAGCCGCTGCCCGCGAACCAAAGCGACAACAACACCCGCCACTACACGCGCTTCTTCTTCGTGCCCGCCCTCGACTGCTTCGCGTGGGTGGCCGACAGCACGAGCGACGTGTTTCTCATCAACCCTTAGACCGCCCAAAGTGAAAGAGACCGGTCGCCGAACTGGTCGGTGAGGGCTGCTCGCCGGCAAAGACGCTTTCGGGCCAAGTCGATCGAAGGCGAAGCGCGCGTGAATTTGAGAATGGTCGAGACCCGGCCGATATGCCGAGCGGTCTCGGGTGTTTTTACTGCCCCGGACGCACTCCCACCTTTCGAGAAAGCCCATGCGATTCGTCATTGCTGCAACCACCGTGTTGTTGGTCGGCTGCATCGTGCAGGCCCCGACGAGCGGTGGCCCGACCGTCAATGTCCGCGCCTTGCCTCCGTCGCCTCCACTCGAAGTGAAGAGCGGCGCCAACTTTGGTGACAAGGTTGAGTTGCGCAGCGTCGTGCTGTCGCCGGGCCGTGGCGTACCCGGAGACACGGTGAAGGTGGTCGCGAGCTACCAGGTGAACGCGCGGCTCGAGAACGACTACACGATTTTCGTGCACGTTGAAGACGTCGACGGCCGTGCCGACCGCATCAACGTCGACCACACGCCCGGCCGGGGCAGCCTGCCGACGTCTCGCTGGCCGGTGGGCGAAGTCGTGCGCGACGAGTTCGACATTCCCATTCCTCCGGGGTACCCGGTTCGCGGGCTCAACGTCATGCTCGGCTTCTGGGACCCCCGCACCGACGCGCGTCTGAAAATCGTGAATGCCGACCAAGTTCGCACCGACGGTCGCGACCGGCTGCTGGTCGCCAACCTGCCGGTCGTACAGCTCCCGTGAGCGTGCCCGCGCGGCCGAAGCTCCGGCGCGACGAACACGCCCGACGTCGTTTCGGCGGTGTCCTCGGGCCAACTGGTTCGCCTGGCACGGCTCGACTCGAGCGGCGCGCTACGGGTGGGCGACGAAGAAGTCTCGAATCGCGTTCGGCGCGTCGGGCAGCCATTCATGGCCCAGGTCGGCGGCGGTGACCCTCGCCGTTTCGACGCCGGCATCGGCGAGGCCGTCGCGGTAAGGCACCATGGTCGACAGGGGCACGACCGGGTCTTTTTCTCCGTGCAGAAACAGCGTGGGCGGGTGCCCCGACGGCAGCGTCGTCGGCACTTCGCACAAGGGGCCTGCGCTGGTGGCGTACGACGCCGAATGCACCGCGCGCGCGCGAAAGCGACCCGGGTATGAAACGGCCATTCGGCTCGTCATGTAGCCACCGCTCGAAAT
>JBGAIY010000386.1:0-7416 GCA_044225205.1 Myxococcaceae bacterium | reverse complement strand
GGTACCGTGCAGTCGTGCACCGAAGGCGGCAAAACCCGCGTGAAGGTTGACGTTTCGCTCAAGAGCCCCGACGGCGGAGCCTCCGCCGCCCGCGCGTACGGCGCCCACGTTCACGTCGCGGCTTGCAACGCGGCCCAGGCCGGCGGCCACTACCGCGACAACCCCGACGCCGGCGCCAGCATGACCAACGAATTCTGGCTCGACTTCACCACCGACTCGAACGGAGCCGCCAGCGTCGACCGCACCGCCGCGTTCTTGGTTCGCCCCGGCGAAGCCAAGGCCGTCGTCATTCACGACCACACGACCGATACCGCTGGTGCGGCCGGGCCCAAGTTGGTCTGCGTCGACGTCGCGTTCTAGCCGGCGCTCGCCGATAAGCGGGTTGACCGTGCGACGGTCGTGCCATATGAGCGGCGCGACCGTCGTCTGCACCCCTCCGCGGACGTCGGCTTCAGTGCCCCGGAGGCGGTTGAAAAGGCGTACCCATGCAAATCGAGAAGGCTGAAGTCGTCGCGAAGTTTCGAACCCACGAGAAAGACACGGGTTCTCCCGAAGTGCAGGTGGCGTTGCTGTCAGAACGCATCAACCACCTCACCGAGCACTTCAAGTCGCACAAGAAAGACCACCACAGCCGCCGCGGCCTGCTGAAGTTGGTCGGCCAGCGCCGCCGTTTGCTCGACTACCTCAAGGGCAAAGATCAGAACCGCTACAAGAAGCTGATCGAAACCCTCGGTATTCGTAAGTAATTTTGAAAAGAGTGCTCGGGGCGTCGGCAGTCGCGACGCCCCGATGTCTTTCGAGTTGTTGTTTGTTTGTCGTTGTCGTCGCAGTGCAGTTCAACCGCAGACGCGCCGGTCGGTCTGACAACGCGTTTTGATTCTTTGTTCGAAATCGCCGAACCGCTCGGGCCCACGTGAGCTGCATCAACGGGTTCGGCGCTTGCGATCAGAGGTCAAAACGCCCGCCCGCGCGCGATGCCCCAACCGCTGGAGCACCTGGCTCTGGCACGTGAGAAACACACAATGAACGTCATCAAGAAAAGCGTGATGGTCGGCGAGCGCGAGCTGTCGATCGAAACGGGCCGCATGGCCAAGCAAGCCGACGGCTCGGTCGTCGTTCGCTACGGCGACACCATGATTCTCGCCACCGCGGTGTCGGCCAAAGACAAGCGCGACGTCGACTTCTTGCCCCTCACCGTCGAGTACAAAGAGAACCTGTACGCCGCCGGCCGCATACCGGGCGGGTACTTTCGCCGCGAAGGCAAGCTGTCTGAAAAAGAGACCCTCACCAGCCGCTTGGTCGACCGCAGCTGCCGCCCGCTGTTCCCCGACGGGTACCCGTACGACACCCAAATCATCATCAGCGTCATCTCGTCTGACCAAGAGAACGACGGCGACGTGTTGGCCCTGACGGCCGGCTCGGCGGCCCTGTGGGCCTCTGACATCCCCTTCAACGGGCCCATTGCCGGTGTGCGCGTCGGCCGCGTCGACGGCAAGTTCATTGCGAACCCCACCAACAAACAGCGCACCACGAGCGACATCGACGTCGTCGTCGCGTGCTCCAAAGAAGCGATCGTCATGGTCGAAGGCGGCGCCGACGAAGTCAGCGAAGCCGACATGCTCAAGGCGCTCGAGTTCGGTCACAAGACCTGCCAAGAGATCATTCGCATTCAAGACGAAATTCGCACCGCGCTCGGCACCAAGGTTCGCGAATACGAGAAACTGGCCAAGCACGACCCCGAGCTCAAAGAGCGAGTGAAGAAGCTCACCTGGGACGGCATCGCCAAGGGCTACGCCATCGCCGACAAGCACGAGCGCTACACCTCGCTCAAGAAAACGTCGAAGGCCGCGCAAGAGACGCTCAAGGCCGAATTTGGTGACGGTTACGCCGCCAAAGAGAAGTCGATCAAGGCGATCTACGAAGACCTCAAGTACGACTACATGCGCGACTTGACGGTCAACAAGGGCCGCATCGGTGGCCGCGCGCACGACGAAGTGCGCGCCCTGCATATGGAAATTGGGCCCCTGCCGCGCACCCACGGCTCGGCCATTTTTCAGCGCGGCGAGACCCAGGCGCTCGTCATCACCACGCTCGGCACCGCCGACGACGAGCAAATGATCGAGCAGCTCACCGGCGACACGTCGAAGCGCTTCATGCTGCACTACAACTTCCCTCCGTTCTCGGTGAACGAAGTGAAGCCGCTGCGCGGCCCCGGCCGTCGTGAAATCGGCCACGGCGCCCTCGCCGAACGCGCGCTGCGAGCCATGGTGCCCGGCAAAGACGCGTTTCCCTACACGGTTCGCTTGGTGTCAGACATTCTCGAGTCGAACGGCAGCTCGTCGATGGCGTCGGTCTGCGGCGGCACCCTCGCCCTGATGGACGCTGGCGTGCCCCTCAAGGCTCCGGTCGCCGGCATCGCCATGGGCCTCGTGAAGGAGGGCGACAAGGTCGCCATTCTCACCGACATTTTGGGCGACGAAGACCACCTCGGCGACATGGACTTCAAGGTCTGTGGCACCACCAAGGGCATCACCTCGGTGCAGATGGACATCAAGATCACCGGGTTGACCACCGAGATCATGAGCAAGGCGATGGAACAGGCCCGTCGCGGCCGCCTGCACATTCTCGAGCAAATGGCGAAGGTCATGCCGGCGCCGCGCAAAGAGATCAGCCAGTTCGCGCCGCGCATCACCACCTTGATGATTCGCCAAGAGTACATCAAGAACGTCATCGGCCCTGGCGGCAAGGTGATCAAAGACATCATCGCCCGCACGGGGTGCAGCATCAACATCGACGACTCGGGCAAGGTCGAAATTGCCTCGGCCGACAGCGAAGGCGTGAAGAACGCCGTGTCGATGATTCAAGCACTGACCCGCGAAGCCGAAGTGAACAAGGTGTACCTGGGCACGGTTCGCCGCATCGTCGAGTTCGGTGCGTTCGTCGAAATCTTCCCCGGCACTGACGGGTTGATTCACATTTCTGAACTGTCTGACAAACGGGTGAAGGCCGTCACCGACGTCGTCAAAGAAGGCGACGAAGTCATGGTGAAGGTCATTTCAATCGACGGCAGCGGCAAAATTCGGCTCTCGCGCAAGCAAGCGCTCGCCGACCGCGCCGCGGCTTCGGGCGAAGCGCCCCCCGCCGACTCGACGCCCAACGCGTAAAAAAAAAAGACCTCTTTTCGTTGGTCAAACAGGCCCGGCCCGCTTCGCGCGGCGCCGGGCTTCGTCTTTTGGTTCAGCCGGGCGTCAGGCGAAGCACCCCGGGCTTCGCGGCCTCGAGCCGGTCGCGGTCGGCCCTCGAGAGTGCGCGCGTTCGGCCGTAAATGACTCTCAGCCGCTTCAACTTCAACAGCGGTTCGATGCCCCGCGTCGGGCTCGAGAAGAACAGGCCCAGCCCCTCGAGGTTGGGGCATGACCCCAAGAAGTCGAGGCCCCGCAGTGAGTTCGCGTGAATGAAGACGTGCCGCAAGTCTTTGAACACCGCGGTCAGCTGCAAGGTGATGTTGGTGCCACTGAGCGAAAGTTGCTGCAGCTTGGGCCACTCGTCGGTGACGACCGCGTTCTTCAACGCCAGGCTCGAGACCTCCAGTTCGGTCAGCTGCTTCATGGCCGCCGCGGTCTCGAGTGACGTGATCTGGTTCAAGACGAGGTACAGCTTCTTGAGCTCGGTTTGGTGGCGAAGAAAGGTGAGGTCGGTCACGGTGCGCGGTGGCTGGCACCAGAAGGTCTGCAACTTGGGCAACGACGCCAAAAAACCGAAGTCGCTCGGCACGAGCCCGTCGTAGAGCCGCAGCGTTCGCAAGTGACCCAAGTGAGCGAGCCCCGAAAAATCGACGAGCCGCGCTTGGAGGCCAGGCGCGCTGCTCCGAACTTCGAGCGACCGCAGCTGGGCGTGCTCGCCGGTGACCCGAAAAACACCCGTGGCATCGACCTCCAGCTTCGCGTTCTTCGGCAGCGTGGCCGCCGGTCGTGCCGAAGCGAGAAACGGCTCGGGGGCCTGCGCCGCGCTGGGCTCGGCGAGACGCGGCGTCATGAGCCGTCGCGCGACGTCGTCGAGCGTCAGCACCTGGCGCTGTTTCTTCTTGGGGGGCGACTTGAGACGGTTTGGCACGTTCAGCTCCAGTCGATGGTGAGTTCGTTGTCGCCGTTCGGCAGGTTGCGCCCTTCGACCCGCACTGGCACCCGCAACCGCTCGAATGAAACTTCAATGACTCCCGCGGTCACAAAACAAGCGTCGGCGTGTGGGCCATGCATCACCACGCGGGCTTTGGTGTCGCTGAGCCACTCGAGTTCGGTTTCAAGCTCGTTCACCCCCGTGCGCAAGAACCGGGGAGAGCGCTGCACGAACGTCTTTGGCGACAAGAAGGGCAGGGCCGCGGCGATGAGGCGGCCCACCAAGGTCTCGAAGAAGCCGGCCATGAAGGCCCGCCCCGTCGCCCGATACGCGTCGGCCGTCGGCAATTGAGCAAAGCGGTGTTTCGCCACGACGTCGAGGCACCGGTGCCACACCGCCATCGGGTACACCGGCTTGGGGGTCGCCGGGTCGTACCCCGCGGCCTTGAGCGCCTCGAGAAACGCCCCCTCGGGCTTCAGCACCCGGTCGAAGAGCCCTTCGAACATGCTGTATTGCGAAGTGAAGTGGTCTTCGCTCGGCGCCATGGCCGCAGTCATAGCGCGCCCGTCAGCACTTCGAGCGGCACTGGCAAAATTCGCCGAGTACCCAACGCGGGGGCCCAGACCTGTTGCACTTCGGCCGAGCGAATGAACGCGGCGATGCGGTCGAAGGCGACCTCGGGCTCGGCCAAGCCCAACGCCGCCACAGCCAAGTTCGGTACCAGGGGCCCCAACGCGCCCCCGGAGCGCGCGGCGGCCGAGCCATTTCGCCACACCGCTTCTGGCACCCGCAGCGGCGCAAAGCGCGAATGCCGGTACGCCGTCACGCAGCCCTTGGTCGTCAGCACCGTCGCCCACAGGGGCAGCTCGTTCACGTTGAAGACCAGTTTCACCGGCTCGGCGTGCGGGTCGTACGAGCCCTGCAGGCGGTGGTCTCCTCGAACGATGAGGGTACGGTCGAGGTAGCACCACGCCGGCGGCCCCATGGGCAGCGGCCCGCGGTACTTGAAGAAGCGGCGCGCTTGCGAGTTCGACACCCGAAGCGCCCGGCCTCGCAACACCTCGCGCAATGCCGTCACCTTGGTGCGAATGGCGGCGGTGTCGGGCAGGCCGTGACGAGCGATGAACGCGTCGACCCGAAAGCCACGCCCCGGGCGAACGAAGTCTCGCACGCGCTCGAGCAACACGTCGCGCCGCTCGTCGACCAACAGTTCGTCGAACCGCGTCTTGAGCCCAGCGAAGCTCACCGGTACCAACGTCGTCAGCGGCAGGCCACGCCGGCGCCAGTCGGCGTCGAGCGCCGCCGCTTGGGCCTCGACCGGTCGCAACGAGAAGTCGGGCGCTTCGGGCACGAGCGCGCCGCGCCCTGCGAAGTGGGCCGGGGTGGGGCGCTCGTTCGCTGAGACCGGCGTTTCCCACACGGTGATGCAGGTTCGAACCCGGGTACCGCGAAAGGCACCTGGCCCCAGGTCGACGACCTGCCGCAACCGGAGCCGCCGGAGCAGCGCCTGCCGCACCGGCGCGTGCTGAAACGCGTCGAGCAAGGTCGCGCTCGTCACGAACGCCAACGCCCCGGCGCGCCCTTCGAGCCACTGCGAGGCCCTCAACAGAAAAAAAATGAAGTCGTCTCGCAGGCTCGTGCCCTTGGGCAAGCTCACGTCGGCCGGCAACCACCGCTGCGCTCGGTGCCACGCCGCTTTGTCGCGCAACAGGCTCGACGTGCCGTTGTAGGGCGGGTTGCCGAGCCACACCGTGAACAGGCTCGGGTCGAGCAGACGCTCCAAGGCCTCGCCGGTCAGCGCGTCGCCGCACTCGAGCCGTGCCGTCGGCACCCGCGACCCACACTCGCGGAGGCTGCGCTCTTCGACGTCGACCCCCACCAGCCGCGCGAGCGGCCAACGCCGAGCCGCCGCCGAGAGAAACGCCCCCGCGCCACAGGCTGGGTCGACGACTTGGAGCCGGCCGCTTACCGCCCGCTGTGCCGCGATGGGCGCGGTCAGCTCGAGCACCCGCTCGACCACTTCACTGGGAGTGAAAAAAGCGCCCCGCGCCAGCCGCACGGGGCCGGGCAGGGCCTCGGCGAACGCCTCCTCGTCGACCTCGGCGGCTCCCCGCGGCGTCATGGCGCCGGTATACCCCGTTGGCTCGCACTCGAAGCGGGGCACAGTTGTGCTACACGGCGCTTGGGTTTGGGCCCCGCCCACCTCAAGAACGCTTTTCGTGGAGTGCTGAGATGACTTTTGGCGGCCCGTTTCTCATCGCTCCCCTGAGCTCGATGCTCGGCATTCGCTCGGGCATGAACGTTTCGGTGTTGCACGCCCCCGACGGCTTTCTCGAGAAGCTGTTGCCGCTGCCCGAAGGCGCCGCGCTGGTCGACACCTCGAAGCTCGGCCTCGACGTCACCATTTTCTTCACAACGAAAAAAACCGACCTCATTGAACAGTTGCCCAAGTTGTCGCGGGGCATGTCGGTGTTGGGAGCGCTCTGGGTGGTGTACCCGGCGGAGGCGACCGAGTCGACCTTTGCCCCGAATGAAGAATTCGTGCGGCTGGCGGCGCTCGAAATGGGGCTGACCGACACGAAAAAGGTGCTCCTCGACCCCCAGTGGGGGGCGCTGCGGCTCCAGTGGCGGGCCAAGCCCCCGCGGGCAGAATTGCCGCAGGCCTCAGCCTGACCTTTACGAGCGCTTCAATTCGTGAAACACTTGAATTGTCTAAATTTTTGACGGGCGCTTCCTGGTCGAACCCACTCTGGGTTGCGACGTGTGACGGAAGCAACGATTCCGCACCTCGACAAACAGAGGGCGGCGCAGTGTTAACCAGGCAGGAGGTCTCGGTGGTCGACCTTCGCGGCGTACCCCAGCATGAATTGCGTCATCGGGGCATCGGCTTCCTGCTTTCAGCGCATCGTGTGACCGGCCATTCCCTCGTGTCCCGTCTGAGGGGCATGCCTGGGCCAGGTGCGCAAGTCGGGTTTACCCATGAGCAGTGTTTTGGTCATCAACGCCGCCGGTCGCGAGACGCGGGTGGCTTTGGTCGAAAACGGTCACATCGCCGAGTTCTATCTCGAGCGCAAAAAAGACAAGGGCATCGTCGGTAACGTTTACAAAGGTCGCGTGACCCGGGTGTTGCCGGGCATGCAGGCGGCGTTTGTCGACATCGGGCAAGAAAAAGCGGCGTTTCTGTACGTCGGCGACGTGCTGTTCGACCCCGACGTGTCGCGCCATCAGTTCGACATGACCGAAGGCGAGCACGACGACGCCGACGACGTGCCCGACGAAAACGAGGCCGGTTACTCCGAG
>JBGAIY010000385.1:0-7501 GCA_044225205.1 Myxococcaceae bacterium | reverse complement strand
CCACGACAATGGCCGAGCCGGTCTTCATGCGGCCCTCCGGGCCATGCGGGTGAGCAGCGCGTCGAGCACCCCGCGCGCCGTGGCTCGGTGCCCGTCGACCGGCACGCTCTGGAGGTTCTTCTTGGCCGTGCGCAAAAACCGCTCGATGGCGCGCTCGGTGGCGGCGCGGCCCCCATGCACGTCGAGCTCGGCGCGGGCGAACGCGAGGTCGACCGGCGTCAGCACCCGGTCGGGAGCGACCTGCCAGAGCGACTCGAGCCGCCCGCGGCCGGCTTCTGAAGCGCGTGTCCACGCGGCGATGACGGGAAACGTGCGTTTCGATTCGAAGAAGTCGCCGCCGCCGTCTTTGCCGGCCACCGCGTCGTCACCGAACAAGCCGATGAGGTCGTCGCGCAATTGAAAGGCCATGCCCACGGGGCGGCCGACGCGCTCGAGCACCGTGAGCAACTCTTCAGACGCGTTGCCGAGCATGGCGCCCAGCACGAGCGGCGCGACGAAGCCGTACTTCGCCGTCTTGAGCATGGCCACTTTCAGCGTTTGAAACAGGGTCACCTCGGCCAAGGGCAACCGCGCCACTTCGAGGTCGAGGTACTGACCGGCGGCGGTCTGGCGGCACACGTTCAACATGTACTGCGTCGCTTCTCGGGCCCTCGGGGCGCCCGACGACAGCATCGCCTCGATGGCCATCGAATACAGGGCGTCTCCCACCACGACCGCCAAGTCGTCGCCGAGCTTGGGCTCACCGGGGCTGAGGAGGCGCTGCAACGAGGGGCCCCCACGGCGGGTCGGCGCGCGGTCGGCCACGTCGTCGTGAATCAACATGAAGGTGTGCAGCAGCTCGAGCGCCGCGGCGAACTGGAGCACCGACCCCGGCACCTGCCCCAGCGACTCGCCGCTGCCCAACGCCCAGCCAACGGCCAGCAGCAGGGGGCGCGCCCGTTTGCCCGGTCGCAGGGTGTAGTCGCTCGCGAGCTGCATGGCCCTTGCCCAGCGCGGGTCGAGGGCGCGGTCGTCACCGGCGGCCAGCAACCGCTCGAGTTCGCGTTCGAGGGCGCGGTGAAACGTACCCATGGCGACCTCCAGCCCAATGCCGGCGGTCGACGGTGCCATGTGCGTCATGTGGCCTCCCGGGCCTGTTCATTCAAAGGGTTGCGGCGCGTCTCGGCTGTTTGTTATCGCTTTGACCCTCGTGGTACGGCCGCCCCCCCAAAGTGTTTCAGGAGAAAGTGCATGGCTCGATCGACTTTGAGTTTCGTTGCAAAAGTCACCTGGGCCATGGCCAGCGCGAGCCCCCTCGCCGCCCAGGCCGCCCCCACCCCTCTTCGGGCCGCGCACGCCGCGCTCGAGACGTCAGCCGGTGACCCCGTTGACTTGACCGCGCTGCTCACCAAACCCACGGTGATCTTTTACGAAGACCGCGACTCGACGAAGCTGAACCAGCACGTCAAAGACGCCCTGTTCGAGCGCGGCAAGGCCCTCGGCTTGCTGAATTCGGCCGCCGTCATCGCCATTGCCAACGTGAAGGAGTGGAACTGGTTTCCCGCGCGAAACTTCGTGCTCAAAGCGGTTCGCGACATCGAAGCGAAGGTGCACATACCCATCTACCTCGACTTCTCGGGTGACATGACCGCGCCCCCGTGGAGCTTGCCCAGCAAGTCGTCGACCGTGTTGGTGCTCAACGCGAACACCGAGCCCGTGCTGTTGCTCAAAGGGCGACTGAACGCGGGCGAAGTCGAAAAGCTCTTCTCGACGCTCGCCGAGGTCGTCACCCCGCCCGCGGCCAAGCCCTAACCCGAAGTTCAGTTGAGCTGATCTGCGCTTCGCTGCCGAGACTGAATGAAATTCGCATGTTCGGTCGCGAAACCATCTCAGTTCAACTGAACTTGGCTTCAAAGCGCGCGCGAAAGCGAATGCTCACCCCAACGAAATGCGGCTGCGCTTCGCTCCGGCCGGAGGCGGCGCGGCTTCGAACCGGTTGCCACCCGCCGCTTGGGCTTTCTTGAGCGCTTGCGACGCCTCGCGCACCAGCGCGCCGTAACTCACCGAGCTCTTCGGCGCGAGCTTCGGGTCGAAGCACGACACGCCCACCGACACCGAGCCGCCGTCGAACGCCTTCATCTGCGCCAACCGCTTCACGATGCGCTCGGCCACGAGCTGGGCCCCGGCCCGTGGGGTGTGCGGCAAGAACACGAGGTACTTGTCGTCTCCGAAGGGCAGCGTCAAATCGACTTCGCGAATGAGGCTGGCCACCGCCACCAGCGCCTCGGCCAGAATGGTCGCCCGCTGAAATTCGGGTGACTTCTCTTTGGCGACGAAGGCGTCGAGCCCGTCGAGGCTCACCAACAACAGCGCCACCGGGTACTGGTAGCGCTTGCTGCGTTTGACTTCGAGCAACAAGAACTTCTTGAAGAACGCCTCGTCGGCCGTGTTGAGCCCCGCGGCCGTGGGCACCTTGCCCTGCACCACCGGCAACGCCGCCTGCTCGAGCGTGGCGATTTTCTCGCGCAGCTCGCGCACCTTCATGACCACGCGCACCGTGGCCAGCACGTTCGGCTTCTTGAGCGGCAACACCAAGAACGAATCGGCGCCTTGGCTCAGCGCACGCTCGGCCGCCCGCTCTTCTTCGGCCGGGTACACCAACACGACCACGGTCGTGGGGGCGAGCTTGCGCACCTGAGCGCACAGCGCTTCACCGTCGAACGTGCCCGACACCGAAGCGATGACGACGTCGGGCGCGCGCGCCCGCAAAAGCTGCACCGCTTCGTCGACGTAGTGGGCCACCTGCACGTCGGCGGCCCCTTGCAGAAACTTGCGCAGCGCCGCCGAAATGGGGGCCGACGGCTCAGCGACCAAAATGCGCGGCACTCAGACCTCCAGCACTTCTTTTTCTTTCTTCGCGACCAGGTCGTCGATTTCTTTGATGCCGGCGTCGGTCTCTTTTTGCGTCTTGTCTTGCGAGCGCTTGTTGTCGTCTTCGGTAATGGCCTTGTCTTTGAGCAAGGTCTTGAGCTTCTCGTTGGCGTCGCGGCGCTCGTTGCGCACGGTCACCTTGTGTTCTTCACCGAGCGACTTGACCTGCTTCGCAATTTCTTTGCGGCGCTGCTCGGTCATCATGGGCACCGGCAACCGAATGATTTCGCCGTCGTTTTGCGGCGTCAGCCCCAGGTTCGCTTCGAGAATCGCCTTCTCGATGTCTTTGAGAATGCCCTTGTCCCACGGTTTGACGGTGATGAGCCGGGGCTCGGGAGCGGCGACCGCCGCGCACTGGGGCAGCGGCGTCGCCGTGCCGTAGTAGTTCACCCGAACGCCGTCGAGCATGGCCGTGTTGGCCCGGCCGGTGCGAATTTTCGACAGGCCGACTTTGAAGGCCTCGACCGTTCGCTTGATGCTCTCGGTGAGCTGTTTGACCACGTCATCATGTGCCGCCATGTGAGTGCTCCTTGCGTTTGAAGAGTCGAAAAAAGTTACGCGAAAACCGTTTCACCGAGGCCCACCACGGTACCGATTTCGCCGGGGCTCAGCACCGCGCGGGTGATGTTGCCCCGCGTCGTCATGTCGAACACGACGATGGGCAATTTGTTGTCCATGCACAGTGAAATGGCGGTCGAGTCCATCACGTTGAGGTTGTTTCTGAGCACGTCGAGGTAGGTGAGCGACCGGTACCGACGCGCGTTGGGCTTCTTCTTCGGGTCGGCGTCGTACACCCCGTCGACCTTGGTCGCCTTGAGAATGACGTCGGCGTTGATCTCCATGGCGCGCAGCGAGGCGGCCGTGTCGGTCGTGAAATAGGGGTTGCCGGTGCCGGCCGCGAAAATCACCACCCGGCCCTTCTCGAGGTGCCGCACCGCGCGCCGCCGAATGTACGGCTCGGCGATCTGCTCCATTTTGATGGCCGAGAGCACCCGCGTGCTGCCGCCCATTTTCTCAATCGCGTCTTGGAGCGCCAACGAGTTGATGCAAGTCGCCAGCATGCCCATGTAGTCGGCGCTGGCGCGGTCCATGCCTTCGGTCGCGCCTTGCACGCCCCGAAAGATGTTGCCGCCGCCAATCACCACCGCGACTTCGACGCCGCCTTTGCGCAGGTCGAGCACCTCTTGGGCAATGCTCGTCAGCGTCGTGGGCGAAATGCCGTACTTCTCGTCGCCCATCAACGCTTCACCCGACAGCTTCAAGAGAATGCGCTTGTAGCCACCGGTCTTCACCGCGGTACCCGAAGTCATGGTGAGGACCGCTCGATGTACACGAATGGCCGCGCACCGGCATCGAAAACAGCACCGAGGGGCGTATTAAATACCGCTTTTAGCCGACGATTTTGTGGGCCTGGGCGGCCAGGGCCTGAACGCGCTGCAGCATGGTCACGTGCCCTTCGAGCGCGGCGACCCGCTTCTCGACCGGGGCCAGCGCCGTCTCCAGCTCAGAGCGCTCTTGCAGGTCACGGGTGCGGGCGATCTGCATCTTCAGGTCTAAGGCTTTGTCTTTGAGGTCGTAATATTCGCTCGGCTTCGGCGCGCGGCTCGCGACCTCACCCAGCTTCGCCTGCAGGTTCTCGCACTTGGTGCTGCATTGCTCGAGCAACGCCTTCTCGGCGGGGGTCTTGGGAGCGAACCCCTTCGTCTGCACGCTGGCCACGTCGCGAATGACGCCCTCGAAGCCGCGGTGCAGCTCGTCGAGCTGGCGCAACAACGGGTCTTGGTTCACCGCTCCCGCGCGGCGGAGCGCCGTGAGGGTGGTCGTCGTGGTGAAGCTGCTGCTCTTGACGTCGAAAGCCATGGGAGGGAGCTAAACAAAATCGGCGCGGGTCACACAACCCGCGCCGACGTAAATCATTGAAATTGCAGTTACTCAGAATGTGAGAAACGCCGTCGTTTCGCGGCGTTTCTTTTTCGAGGCCGGCGCTTACGCCTGGCCGAGCGTCTTGGCGACCTCGGCGGCGAGGTCTTCTTTCTTCTTTTCGATGCCCTGGCCCACTTCGAAGCGCGACACGCGGCCGAGCTTGAGTTCGGCGCCGACGACCTTGCCCGCTTCGGCGATCAGGTCTTTGACCTTCTTCTTGTCGTCTTTGATCGACACTTGGTCGACGAGGCAGTTGTTCTCGTAGAACTTGCCGAGCTTGCCTTCGATGATCATCGGCCAGCGCTCTTCGGGCGGGGCCTTCTTGTTCGGGTTGCGAATTTCGCCCGGCGCCGGAGGAGGCGGGTTGCGAATTTCTTCACGGTAGATTTCGCGCTCTTTTTCGATGACGTCGGCCGGCACGAATTCGCGCGAGACCCAGCGCGGGTTCATGGCCGCGACCTGCATGGCGATTTCTTTGGCCAGGGCCTGCGCCTCGGGCTTGTCAGAGCCGAGCAGTTCGACGAGCGTCGCGATGCGGCTGTTCGCGTGCAGGTACGAACCAATGGTGCCCGCGCCTTCGACCTTGAAGCGGTCGAAGCGGCGAACCGAAATGTTCTCGCCGATGGTGGCGATCTTCTCGGTGATGGCTTCTTTGACTTTCTTGCCGTCGGTCCACGCTTGTTCGAGCAGGTTCTCGACGTCGGCGGGCGCGTGGCGGGCGATGTGCTGCACCATGCCCTGGGTCAACTTCACGAAGTCGGCGTTGCGCGCCACGAAGTCGGTTTCGGCGTTCACTTCGACGACCACGCCGAGCTTGCCGTCGGCCGCCACGTCGACGGCCACGAGGCCTTCGGCGGCGACGCGAGAGCCCTTCGACGCGGCTTTCGACATGCCCTTCTTGCGGAGCCATTCTTCGGCCTTCACGAAATCACCCGCGGTCTCCGCGAGCGCTTTCTTGCAGTCCATCATTCCCGCGCCGGTCTTCTCGCGGAGCTCTTTCACCATTTGCGCACTGATTTCAGCCATGTGATTCACCTTGGGTACGACTTGAAAAAGAAGTTTGAAAACACGTGGAGCGCCGACGGTGAGACTCGTCGACGCTCCTTCTGCCTGCGGTCTCGCTCCCGCCGAGGCTTACTCGGCGGTGGCGGCCTGGCCTTCGGGCGCCGGAGTCGTCGCTGCGACTTCGTCGACGGTGCCGGGCTTCATTTCGACCACGGGGCCACGGCCTTCACGGCGGGGCGCCCGACGACGCTGGTCGTCGCCACCACGGCCGCGCTCACCGCGCTCGCCACCGCGCTTCTCTTGCTCGGCGTCACGCTCGGCCGCGCCCGAGGCACGGTACCGCGCTGAACCTTCGATGCACGCGTCGGCAATTTTGCCCGTGAACAACTTGATCGACCGAATCGCGTCGTCGTTGCCCGGTATGACGTAGTCAATGCCGTCGGGGTCACAGTTCGTGTCGACCAGGCCCAGCACCGGTATGCCGAGACGGTTCGCTTCGTGAACCGCGATCATTTCTTTCTTCGGGTCGATGACGAAAATCGCGCCCGGCAAGCGGTTGAGCTGCTTCACGCCGCCCAGGTTCTTCTCGAGCTTCTCTTGCTCGCGGGTCAGGCCGGCCACTTCTTTCTTCGGCAACCGGTCGAACGTGCCGTCTTCGGCCATGGTCTCGAGGGCCTTCAAGCGGTCGATGCCCTGCTTGATGGTCTTGAAGTTGGTGAGCGTGCCACCCAACCAGCGGTTGGTGACGAAGAACTGCCCCGCGCGCGCCGCTTCTTCGCGAACCACGTCTTGGGCCTGCTTCTTGGTACCGACGAAGAGCACCGAGCCACCACGGGCCGTCACGTCAGACACGAAACGCAGCGCCGCACGCGCCAACGCCACCGTCTTCTGGAGGTCGATGATGTAGATGCCGTTGCGGGCACCGAAAATGTACGGCTTCATCTTCGGGTTCCAGCGCTTGGTCTGGTGGCCGAAGTGCACGCCGGCTTCGAGCATTTGGCGCATCGTGATGCCGCCCGCCGGAGCCATGCCTTGCTGTGAATCTGCTGCTGTCGTCTCGCTCATTGTGAAAAACGCCTTCTCTTCAGGTTGTGTCCGCCACGGGAGGGGTTGCCCGGGAAGCCCACTCCCGACACCATGTCAGGAGCACCTGGGGCCCGGCCCTCACGTGTGAGTAGTGGTTCTGCACCCTTAGCCGGAGATTGACGGCTCCGTTCAGGGCGCTGAAACGGATAGCACCGGGTCGTGGCGACAGGCAAGCAGATCACCGCGCCGATCAGCACTTTGGCGGTATGTGGTCAGGGGGCACAGTGTGGGCGCCCCCTGGGTCAGTGCCCACCAGTCGGGAGCACCTCAAAATGCCGAAAGCACCAACCCTGCCGGCGGCGTGGGCCAAGAAGGTCTGGGCGGCTTGGCCGCCCTCGGCCGAGCGCAGCGCCATGACGCGGAGACCGACGACGCCGAAGGCCCTGGGCGAGGCCTGGCGGGCGAGTGAAAGCGCCCTCGCGGTGTTCGACCAGGCCGAACGCGTTGGCCCCGATGACCCGGTCGTCGCCCACAAGCGGGTGCTCGTGTTGACCTGGCAGGTGCAAGCGCTCCTCGTGCACCGCGACCGCCCCTTCGTCGCCAAGCTGGTCGGCAGCCCTTCGCTGTCGAACCGGCT
>JBGAIY010000384.1:0-7569 GCA_044225205.1 Myxococcaceae bacterium | reverse complement strand
GGGGCCGACGGCGGCGCGACGAATTCGGCCGACGCGGGCCTCGACCGAAGCCCGATCGTCGCGCCCGCCGACACGTGGACGTGGGTCGACTTTCCGGCCTCGAGGTGCGCTTCGGGCACGGCGACGGGCATTGGCATCAACCCGCACGCCGGGGCCACGAGCACGCTCATTTATTTCGAGGGCGGCGGGGCCTGCACGAGCGCGAACAGCTGTTGGGGGCCTGACCCCGGCGCGGCGAATGTCGCCGGCTACGACCGGGCGACGTTCGAGGCCGCGAAGCAACGCGCGTACCCCATTTTGAGCCGCGACCTGGCGGCCAACCCGTTTCGGGCCATGAACATCGTGTACGTGCCCTACTGCACAGGCGACATGCACGCCGGCCACGCCGAAGTCGACCTGGTCGTCGACGGGGGCGTGAAGCCCACGTACTTTTGGGGCGGCCGCGACCTCGAGCTGTTCTTGGCACGCGTGGTACCGACCTTTTCAGGCACGACGCACGTGTGGGCCGCGGGCACGAGCGCGGGCGGCTTCGGCACGGTGCTGGTGTTCGACCAGCTGGCCAAGGCCTTCGGCACCCGGGTCGACGTCATCGACGACTCGGGCCCGTCGTTGACCTCGAAGTTCGGCAGCGACAACTCCGGCCTGTTCGCGATTTGGGGCTACACCCCGCCCTGCGCGGGCTGCAAGAGCCACCGCGAGGTGCTGGCGTTCAACCGCCAGAGCCAACCGAACAGCCGCTTCGCGTTTCTCTCGTTCACGAGCGACCCGGTCATTTCAAAAGACTTTGGCTACACCGTCGACGAGTACCCGGCGGTGCTGCAGACCTTCGTCGACTCGTTTTCGAGCGACGCCAACGCGAAGTACCTGCTCGAGACGAACAAGACCCAGCACGTGCTCCAGAGCGACCCCTGGAGCGCGACCAAGTACCTGCCGTGGTTCACCCAACTGGTGAACGACGACCCAGCGTGGGCGTCGCAGACCGTCGCCCACCCGTGAGCTATTCGGGCATCGACTTGGCGGGGTTCTTCACGCCCATGAGCTGGGCGACGATGAACTCGTCGAGTTCTCCGTCGAGCACCTTGTCGGGTTGACCCGAATCGACCCCGGTGCGCAGGTCTTTCACCAAGCGGTAGGGCGCGAGCACGTAGCTGCGAATTTGCGAGCCGAACGTAATGTCCATCTTCTGTGATTCGCGGGCGGCGGTCTCGGCTTCGCGCTTCTTCACTTCGAGGTCGAACAGGCGGGCGCGCAAGATCTTGAACGCCATGTCTTTGTTGGCGCTCTGGCTGCGTTCGGTTTGGCAGGTGATGATGATGCCCGTGGGCAAGTGGCGCAGCTGGGCCGTCGACGAGGTCTTGTTGACCTTTTGGCCACCCGCGCCGCCGCCGCGAATGAACTTGAGCTCGATGTCGGTCTCGGGGATGTCGATTTTGATGCCGTCGTCGACTTCGGGGTACACGTCGACCGAGGCGAACGAGGTGTGGCGCCGCGCGTTCGAGTCGTAGGGGCTGATGCGCACGAGCCGGTGCACGCCGATTTCGGCCTTGAGGTACCCGTAGGCGTTGTCACCCTCGACCCGCAGCGACGCGTTCTTGATGCCCGCTTCTTCGCCGGCGTTGTAGTCGTTGATCTCGACTTTCCACCCGCGGCGTTCGCAATAACGGGTGTACATGCGCAAGAGCATCGACGCCCAGTCCATCGATTCGGTGCCGCCGGCGCCGGCGTTGATGTCCATGAAACAATTGAGGCGGTCGTTGGGCCCCGAGAGCATTTTCTCGAGTTCGAGCTGTTTGACCTGGGCCTCGATGCCGGGCAGCGTGGCGAGCGCTTCTTGCTTCGAGCCCTCGTCGCCCATTTCGGCGGCCAGTTCGAGCAAGGTCTTGGCGTCGTCGAGGCCCCGCTGGGCCTTCTCGTACGAAGCAATTTGCTTTTCGAGCTGCGTCTTTTCGCGCAAGAGCCCCTGCGCTTTGACGTTGTCGTCCCAGAAGCCGGGCAGCGTGGAGTCGCGGTCGATCAGCGCGATGCGGCTCTTCTTGCGCTCGACGTCAAAGAGACCCCGAAGGCCGTTGAGCCTCGTCTGGAGGTCGAGCATCTGTTCAGTCATCACGTCACCCATGCGAAAGGGGATTAGAACTTCTCGCCAGTCTGTTCAAGCACGACCTCTCACCCCTCACTTGACTGTCATACACAAATATGACAGTAAGCCACCATGACCCAAGCCTTTGAACTGCGCCTCGAAAACGTGTCGAAAACGTACCCGAACGGGGTGCGCGCGTTGAACGATGTGAGCCTGACCGTGCCGCGCGGCATGTTTGGGCTGCTCGGGCCGAACGGCGCCGGCAAGTCGACGTTGATGCGCTGCGTGTCGACCCTGCAAGACTTCGACAGCGGCCGAATCGTGTTCGACGGCATCGACGTCAAAGCCGACAAAGAGAAGCTGCGTGAAGTGCTGGGGTATTTGCCGCAAGACTTCGGCGTGTACCCCAAAGTCACCGCGTGGGACATGCTCGACCACTTGGCGCAGCTCAAGGGGCTGGGCGCGCGAAAACCGAGGCATGAAGCGGTCAAGGCGCTGCTTTCACGCGTCAACCTGTGGGAACAGCGCAACCGGCGCCTGGGGGGGTTTTCGGGCGGCATGAAGCAGCGCTTCGGCATCGCGCAGGCGTTGTTGGGCCAACCGAAGCTGATCATCGTCGACGAGCCGACCGCCGGGCTCGACCCGGCCGAGCGGTTTCGGTTTCACAACCTGCTGGCCGAAATCAGCGAAGACGTGGTCGTGTTGCTGTCGACGCACATCGTGACCGACGTGGCCGACCTGTGCCCGAACATGGCCGTGCTCGCGGGCGGCAAGGTGGTGCTGTCGGGAGCGCCGCTCAAGCTCATCGACGACCTGAAGGGCAAGCTGTGGCGCAAGTTCGTGTCGCCGGGTGAGCTGGCGGCGGTGTCGAAGTCGCACACGGTCATCGCGGTGCGGCGGGTCGCGGGGCAGCGGTTGGCGCACGTGTTCGCCGACGCCGCGCCCGACGGTTTCGAGCCGGCGAACCCCGACCTCGAAGACGTGTACTTCAACGAATTGTCTCGGGTGTCTGACACCTCGGCGAGGGCCTGACATGGTCTTCGCGCTCATTTCGTTCGAGCTCAGGCGTCGGCTCAAGATGCTCTCGTCGTGGGTCTACGCCGTCGTGTTCTTCGTCGCAGCGCTGCTGTTGATGCTGGCCGCCGGCGGGGTGTTCAAGAGCGTGTCGACCAATTCGGGTGCCGAAAAGGTCATGGCGAACAGCCCGCATTCGCTCTTCACGAACATCGGTACGCTGAGCCTGTTCGGGCTGTTGGCGGTCGCGGCGATTTTCGGCCAGGCCGCGTACCAAGACTTCGGCCACGAGACCTGGCAGATCATTTTCACCAAGAACGTGAAGAAGGGCCCGTACCTCATGGGCCGCTTTCTCGGGGCGTACGTTTTTTCGGCGCTGCTGCTGTTGGCGATTGCGGGGGGCCTGCTGTTCGGCACCGGCATCGTCGCGTTGCTCGAGCCGAAACAGCTGACCCACTTCAACCTGTGGGCGTACGTGTGGCCGTTCGTCGTGCAGGTCTGGCCGATGCTCTTCACCGGGGGGGCGCTGTTCTTCGCGCTCGCGGCGCTGACGCGGCGAATGGCGCCGGTGTACGTGGGCGTCGTGGTGCTGGTGATGGGCTACCTGGCGATTTCGGCGGCCTTGGGCGACGTGCAGAACCAGACCGCGGGCGCCCTGCTCGACCCGTTCGGGTTCTTCGCCTTCGACGTGGTGACTCGGTACTGGTCTCCGGCCGAGCGCAACAGCCAGCTCGTGGGCCTGACCGGGCTGTTGTTGGCGAACCGGGCCATTTGGTCGGTGGTGGGTGTGGGCCTGCTCGGGCTGGCGGTGGCCCGCTTCAAGCCCATGGTCGAAGAACAGAAGCGGGGCGCTTCTCGCTCGGCCGACGACGACGGAGCGGCCTCTCCGCCGAGCGGCGTCGCGTTGCCCAGCACACCGGCTTCGCCCGCGTGGGTGAGAACCATGGCGTCGACCGGGTGGCTGTCGTTTCTCGACGTGGTGCGCTCACCGGTCTACTGGTCGTTCTTGGTGTCGGGTTTCGCGTTCGTGATGATCATCGTCGCGGTGTCGAAGCAAATGTTCGGCACCGCCACCTTGCCGGTGACCTACCAGGTGCTCGAGTTGGCCCAAGGCGGGTTTCGGCTCTTCGCCATCATCACCATCACCTTCTATGCGGGCGAATTGGTCTGGCGCGAAAAAGACGCCGGGCTCGACGACATTGTCGCGGCGACCCGCACGCCGAACTGGGTCATGTTCGGCAGCAAGTTCATCGCCTTGCTGCTCGTGGCCGCGTCGCTGCAAGTGGTGGTGGGGGCGGCGGCATTGGGGTGGCAGCTGAGCAAGGGCTTCTTCGACATCGAACCCCGGCTCTACGCCGTGAACCTGGTCGTCTTCGGCTTCTTGGGCGACGTGGCGTTGTGCGCGCTGGCGCTCGTGGTGCAGTGGCTCATCAACCAGAAGTACTTGGGCCACTTCGCCATGGTCGTCTACTACGTGCTGGCCTCGCTCTTGGCCTTGTTCGGCATTGAAGAGCGCCTGCTGATGTACGGCAGCGAGCCGCGGCCACGCTATTCAGACCTGAACGGCTACGGGCAACGGCTCGAAGCGGTCGCCGTGTTTCGCGTGTATTGGTGGGCGTGGGCGGCGGTGTTGTTGACGGTCGCCTGGCTGTTCATGGTGCGGGGGCGCGAGGCGTCGTGGGCGGCGCGGCGGGTCGAAGCCCGGCGGCGGTTCACCGGGCCGGCGCGGGTCATCGCCCTGCTGTCGCTGGCGACGGCGGCCGCGGCGGGTGCCTTCATTTTCTACGAGACGCACGTGCTCAACCCGTACGAGACGTCGAAAGACGAAGAGCGCCAGCAAGCGCAGTACGAGAAGACGTACAAGGCCTACGCGGCGTTGCCCCAACCCACCATCACCGCGCTCGAGGTCGCGGTCGACGTGTACCCCGACGAGCCCCGGCTCGACGCGCGCGGCACCTACCGGGTGAAAAACAAGACCGACGCGCCCATCACCAAGGTGTTGGTGGGCCTGGGCGGCCACCTCGTGCCCAAGGTGCTGACGCTCGCGGGTCAAACCGAAAAGACGGCCGACCTGACGTTGGGCGAGCACGAGTTTGAACTCAAAGAGCCGCTCGCGCCCGGCGCCGAAGCCGACTTGGTGTTCGACCTCACCTTCGAGCAGAAGGGCTTCACCCAAAACGGAGGCCCCCGCGCGGTCGTCGGCAACGGCACCTTCATCAACAACGGCTGGTTTCCTCGGGTGGGGTACAACGACAACGCCGAACTGGTCGAAGACAACGACCGCAAGAAGTACGACCTGCCGCCCAAAGAGCGCATGCGCGAGCGCGACGACCCACAAGGGTTGGCGCACAACTACATTCGGCAAGATTCAGACTTCATCACCTTCAAGGCGACGGTGAGCACCTCGGGCGACCAGGTGCCCATCGCTCCGGGCACGGTGGTGCGGGAGTGGTCAGAAAACGGCCGCAACTACGCGCAGTTCGAGACCGAGCAACCGATTCTGAACTTCGTGTCGTTCTTGTCGGCGCGGTACACGAGAACCCAAGACGAGTGGAACGGCGTCAAGCTGGAGATCGACCACCACCCCAAGCACACCGCGAACATCGCCCGCATGATGAAGGGGCTCAAAGACTCGCTGGCGTACTGCAGCGAAAACTTCGGGCCGTACCAGCACCAGCACGCGCGCATCGTCGAATTTCCCCGGTACCAACAGTTCGCCCAGAGCTTCCCCAACACGATTCCGTACTCCGAGGCGATTGGCTTCATCGCCCAGGTGCGCGAGGGCGAGCCCGACGACATCGACTACCCGTACTACGTGACGGCGCACGAAATTGCCCACCAGTGGTTCGCGCACCAGGTGGTGGGCGGCAACACCCAAGGGGCCACCCTGACGAGCGAGACGCTCTCGCAGTACGCGGCGCTCATGGTGATGAAGCACACCTACGGCACGGCCAAGATGCGGCGGTTCTTGAAGTACGAACTCGACCGCTACCTCATGGGCCGCACCATGGAGCAAAAGAAAGAACTGCCGCTCGGCCGGGTCGAAAACCAACAGTACATTCACTACGCAAAAGGCAGCTTGGCCATGTACGCGCTGCAAGACCTCATCGGCGAAGACCGGGTGAACCGCGCGCTCAAGAAGTACGTCGCCAAGGTGCGGTTTCAGGGGCCGCCGTACACGAACTCGACCGAACTCATTTCATATTTGCGCGAAGAGACCCCCGACGAGCAGAAAGAGCTCATCGACGACCTGTTCGAGCGAATCGTGCTCTACGACAACCGGGCCGTGTCGGCGAAAATGCGCCCGGTGCCCGGGGGCGCGTACGAAGTGACGCTCCACGTGAAGTCGACCAAGTACCGAGCCGACGAAGACGGCAAGCAAGTCGAAGTCGACTCGAACGACGTCATCAACGTGGGGGCGGTCGACGAAAAGGGAGACGCGTTGCTGCTCGAGAAGCGGCGCGTGCCGAAAGGCGAGAGCGACCTCACCTTCGTGGTGCCAAGCAAGCCTTCGCGCGTGGGCATCGACCCCATGAACGAGCTGGTCGACCGCACGTCTGACGACAACCTGACGACGCCCGACCTCGAGGGCGAATGAGCCCAACAAGAATAGGCTGACATCGCCGCGATTCACCGTTACGAGTGGGGCGGCGCAGTCTCACCCTTTCTTTTTCGGAGACCTGAAGAATGAAATTCGAGCTCGACCCCTTGCCGTACGCGAAGTCGGCGTTGGCCCCGCACTTGAGTGAAGAGACGCTGTCGTTTCACTACGAGAAGCACCACCAGGCCTACATGAACAACTTGAAAAAGTTGCTCGAAGGCAAACCCGAAGCCGAGAAGAGCCTGACCGACATCGTCAAGACCGCGTCGGGCGGGGTGTTCAACAACGCCGCGCAAGTGTGGAACCACGACTTCTACTGGAAGTCGCTCAAGCCGGCGGGTGGCGGTGAGCCCACGGGCGCGTTGGCCGACGCGATCAAGAAGGCCTTCGGCAGCTACGCCGACTTCAAGACCCAGTTTTCGACGGCGGCGGTCGGCCAGTTCGGTTCAGGCTGGGCGTGGCTCGTCAAAGACGGTGACGCGTTGAAAATCGTCACCACGGGCAACGCCGAAACGCCGCTCACCAAGGGCCAAACGGCGCTGATCACCTGCGACGTGTGGGAACACGCGTACTACATCGACTTTCGCAACCTGCGGGCGAAGTACGTCGAGACGTTT
The DNA here is from genome assembly GCA_044225205.1 of Myxococcaceae bacterium. Classification (GTDB taxonomy): domain Bacteria; phylum Myxococcota; class Myxococcia; order Myxococcales; family Myxococcaceae; genus JAEUJT01. Next base: position 260 of record JBGAIY010000384.1, on the reverse strand, counting down.
CTCGAGAAGCTCGTGAACTGGGACTTCGCGGCCGCGAACTTCAAGTAAGCGCCCGAACAGCAGCGAAAAACACGCGCCCCGCCCCACTTCACGTTGGGCGGGGTTCGTCGTTTCAGACGTTCAGATCTCTTCGAGTTCCCACAGCATGGCGCCGGCCAGGGCGTCGCCGAACTTGGTGTTCTCGGCGGCCTCGGCAATGAAGCTCCAGGCTTGCTCGTCGTCGCTGGTGAAGGCGGCTTGGTTGATCGAGCCGAGCAGCT
>JBGAIY010000383.1:0-7640 GCA_044225205.1 Myxococcaceae bacterium | reverse complement strand
CAGCCTGCTGCCGTCGGTCGAGGGCGTCGAAGCGCGCGCCACCGGCTGGGTCGGCTTCTCGAAGTTGCACTACCCGACGTGGGCCCAAGGCGACGAAGCGCTCACCCCCGCGTCACTCGCCGAACTCGTGGTGGGAGACGCCGCCCTCGACCCCAAGAGCGTCGCCTTGCCCTTGCCACGCGAATTGTCGCTCGCCGACAACCGGCCGCTGTTCACGGTGCTCACCGGTGAGAACCCCTTCGTTCGCGACAGCTGCGATTCGAAAAAAGAACTGCGCCTGGCGCTGTACCTGGTGAAAGACAACGTCGCGAGCCGCGCGCTCGAATGGCCGGCCGCCACCTGCGGTTTGGGCCGCGCCATGCGCTTTGAACTGTCTGACGAGGGCACCCTCGTCATCGGCTACACCAACGGCGCGGTGCAGCACTTCGTCTGGTCTGACGAACACTTTGAGCGGAGCGAATTGGGCCTCGCCCACTGACGCCGACAAGCCCTGTTTTTTTCAAAAATCGGAGCACGATGTGACGACGCAGAAGTCAAAAAGCAAGAATGCCAAGGCGACCAAGTCGCTCTACATGATGACGTTGGGGTGCCCGAAAAACCGGGTCGACAGCGAGGTGATGCTGGGCACGCTCTCTCAGCGGGGCTACCACCTGGTCGAAGAACCCCAAGACGCCGAGGTCATTGTCGTCAACACCTGCGCGTTCTTGAAAGCCGCCGAAAAAGAATCGGTCGACTCGATTCTCGAATTGGCCGAGCACAAAAAGGCGGGCACCTGCGACACGCTCGTGGTGACCGGCTGCCTCGTGCAACGCCACGGCGAAGCGCTCACCAAAGAATTGCCCGAAGTCGACCACTTCTTGGGCACCAGCGCGTACGTTCAAATCGGCGACCTGCTCGCCGCCGAAGCCAGCCCGCGCCAAGTCATACCCGACCCTGAATACATTCACTCGGCCGCCGTGCCCAAAGTCAATTCAATGCCGGGGTACACCGCGTACCTGAAGATTTCAGAGGGCTGCGACAACAAATGCGCGTTCTGCATCATACCGAAGCTGCGCGGGTTGCAGCGCAGCCGCCCCATCGCCGACATCGTGCGCGAAGCCGAACAGCTCGCCGACGCCGGCGTCATGGAGCTCAACCTCGTCGCCCAAGACCTCACCGCCTACGGCCACGACTTGCCCGGCAAGCCCAAGCTGTACGAGCTGCTCCAAGCCCTCGTCAAAGTCGACGTGAAGTGGATTCGGCTGCACTACGCCTACCCGCGCGTGTTTCCCGACGAGCTCATCGACGTCATCGCGAACGAGCCGAAAATCGCCAACTACCTCGACATGCCGCTGCAGCACGCGTCTGACTCGCTGCTCAAAGCGATGAAGCGCGGCCGAGACTCGGCCTTCTTGAAGACCCTCGTCGCGAAAATTCGCGCCCGGGTGCCGAACCTGGTCTTTCGCACCTCGCTCATCGTCGGGCTGCCCGGCGAAACCGACGAAGACTTCGAAATACTCAAGCAGTTCGTCAAAGAGATGCGCTTCGAGCGCCTCGGCGTCTTTCAGTATTCAGACGAAGAAGGCACCGCCGCCTACGAGATGGGCGACAAGGTGCCCAAGAAGACCATCGAGCGCCGCTGGCGCGAAATCATGGCCATTCAGAAGCGCATCAGCCGAGAGCAAAACAAAAAACTCATCGGCACCCAACTGCAGGTGCTCGTCGAAGGCGTGAGCCCCGAGTCAGAACACCTGCTCGTGGGCCGCCACGAAGGCCAAGCCCCCGACATCGACGGGCAGGTCTACATCAACGACGGGCTGGCCTACCCCGGCGAGCTGGTCACCGTCGAAGTCACCGAAGCGCACGACTACGACTTGGTGGCAAAAGTCATCGCCCGCCAAGACCCAAAAACCAAGCGCCACGGAGCCCGAACCGAGCGGCCCACCCACGTTCGCGGGGGCGAAAAAATTGTCAGCCCGCCGACTTGGCTGGCGCCACGGTAAACATCAGTACACACCGCGACCCCATTTCCCTACACAGACATTCAGATCGCTGAAAACTGAAATTGTTACGGGCGGTTCTGCCCCTATACTGGTGCGACCGTGCGCTCTCTCTTGTGCTGCGTCGCGTTGGTGGGTTTCGCCAGTGGTTCGGCCTTCGCGCAGTCACAAGTTGCGTCGTCTTCAGACGCTCCGAAAGTGAAGGCGCCCGACGAAGCGTGGGAAGCGCGCCTGCGCTACGGCATCGTCTCGCGAAGCGGCGCGGTGGCCGACAGTGGGCCGGGCCTCACGTACAACGGCATCACCCCGAACGACCTCGCGGTGCGCGGTTGGCTCTGGTTTCTCTTCGACGTGGCGGGGGTCGGGCTCTCGGTCGAACGGGAGGCGTTTGCGTTGTACGACAACGGCCAACGGGTCACCGGCGGCGGCCTGTTGCGCGCGCACGTGGGGCCGACCGGCCGGCTGCGGCTGGGGCCCGTGCGGCTCGAAGCCCTCGCCGGGTACGCGTTTCACCAACTGCCCGACTTCGGCAACACCACCCAGACCCCGAGCTTTCGCACGGGCAGTCGCCACGCGGTGTTGCTCGCCGCGCGCGGCCTGGTCGACATTGGGCCCGTCACCGTCGAAGGCCGCTTCGAGTACCCGCTCGCGCTCGCCACCACCGACGCCACCGGCGCGAAAATCGCCATGAATGGGCTCACGGCCGGAGGCGGCGTGCGCGTCGCCGTCGCCCGCACCGGCAAGCTCGTCTGGGGCGCCATGGCCGACGTTTCGTACAGCGCCGACAGCGCGAACGCCGGCACGTACCAACGCCTGTTGCACGCCGGCGTCGCCCTCGACCTGCAGTGGAAAGACGAGCCCACCGTCATTCACACCGGCGCCGTCATCGTCACCGCGGTCGACGCCGACAACAAGCCCCTGCTCAAGGCGAACCTGAGCGTCGAAACTCCGAGCGGCCCTTTGGCCCCCTCGCTCGACGACAAGGGCCAAGCGCTGCTCGCCGACGTGCTCGAAGGCCCCATCGCCGTGCGGGCCACGCTCGACGGGTACGACCCCGCCAGCGCCGAGGGCGTGCTCCAGGCCGGCCAAGAGCTGCGGCTGAACGTGCGGCTGCAAAAGACCCCGCCGAAGGTGAGCGGCTTACTGGTCTCGGTCACCGACAAGGTCAGCAAGGCCCCGCTCGCCAACGTCACGGTCACGCTCCAAGACAAGACCTACACCACCGACGCCGCCGGCAAGGTCGCCATCAAAGACATTCTCGCGGGGCCGGTGAGCCTGGCCTTGACCGCCGACGGCTACCAGCCCGGCAGCGAAGCGGCCTCGGTCGTCGCGGGGGTCGACTCGACGGTCGACGTGACGTTGCTCTCGGCCAAGAAACGCGAATTGGCCAGCATCACCGGGCTCGTGCGCAGCGGTCGGGGCGGCGCACCCGTGCAAGCGAACCTCGAAATACCCGAAGCCAACATTCGGGCCCGGGCGAACGACAAGGGCGCTTTCGCCTTCAAGGTCGTGGGCGGCTCGTACACCGTGACGATTTCTGCCAAGGGCTTCGTCACCCAAACCAAGCAACTCACCGTCAAAGACGCTGAGCAGGCCATTCTCAACGTCGACCTCCAGCCGAAGTGAGAAGACTCCTCGTCATACCGTTGCTGGCGGCGCTCGGGGGCGGAGCCTGCTCCGAGGGCACCGACGCGCCCAAAGCGCCGGTCGACGCCGGCAGCCCGCTGCCCGCCACGGGCGCCGGCGCGGCGAAACTCACCGCCCTCACGGGCACCGTCACCCTCACCCGCAAGGGCGCGGCCCCGCAAAGCGCGACCAAGGGCGAGCTCGCCGTGGGCGACGTGGTCGAAACCGGCGCCGACGGCGACGCCACCGTGCGCTTTGGCGACGGCCACGAAGTGCAGCTCGGCGCGAACGGCCGTTTCGAAATCAACAACGGCGACGACGGGTTGGTGCTCAACGTGGGCCAGGGCCTCGTGCTGTCGCGGGTCGTCAACGACGTACCGGTCGACAAGAACGCGATGAAGTTGGCCATTTTGACGCCCTACGGCCTCGTGCGCTTGGGCTCGAGCGAAGTGAAAGTCGGCGTCGGAGGCGACGACGCCAAGGTCGACGTCGTGACGGGCAACGTTCAAATCGTCTCGCGCGGGGGTGACACCGTCAGCGTCACGGCGGGCGACTTGTCGGTGCTCAGCCGCGAAGGCGTCAAGACCGGCACCCGCGAAGTGCGGCTCGAGCCGCTGCAGATCGAGCTGAGCGGCATTTCGGGCCGGGTCGACTACAAAAAGAAAGACGACAAGGCGTTTAGCCCGGTCAACGCCCGCAAGTTGCCCGAATTGGCCGAAGGCGACGCGCTGCGCGTGCAACAAGGCAGCGCCACCGTCACCCCGAAAGGCTCGGGCGCGAAGGTCACCCTCACTTCGAACACCGAGGTGGGTTTGGGCCAAGTGCAAACCGGCTCGGGCATCGAAGACGTCGCGCTCGACTTGCGCAAGGGCGCGCTCACGGTGTCGATGCCCCAGGGCACGAAGCGCCGGCTCCACCCCGGCGACGGGTACACCCTGTCGGTCAACGACGGGGCCCAGTTCACCATCGTTCGTTCAAAGAACGGGCTCGACCTGAACACCGTGGTCGGCGAGGTGCTGGTCGAACACGACGGCATGAGCGCCACCGCGGTTCGAGGGGCCCAAAATTCGCTTTTGGCGAAAGGCAACGTCACCGTCAAAGACGTGGCCAAAGAGACGTTCACCCTGCCTTCTCGCCCGGGGGTACGGCTGTTTCACCCCAACATTGGCGCGGCCGCCCTCACCTGGCCTGGCGAGGTCGGCAACACCTACCGCGTCGTGGTCGGCTACGAGCCGTCGCTCGCCTCGCCGTTCATTGACGGCACCCTCAAACAGCCGTGGCTCAACGTGGCCATACCGGCCCGCGGCTCTCTGTTTTGGAAAGTGTTCGAAGGCGAAAAAGAGATCGCCAAGGGCAGCTTCAGCGCCGCGCCCGAACGAAACAACGGAGAATTGGGCCGACTGCGCAACGAAGTGCCCGACGGGGCCGAAAAGACCGTCATCTACTACCAAGACAAACCGCCGTCGGTGACGTTCATGTGGAAAGCGGTCGACCCCGCGCCGGCGGAGTACCGCCTGCAGGTGTACCGTGAAGGCGCCTTGGGCAAACCCATTGAAGAACGCGACGCGAAAGCCACCACGGTGCAACTGCCCGAAAACGCGCTCGGCGAAGGCAGCTACGTGTGGTCGGTGACCCCGCTCGATGCCAAAGGGCAGGCGCTGCAGGGTGGCCGCATGAACAAGCTCGAAATGGTGTACGACAACGCCGTGGCCGAGCTGGTGATCAAGTCTCCGCGCAATGGCGACCCCGCGACCGCGCAGGTCAACGCGGTCGGCATTGCCCCCCTGAAAACAAAAGTGAGCATCAACGGTCAAAGTGTCGCGCTCGATGAGAAAGCGCGCTTCAACACCAAGGTCGCGCCGGTCGGCGGCCGGGTCGTCTTTCACACGTTGGGCGAAGGCGGTGAGCAGTTCACCGTTCGCGTGTTGAGGCGAGGCAAATAATGGTGCAGGGGCCGCAAGACGGCGCGCGCGACCCGGTCGGCACCGTGTCGATTCGCCAGTACGGCAAGTATTTCTTGGTCAAGAAGTTGGCCGAGGGCGGCATGGCCGAAATCTTCTTGGCCAAGCAAATGGGCGTCGAGCGGTTCGAAAAGAACGTCGTCGTCAAACGCATGCTGGCCCACCTGTCGGGCGTGCCCGACTTCGTCGCCATGTTTCTCGACGAAGCACGCCTCGCCGCCACGCTCGCGCACCCCAACGTCGTGCAGATTCTCGACCTCGGGCTCGAAGAGGGCTGCTACTTCATCGCGATGGAATATTTGGCCGGCGAAGACTTTTCGACGGTCATTCGGTCGGCGGCCAAAAAAGGCACCTACGTACCGCTCAACATCGTGCTGAAGGTCGTCGCCGACGCCGCCCACGGGCTCAACTTCGCCCACGAAGTCGTCGACGCCAAAGGCCAGAAGCTGAACATCGTTCACCGCGACGTGTCGCCGTCGAACATCTTCGTGACCTACAACGGCCAGGTGAAGATGCTCGACTTCGGCATTGCAAAGGCCGAGTCGCGGGTCACCAACACCACGGCCGGCGTGGTGAAGGGCAAGTACCAGTACATGTCGCCCGAGCAGGCCTCGTCGAGCCCGGTCGACCGGCGCAGCGACGTGTATTCGCTCGGCGTGTGCCTGTACGAAGCGCTCACCAACACCCGCCCGTTTGCCCGCGAGAGCGACCTCGCGGTGCTCAACGCGGTGCTGAAAAACGAGTACCGGCCGCCGCTCGACGTGCGGCCCGACTTGCCGCCCGAAGTCGTGCAAATCATCGTCAAGGCGCTCGCCCCGACGCCGGAGACCCGGTACCAGAGCGCGGCCGAGCTGGCGCAAGACATCGAGCAGTACTTGCGGGCGACCACCTCGGTGTCGAACGGCAAGGCGCTCGGGCAGTACATGGTCGAATTTTTCGGCGACGAGCGGGTGCAGTCGAAGACGCGCATCGACACGCTCGACGAATTGCGCACCCGCGCCGGCATTCTGCCGAACGCCGCGCCCACCTTGACCGAATTGCCGGTGGTGTTGACCGGCATCACCACCCGCCCCAACAACGGCGAGCAGGGCACGTCGACCGTCATGCCGAAGTCGGTCGTCGAATGGCGCCGCAAGCGAACGCGCGTCATGTCACTCAGCGTGGTCGGCGCGCTGGCCGTGGGGATCATCGGCACCGCGCTCGCGCTCAAGCCGTGGGTCAAAGACCCGGTGGGGCCGCCCGACCCGACGACCGTCGTGGCCGACGCCGGCCCGCAAGTGGCCGAGCCCCCGACCGTCGACGCGGGCAACGCGGTGGCCGTCGCCGAGCCGGTCGACGCGGGGCCGCCCGTCGTGGTGGCGCCGGTCGCCGAAGTCGACGCCGGCGTTCAGGTGAAAAAGCCGCCGGTCGTCTTGCAACCCGTGGTGCTCACGAACTCCATGATTTTGGGCGTGGTGAAGAAGAACGCCGGGCTCGTGTACAAGTGCTTCGAGCAATTCAAAGACGACCTGCCCGAAGACCAAGGCGTCATCGAAGTCACCTTCACCATTGGCAGCAGCGGCAAGGTCATCAACGCCACCAGCGCCATGGCGAACAAGGGCGTCGGCAAGTGCGTCGAAGAGCGCATGCGGGCCCTCAAGTTTCCCGCGCACGTCGACAAGCAAGTCACGGCGACCCTGCCGCTCCAGTACAAGAAGTAGTCGGCTTCAGTCGGCGTCGCGCCGGCCGAACCAATAGCCCAAGCCCACGCCAATGAGCCCCGCCGCCAACAACAGCGGCGCCACCGACGACACTTCGCGCGCGCGCAAAGCGTTCAATTCGGCGTTGAGCGTCAAGTAGCTTTCAGGAGGCAAGTAGGCGCCGCCAAACACTTCTTTCGATTCGCCGTCGGGCGTGTGCACCACTGCCGTGGAGACCTCGATGAGCTGCGAGTGCATTAAGTAAACCTCAGCTGGCGTGACCAGCTGAGGCTCCTTTCAGAACCGTGCGTGCGGTTTTCCCGCACACGGCTCTTCGGTTGGTGTTTTCGTACAGCACGGTATTCAGAAGTGATGTCGATGAGCCCGTCGCCGCG
>JBGAIY010000382.1:0-7641 GCA_044225205.1 Myxococcaceae bacterium | reverse complement strand
TTGTCGACCGACTGGAGCTTCGTCAGCACGTCGCAATACGGCTACACCAGCTGGTACAACGAACCGCGACTGCACCTGTTGACCCGCACCGGCCGTACCGCCACGCTGCGCGACACCATGACGCTGTCGCACCAACAGCTGGGCGACCTCGTGGGCGACTCGAGCCACCTCTTCGTCAACCTGCGGCCAGCGTACTGGTACAGCTCGTTGCCCGAAGGGCAGGGGCAGACCGTCGACCCGGTCGACACGCTCCGCAGCATCGACCTGAGCGGAGACCGGCTCGAAGTGAAGTCGAGCCAGTCGCTCGGCACGTACGGCGCCCAGTTGATGGGGCTTTCGAACGGCCGGCTCTTCGTCAACCTGTCGGGAGACGGCGTGATGGTGCTCGACGTCAACAACCTGGAAGCACCGAAGTCGCTGCACTTCGTGCCGACGCGCGGCTGGGCCACCCACGTCGCGTTCGGTTCGAAGAACGCCTACATCGCTTCGGGCTCGTACGGCATCTACGAGGTGCCTCTCGACGGGCCCGCCACCATCGCCCGGGTGCCGTAGCCCCCAGTTTCGGCGGCGCTTGCTTCACGCGTTCGGCTACCGCGGTGAAAACCGCGGGCCGTTCTTGAACTGGGGCTGACCTTTGGGGGGCGGAGCGCCCGCCGGCGAACTTTGCGCCTGCAAGGCCTTCATCGACAGCCCAATGCGCTTACGCGACTCGTCGACCTGCAGCACCTTCACCTTGACCCGCTCGCCGACCTTCACGACTTCTGAGGCGTCTTTGACGAAGCGGTTGGCCAGTTCGCTGATGTGCACCAAGCCGTCTTGGTGCACGCCGATGTCGACGAACGCCCCGAACGCGGCCACGTTGGTGACGACGCCGTTGAGCACCTGACCGACCTTCACGTGCGAAAGTTCAGTGATTTCGGGGTCGAAGCCCACGTCGACGAATTCGGCGCGCGGGTCTCGGCCCGGCTTTTTGAGCTCGTTGACGATGTCATTCAACGTCGGCAAGCCGAGGCCGGCCGCGTCGTCGACGTAGCGGGGTGCTTCGATTTTTGAAGCGAGGGCGGCGTCTCCCACCAAGTTCTTGCGGGGCACGCCCAAGTCTTTCGCCATTTGGGTGACGACCGAGTACCGCTCGGGGTGAACGGCGCTCGCGTCGAGCGGCTCGGGGCCTCCCGAAATGCGCAAGAACCCCGCGCACTGCTCGAACGCCCTGGCCCCGAGTCTCGGCACGTCTTTGAGCTGCGCGCGCGTTTCGAAGCGGCCGTGCTTCGCCCGGTGAGCGACGATGGCGTTGGCCAAGGCCGGCCCAAGCCCGGCGATCGCCTTGAGCAGCGTGGGCGACGCGGTGTTCAAGTCGACACCCACCCGGTTGACGACGGTTTCAATGACCCGGTCGAGTTCTGCGCCCAACGCCGCCTGGTCGACGTCGTGCTGGTATTGCCCCACGCCGATGCTCTTGGGGTCGATTTTCACGAGCTCGGCGAGCGGGTCTTGCAAGCGTCGGCCAATCGACACGGCGCCCCGAATGGTCACGTCGAGCGTCGGCAGCTCTTCGCGCGCCAATTCTGACGCCGAATAGACCGAGGCCCCCGCTTCGCTCACGCTCACGACCCGCACGTCTTTGGGCAGCGGCAGCTTCTTCACGAACGCTTCGGTTTCTCGCCCGGCGGTACCGTTGCCAATGGCAATGGCCGCGGGCGAATGCGTCTTCACCAGTTTGGTCACCACGAGCCCCGCTTCTGATTCGCGCCCGGTATGTGGGTACACCGTTTCGAACGCCAGCACGTCACCCTTGGCGTCGAGCACGGCCACTTTGCACCCGGTTCGCAACCCAGGGTCGATGGCGATGACCGGCTTCGCGCCGAGCGGGGCGGCCAGCAAAAGCGCGGTGAGGTTCTTCGCGAAAATGGCAATGGCTTCTTCGTCGGCCCGCTCTTTGAGCGCACGGCGCCGCTCGGCTTCGAGCGAGGGCAACAGCAACCGGTCGACGGCCTCGGTGAGCGCGAGTTCGACTTCTTTCGCCAAGACTCCGGCCGCGCCTCGCCGCACCACGAACGAGCGCACCTTCGCCAAGACCACGGCGGGCTCGAGCGTCAGCGACACCTTGAGCACGCCCTCGGCTTCACCGCGCTCGGCCGCGAGCAGCCGGTGCGACGGCGCGGTCGACGCGCGCTCTTTGTGGCCGACGTGGTCGGCGAACTTCGCCAGTTCGGGGGCTTTCGACTTGCCGCGCGCCACGTCGACTTCGAGCTGCGCCTCGTCGACGAAGAGTTGACGAACCGCTCCACGCACTTCGGGCTTTTCGGCCACGACCTCGGCCACGATGTCGCGCACCCCGGCCCAGACCGAGTCGGCGTCGGGCAGCTCTTTGGCGGGGTTGACGTAGCTCTGGGCGAGCGCTTCGCGAGAGGCAGCGTTGGGCCCTTGCGCCAACAGCAGGTCGGCCAGCGGTTGCAACCCGCGCTCGCGTGCCACCATGGCCCGGGTGCGCCGCTTCGGGCGGTACGGCAGGTACAGGTCTTCGAGCGCGGCCAGGGTGCCCGCGGCGAGCACCGCTTTCTTGAGCCCGTCGTCGAGCACGCCTTGCTCTGCGAGGCTGGTCAAAATGGTCTGCCGGCGGCCTTCGCGGGCTTCGACGACTTTGGCGTGCGCGGCGATGCGAGAAATGGCCTCGTCGTCGAGCCCGCCGGTCGCTTCTTTGCGATAACGGGCGATGAACGGCACCGTCGCGCCGCCGTCGAGCAAGGCGAGTGTTTGTTCGACGCCTTTCGGCGGGAGCGACAGTTCGCGGGCGACCAAGGCCGACAGTTCGAGTGCCATGGTCTGAGGGTTTACGAAATTCGACTGACAACCACTACCGCGCTTTGGGGCGTGGGGCCCTGGGGCTTCAGACGCCGGGGGCGCATTGGCCGGCCGAATCACAGCACCTCGACGGGCGCGAAATCGAATCGCCGGCGCGCTTTGGGCACGCACCGCTCGCCCTTGCACACCGGGTTGGTTCCGCAGGCTCCGGTGCGGCCGTTGTCGGCAAGCGGCGGGTCGCACGCCGCGAGGTGCCGCAGCACCACAGGCCGACGGTCATTTGTTTCGGGCGCCTGCCGGCGCGCGCGCAGGTCGCGCTCGACCTGCCGTAACCCGAACCGCCACTGCTTCAGCGAACCTCGGCGTTTAGAACTTCACTCGGCGCATGACGAAGCGGGGCATGGCTTTGATGGCCGTCATCACCGCTTTCCACACCGCGGGGGCGTAGACGACGGGGGTGCCCTCGTCGATGCCGCGAATGACCGTCGCGGCGACCTCGTCGGGGTCTCCGGCAAACGGAGGCGCCTTGAGGCCCTCGGTCATGCCGGTCTTCACGAAGCCGGGTTTCACGCACACCGTCACCAAGCCCTGCGAGCGAAACCGGTGGTCGAGCCCCTCGAGGTACGCCGACAGGCCGGCCTTGGCCGCGCCGTACATGACGACCGGGGTGCGGCCGCGGTCACCGGCGACCGACGAAAAGACGCACAGCGTACCGCCGCCGCGCATCAGCAGTTTTTTGCGCGCTTCTTCGCAGAACAACACCGTGTTCGAGAAGTCGACGGTGAGCATTTTCTGCAGCAAGACTGGGTCGGCCTCGAGCTTTTCTTGGGTCGCGAACACGCCCGCCGTCACGACGACGGTGTCGAGCCCGTCGAGCGCTTGCTCGGCCGCTTCGAGAACCGTTCGAAACGAGTCGGGTTTTTCGAGGTCGCACACCGCGGTGGTGACGCGTACCCCGGGCACCCCTCGGGCCTTGAGGTCGGCGGCGCTCCGCGCGAGTTCTTCGGCGTCGCGGCCGAGCACCGCGACCCAGTCTCCGCGCTCGACGAACTTGCGCGCGAGTGAGCGGCCCATGCCGCGGGTGGCTCCGAGAATCGCAACTCGCTTCATGACGGGTCACCGAACAGGCGCACCGACTGCGCCGAGCGAAATTGAAGGGTGGGGTCCCACTTGTGGCGGGCTTCGAGAAATTTCGGCAAGCGCTCGGCCTCCATGGCGCGAAAGTGCTCGGCGCGGGTGAAGCTGTCTTTCGCCAAGTAAATGCGGCCACCTTCGGCCAACACGTGCTCGTTGAGCGTGTCGACCAGCTCTTGAGTGTCGCTGCGCACGGCAATGTCGAGCGCAATCGAAATGCCCGGCATGGGAAAGCTGAGGTACGCGGCGCTCTGGGGCCCACAGTCTTTGATGACGCACAAGAAGCTCGCGCCGCCGCGCTTGGTGAGCACCTCGAGAAAGCGCCGGGCCGCTTCGGGGCCGGCCGAGTTCGGCAACACGCACTGGTATTGGGTGAAGCCCCGCGGGCCGTAGAGCAGGTTCCAGTCGCGCACGAAGTCGAGCGGGTAGAAGAACGCCCACGGGTCGATGAGCGCCTGCTGTTTTTGGCGCAGGTGCTTCCAATAAAAGCCGAAGTTGAAGGCGCGTACCGTGAGCGGGTTGAGCAGCGCCTCGGGCGCTTCGAAGGGCATGCGCCACTTGTGCGGTTCTGACGGAAAGCGGGCGGGGGCTTCGTGCGAGTGGGCCCAACGGCCCTTCATCAACACCCCGCGGCCCAAGTTCTTGCCCGACGAGAGGCAGTCGATCCACCCCACGGTCATGGGCCAGTCGCGCGCCGCGTCTTTGAGCGCGGCGATGTACGCGTCAATGTCGGGCACCCGTTCTGACTCTTGGTAGACCCACGGAGTGGGAATGCGCGTCATGGGAAATTCGACTTCGTGAATTTGGCCGGTGAGCCCCATGCCGCCCACGGTCGCCAAGAACAGGTCGCGCTCGAGGTCGGGGCCGCATTCGAGGTCGTCTCCGCTGGCGACCCGCATTTTCAACCGGTCGACGTGCTGGCCGAAGCAGCCCTCGACGTGGTGATTTTTGCCGTGAACGTCGGCCGCCACCATGCCTCCGAGCGTCACGAATTGGGTGCCCGGCGTCACCGGCACGAACCAGCCCCGCGGCAGAAACGTGCGGTTGATGTCGTAGAGCGACAGCCCGGCTTCGGCTCGCAACACGCCCGTCTTGTCGTCGAAGCGAACGATGCGGTTGGCCCGCGTGGTGTTCACCACCAACGGGTTCGACGCCGGCGGCAACGATGAATCACCGTAGCTGCGCCCGAGCCCCCGAAACAGCACCGGCGGGGCGTGGTCGAGCGCTTCGGTTTGAACCTCGCGCCCCGAACCATATTGACGGCCCCAACCCGCGAGCCGTGGAGATGATGGAGAGACCATTGCCTGTGCTCGTAAGCGACCCCAACGCGCCGCGCAACTCGCGTGCACCGGGCCGAAACCTGAATGATTTCAACGCCAGAGCCCAATGCACGTGCGCATTTTGCGCGCCTCGCCTTACTCCAGCGCCGGTTCGAGACTTCGCCGAACCTGCCAGCCCAACAACGCCACCAGCGCCGCCACCATGACCCAGGTCTCGCGCGCGAAGTGGGTGTCGAGGCTCGTCGTGAGGTTGGTGAAGTAGCACCCCACGCACATGAGCGTCAGCACCAGCCAGGGCACGTTGTCGCCGCGCGGCCGTTCGGCCCGCCGCACCGACTCGCGGCCCAGCACCACCAAAATGAAAAGACAGTGCAGGTAATAGTTGGCCGGGTTGAAGACCACTCCCACCAAGGCGGTACCGAACGCGGCGGCTTCGTCGAGCGGTGCCTCGCGCAACGCGAAGAAGGTGAGCGCGAGCACGACCCCCGTGACGACCAGCGCGGCCACCGGTTCGCCGACCACGTACGTCTTGAGGGCGATGTTGTTCAAATGCCCGCCCGCGTTGAGCAGTGACACCTTGCGCAGCCACTCGGCCCACGCGTCGACTCCGAAGACCCACGACGACGCCGCGAAGAGCAGGGCGCCGAAGCCGCCCGCGCCCAAGGCGAGCGACCGAATGACGCCCCAGCGAACCTTTTGGTCGGGCCCACGGTTCAGCAGTGGCCAGACGAGCGGCATTGCCAACGTGACGAACGTGAGCGCGGGGAAAGCGCGAATCAGCGACGCCCACGCCAGCAACGCTCCGGCCGCGGCGAAGCGTTCTTTTTTGAGCAGGGCGACGCCCAGGCACCACAGCGCCAACCAGTCGTGCCGCAAGGCCGCGCCGAACCAGTTGGTGCCGAACATGTAGAAGTCCATCGCTCCGAAGACGGTCATCGCCAAGAAGGCGGTGCGGGGGCCGTACGCCCAAAGGAGCGCGGCGAAAGCGAGCAGCACCAAGAGGGCGTCGACGGCGACCCCGAGCCACAGCGCAGCGTCTGACGCGGGCCAGGGGGCGAAGAGCAGCCGCGCGGCCAAGAACCACACCGGCGTCGCGTTGCCGCCGTGGTCGTTCATGCTGCCCAGAAAGCCGCCGTCGCCCATGGCGCGCCGAAAGTACTGCATGTCGTTTTCGAACTCGGCCCACCGCGTGTCAGAAAACCGCTGGCGCACCTCGTCGATGTACTCGCGCGACTCGGCCACGGTTCGCACTTCGTGGTCGCGCAGGTTGCGCAGCGGGGTCGACCCCATCGCGCTCAAGCCGCCCCGCTCGTCGGCCACGACGGCGACGCTCGCGGCGTACACGCCGTCGAACCGCAGCTCGTGAAAGTACTTCGCAATGGGCCAGTACGTGCGCATGTCGTAGTGGTGCAAGAACGTCGGCGCGCCCCGGCCCTGGTCGAAGAACTGGGGCCGACCGAAGTTCAGAAAACACACCACCGCCATGGCCCCGCAGAAGGCCAGCACTCCCACGAACCAGGCCGACCGGGCCCGCGGCTCGAGCAGCACCGCCGCCGTCGCCAGGCTCGCCACCATCAACCGCACCCAGGTGATGCGCTCTTGGGTCGGGTCGACCTTGAGCGTCTGCCACGCCACCACCGCTGCCGCGAGCCCCAGCCCCGGCACCACGAAGCGGGCGACCGCGGGCCGCCACCGACACACCGCCAACCCCACCACCGCGACGACCACCAACCCGAGCCACTGTCGGTCGGCCGGGTGGTCGGGCAGCCACTTGGTTTGCAGCAAGGCCGAGTTTGCCGGTTCGGTGAAGAGCTCGACTTCGCTCACGCTGTAGCGGCCGTCGCCGCCCTCGCCTCGCAAGCGAACGTAGCGCCCCGACATGGCCCCGCTGCCCAGGTGAAAGGTGCGGGTGCGCAGGCCTCGCTCGCTGAGCGGCTCGGCGAACAGCACGTCGCGCCAGGTCGCTTGGTCGTCTGACACCGAGACGACGTAGCGGTCATTGTGGTCGGCTTGAATCGCTCCGCCGGCGAAGGTGCGCACCTCGCCCAGGTCGAACTCGGCCGGCGCCCCCAACTCGACCGCGGCCGGGGCCAGCCAGTCGTCTCCCTCGTAGGCGGTCACACCGTCGGTCAACTTCGGGTGGTGCCCGTGCGACGGCGCGGCCCAGCCCAACACGTTGGGCGGTGCGGCGGTCAGCAACGCGAGCAAGACGAACGTCACGGCGCACGTTGTACAGCGAGCGCGAGCCCACTTTCGTGAAAACCGCCCGGCCGCGGTTTCGCTGGCATTCGGCCGGCTTCGCGGCGTACACCCGTGCCGTTTCGTCTTTCAGCCTTGGGGGGCCTCATGTTTCGAAAGTGGCGCGAACTGAATGCGCTGTTGACCGAAGTGATTCAAAACACGTCGGTCACGGTCGAACAGCTTC
>JBGAIY010000381.1:0-7715 GCA_044225205.1 Myxococcaceae bacterium | reverse complement strand
GACCGCCTTCTCTTTCTCTTGAGACGTGGTCTTCCATCGCATGGGCGGCGTAGATCACCGCCACGCAAAACAGTCGATCACTTCCTCTATGCGGATCGGCTATCTAGGCGAGAATGCGCTCGAGCGCGAGGCGGGTTTCGGCCGGCAAATGGCCGGTCAACTTGAGCGCCCGGCGCGACAACAACCGGTAAATGCTGCCCAATTCAGCGGGGAGGGCGTCGAGGTGGGTCTGAACGACCGCGACGTCACCGCGAACAATGGGGCCGGTCAGCCCTTTTTCAACCCCGAAATGCTCGATGCCGTAGAGCGCCGAGTGCATCAGCGGCAACAGCGCCCGAATGGCTTCGTCGTGCTGCAGCCCGGCGTGTTCGAGCGCGGCGGCGGCGGCGTCGGCCAGCGCGACGACCAGACCCGCGCTCATCACGGCTCCGGCGTGGTAGGCGGCGCGGCCCGTCTCGGGTACTTCGATGGGCGAGAGCTGAATCGCCGCGGCCAACTGCCGCAGTTCTTCGAGTTTTTCGTGGTCGGTGCACGCAATGGCCACCGAGCACCCGGCGAGGGCCATGTGGGGGTCAGAAATGGCGGTGAGCGGGTGAAACGAGCCGACCGCGCGCCCCGACCGGCTGGGCGCGGGGCCGAACGTGGTGAGCGGCAGCGCCCCCGAGCAATGAATGAGGGTGGTGTTGGGGCCCAAGTCGTCTTCGACCAGCTCGGCCACCGACGGTATGGCGGCGTCGGGTACGGCGAGCACGCAAAAGCCGGCCGCCTTCATGCTCTCGTGGTCGGCCAAGGGTATTTTCATGGCGGCGGCGCGACGCACGGCGTCACCCGAGCGGGGTAGTACCGAGACGGGCCAGTGCGCCATGCGCAACGCCAGCGCGAGGGCGCCTCCGACGCGGCCGAACCCGACAATGACGACGGGGGCGCGCGCAGTGGCCTTGGTGCGGCTCGGGCGGCGTGACGTGGGCTTGGCCGCCCGCTTCTTCAGGAGACGACTTCGACGGCTGTTTCGACTGGGAGCGCGCGCCATGGCGGGGCCAGTCGTATCTACTGCCGAGTGAAATGCAATTGACCTTGCGCCAATTCGACCAAGACGCGGTCTCCGTGCTCGAAGTCGCCGGCCAAAATGCGCTCGGCGAGGGGGCCTTCGACCAGGCGTTGAACCGTTTGGCGCATGGGGCGGGCGCCGAGCGACGGGTCGAACCCTCCGCTTTTGAGCAGGTGCCCGACCACTTCAGGGCTCGCGGTGTATTCGATGCCCTTCTCGGTATGCAGGCGCTTGCTCGATTCGGCCAAGAGCAAATTGGCGATCTGGGCGACCTCGATTTCGCGCAAGGGCCGAAACGCGCAGCGCTCGTCGATGCGGTTCCACAGTTCGGGGGGGAGGGCGCGCTTGGCGACGTCGGCGGCCTGGGCTTCGCCATTGGTCAAGGGGTCGGCCGCGCCGAAGCCGACGGTGCGGGCCTTGGGGCTGAACGCCTCGGCGCCCAAGTTCGTGGTGAGAATGACGACGGTGTTCGAAAAGTCGATGTGGCGGCCTTTGCCGTCGGTCAGGCGGCCCTCTTCGAGCACCTGCAGCAAGAGCAAGAGCACTTCGCGGTTGGCTTTGTCGATTTCGTCGAGCACGACGACCGACGACGGTTTGCGGCGAACGGGCTCGGTCAGTTGCCCCCCGTCACCGTACCCGACGTAGCCCGCCGGAGCGCCGATGAGCCTCGAGACGCCATGGCCTTCAGACATTTCAGACATGTCGATGCGAATCATGGCGTCGCGGTTGCCGAAGAGCACCTCGGCCAGGCCCCGCGCCATTTCGGTTTTGCCGACGCCGGTCGGGCCCAAGAACAGAAAGCTGCCCATGGGCCGGCGGCTGGCGAAGCCGGCGTAGTTGCGCCGAATGACTTTGGCGACCCGGTCGATGACGTCTTCATGGCCGATGACGCGTTGGCGCAGGTCGGTTTCGAGCCGCAACAGCCGCTCGGAGTCGTTCAACAGGAGGCGTTCTTCGGGCAGGTTCGCGACCTTCGCCACGACCCGGGCAATGTCGATGGGCTCGACGACCGCCTTACCTTCACGCCGGCAGCGTGACCCGGCCAAGTCGAGCACGCTGATGGCCTTGTCGGGCAAGAACCGGTCGGTGATGTATTTCGACGACAAGGCCGCAGCCGCCTGGAGCGACTCGGGCAGGTAGGTCAGGTGGTGGTGCTCGGCGTAGCGGGCGACGACGCCGTTCAAAATGTAAACGGTCTCGGGCACCGAGGGCTCGTTCACCGTCACCGGCGTGAAGCGCCGCTCGAGGGCCGGGTCGCTGTTGATGTGTTTTCGGTATTCGTCGTGAGTCGTGGCCCCAATGCACGGAAATTCGCCGCGCGACATGGCGGCTTTGAGCTCATTGGCGGCGTCTTGGGGCCCGTCTCCGGTCGACCCCGCGCCGATGAGCGTGTGAATTTCGTCGATGAACACGACGACCCGGCCGTCGGCCTTTTTCACTTCGTCTTTGAGCCCGTTGAGCCGCTCGCTGAACGAGCCGCGCAACTGCGTGCCGGCGACGAGCGTGGCCATGTCGAGCTCGAGCACGAGCTTGTCGGCCAGCGGCCCCCGCAGCGTCGCGAGCTGTTGGGCCACGCCCTCGACGACCGCGGTCTTGCCCACGCCAGGCTCGCCCACGAGGCAGGGGTTGTTCGTGCGGCGCTTGCCCAAAATGTCGATCACTTCGTCGATTTCTTTGGCCCGCCCGACGACGGGGTCGAGCTTGCCCTCTTTGGCGAGCTGGGTGAGGTTCTTGCCCAGCGACGCCAACAGGGGGTACTGCCGCTGGTCGAGCGCGAACTTCGAAAACGGGGTGGCGGGGTGCGGCATGGCCACGGGAGGTGGCGAGACCTTCGCGACGTCGATCTGCTGGAGTTCGCGAATTTCGTCGTCTGAAATGTCGTCGACCAGCTCCTTCATGGTGAGCGCGGGCTTGAGCGTCGCCGGCTTGGCTTGCAGCGGGGGCGGGGTCGGCCGCGAAACGACGGCGGTTCTCGGGGGAGCGAACGGCAGGGGCGGTGCCCCGACGGGCCGGCCGGTGGGCGCGCGCGGCACGCCCGGCGGCATTTCTCGCTGCAGCATGAAGCGGCGGGGCATGCGACCCGACGTGAAGTACGACAGCGCGGTGTTGCGCAGCGCCGTCAAGTCGAGGCCGGTTTTGAACAACAAGTCTTGCGCCGCGCAGCGCACTCGCGACATGGCGATGAGCGCGTGCAAACAGTCGGCTTCGCTCGAGCCGACGCTCGCGGCGATTTCGCGGCACTTTTCGCGCAGCTCTTTGACCAAGCCGTCGGGCTCGCTCGGCGCGCTCGTGAGCAGCTCGAGCAGCACGTCTTCGTTGATGCCGCGCTCGGTCAGCAACAAGGCGCCACGGTTTTCAACGGTGAACATCGCCAACAGGACGTGGGTGGTCGTCAGTCGTTGGTTGACACTTCGCGCAATGTCTTCGGCTTCAGACATCACCTGGGCAAAGTCGGTACTGTCGACCATGTGGTGCGGCTCCCGCTCTTTTGAGGCTGACCCGAAGGTGTACACCCCCAAGATCGTTGGCTCAATTTTTCTGCTACAGGTCGCTACCGGCGGGTGGCCTTCAGCTCCACGACCGCCAAGTGCCTGTTTCGCTTGAGTACGTGCACAACGTGAAGAGCACGCCGCGGCAGGTCAGTGAAAAGTGGTCGCCGTGGGGCGAGTACGAACAGTCGCGCTCCCGCACGGCGTCGGCCGGAGGGTAGCTGCCGTGTTCGGCGTGGTAGGCGTTGACCCGGTCGATGAGGGGTTGGGCGCCCGACCGCACCCACGACGGTACGCCCAGGGTGAGCCGCGCGGAGGCGGAGGTCGCCACGAGCAGGGGCAGCAGCAGCAGGGCCAAGCGCGGGGCTCGTCGGGCTCTGACCAGCACGAGGGCGGCGACGCCGAGCGCGACCGGAGCGGTGAGCAGGTCGAGGTACGCGGCTGGGGCCCACCATTCGCCCAGCAGCGGCAGCACCAGCAACACACCGCAAACCGACGAGAGGGCACGCATCGCGCCGAAGCGAACCACCGTGAAATCGTTTTGGCGCTTGAAATCGTGCCGGGGTTGGCGCGTTATCTGCCCGCGTGTTCAAGACCCTTGCCCTGCCCATGACGGCCATCGTTGACCCGGTGGGGGCGGTGCCCCGCGCCGTTGAGTCTCGAAAGTGGTTCATTTCGTTGGCGTTTTTGGCCGTGGCCACCGCGGCCTCGGGCGCCATGTTGGCCTCGCGGGTCGACATGGCGCGGGTCGTGATACCGAAAATGCAAATGTCGGGTGAGCTGGGCAAGGCCAGCGAGCGGGAAATCACCGAAGAAATTGAGCAAGCCGAGCGCATTGGGTTGGTGGGCAGCGTGGCCTTGGGCGTGTTCGCCATGCCGCTGGCGTGTTTGGGCTTCGCGGTGCTGCTCAAGGTGTTGGCGTGGTTGTTGGGCCGCAAGGCGCCCTTCGGCGCGGCGTTCACCACCGCGTGTGTCGGCTTGTTGCCGGTGGCGGTCTTCAAGCTCATCGTCTTCGTGGCCGCGTCGAGGCAGTCGCTGTTGAGCCCCGAGATGGCGGCGAGCCTGGTGCCCAGCTCGCTCGGTGACCTCTGGCAGGGTGACTTTTCGCAGCCCGTTGCGCGCGCGTTGAGCGCGGTGAACTTTTTTTACCTGTGGTCGGCCGTGCTGATGGGTCTTGGTTTTGGCGCGGCGACCAACATGAAGCCGTGGCGAGCCGTGCTGCTTGGCCTGTTCGTGTATGCCCTGTTCGCCGGCGCGGTCGGCGTGGGGCTGCCGGGGCTGATGCCGCACGGTGGCCCGCCCGGCGGTGGTCGAGGAGGCATGTCATGACGTGGTTGGTATTGGCGGCGGCTGCGGCGGCGACGCCCATTTCGCTCGACGAAGTGCGCGCCGGGGCCCGGCAGAACTTGCAGGCGATCGTGGCTGAGTTGCAGGCGAACACCGCGTCGGTGAACCGGGTCAACGCGCGGTCGGCCATTTTGCCGCGGCTCGACGTGTCGGCCACGGTCGGTGACACGTTTGCCGGCCCGCAGCGGCGTTTCAGCACCGTCTGCCAGCAAGACGCCGCCGGCAAGTGCGTCAGCGACGCCAATGGCCAAATCGTCTACGTGCAACAGTCGGTCGACACGCCGAGCGTCAACTACGGCCAATTTCAGTTGGGCTTGACGGTGACCCAGCTGCTCTACGACGGCGGCCGCTGGTGGAACCAGATCGCCCAGGCGAGCTCGCAAGAAGAAGCGGCGAAGGGCCAATTCGAAGAACAGAAATTGGCGTCAGAGCTCGAAGCCGTGCGGCGGTTTTTCGAATTGGTGCGTGCCCAGCTGACGCTCAAGGTGTTGCAGGCGAGCGTCGAGCGCAGCCGCGACCAGCTGAGCCGGGCGAAGTCGCTCTTCGAAGCGGGCCGAGGCCAGCGGCGCGACGTGCTCGACGCCGAAGTCAACTTGGGCAACGACGAGATTTCGGTGATGCGCCAAGAGCAGGCCATTGCCTCGGCGCAAGTCGACTTGCTCGAATGGCTCGGCCGGCCGGTCGACGACATCGAAGCCGTGGTGCCCGAATCGATGAGCCCGAAAACCGTGTTGGCCGCGGCCCCCGACGCGGGCCGACTGCTCGAGGTGGCCCGCCAAAAGCGCCCGTTGATTCACACGCTCGAAGCCCAGGTGCGGGCCGGCGAACTGGCCGTGTCGGTCGCGCGCAGCAACTACTTCCCCTCCTTGTCGTTGCAAGGGGGGTACTCGCGCAGCGCTCCCAGCGCCAACCCGTTCTTCACCGACCCCACCAAGCAGAACGCGCTCTTCATTGGCCTCAACTTGAACTGGAACGTGTTCAACGGGTTCGCCACCGACGCGGCGGTCGATTCGGCCGACGTGCAGCGGCGGCAGACCGTCGCCCAACAAAAGCAGTCGCTCGCCGAACTCGAGGGCGAGCTGCGGCGCACGTTGCGCACGCTCGAAACCCAGCTGCGCATTTCTCAGGTCGCCGAGAAAAACAAAGACCTTTCTGAACGCGAGTTGAATGTCGAAGTCGAACGGTTTAACGCCGGCGCGGGTTCGAACATCGACGTGCGAAATGCGCAGGTCAAAGTGACTCAAGCGCAGCTCACCCAGTTGCAGGGGCGGGTCGACGTTGAAATTGCGCGCGCCGCGCTGCAACGCGTGTCGGGCGCCTCGCTGGAGGCAGCACCATGACGTGGTGGAAGGGGCTGATCGCGGCGGTCATCGTCGTGGGGTTGGTGGGCGTGACGGTGGCGGGGCTCAAAGAGCGACCGCCTCCGCCGACCGAAGTGCAAAAGGGCACGGTCAAGCGCGGCCCGATTACCCGCACCGTCACCGGCGCCGGCAAAGTGCAGGCCGCGACCACCGTGAAGATCAGCTCGAACTTGTCGGGCGACTTGGTCGAGCTGTTGGTCAAAGAAGGCGACAAGGTGACCAAAGGGCAGGTGTTGGGCCGGCTCGACCGCCGTCGCTACGAAGCCAACACGAAGCAGGCGCAGTCGGCGGTGAACGCCGCCCGGTCTGACGTCGCGACGGCCCAGGTCGACGTCGACCGGCTGCAGCGCGAATACACCCGCGTGGCGGCGCTCGTCGAGAAGGGCATGGCGTCGAAAGCCGAAGAAGAAAAGACGAGCTCTGACTTGTCGGCCGCGAAGGCCCGGGTCACCGCGTTTCAAGACCGCGCGGGGCAAGCCGCGGCGGTGCTCGACGAGTCGCTCAACAATTTGTCGAAGACGGTGTTGGTGTCGCCCATTGACGGCACGGTCATCGAGCGTACGCGCGAAGTCGGCGAACGGGTGCGTGGGTCTGACTTCAACGAAGACGTGGTCATGACGCTCGCCGCCCTCGCGTCGATGGAAGTGAAGATCGAAGTGGGCGAGCACGAAGTGGTGCACCTCAAAGAGGGCCAGCGCTCTGAAATCAAAGTCGACGCGCTCGAGGGTCAGACGTTCGACGGCACGGTCGTCGAAATCGCGCAGAAGGCGCTCATTCGCAACCCCGGCACCGAGCAAGAGACCACCAGCTTTCCCGTGACGGTGGCGCTCACCGCGCGGCCTCCGGGCGTGATGCCCGGCATGAGCGCCGAAGTGAAGATCGTCGCCGACCAACGCGACAGCACCATCATCGTGCCGGTGCAAGCCGTGACGGTTCGCCCCGAGGGCGTGCTCAACGACACCAAGCCCGAGTCGGTCGAGGGCGGCAAGCAGGTCATCGCCACGCCGAAGGGCGAGCAGTTCGCCAAGGTCGTCTTCGTGATCGACGACTCGAACAAGGTGTCGGTGCGCCGCGTTCGCACCGGCATTGCGTCAGACACCGACATCGAAATTCTCGAGGGGCTCAAAGAAGGAGAGCACATCGTCGAGGGGCCGTACCGCACGCTCGCCAAAGACTTGAAAGACGGCGACACCATTGAAGAAAGCAAGGGGCGGGGAGGCCGCGGTGGCCCCGGGCCTCAACGCGGGTAGCGCCATGCTCATCGAGCTGACCGACATTTACCGAGAATACGTCGTCGGCGGCGAGACCGTGCACGCGCTCGACGGCGTGTCGCTCGGCATTGAAAAAGGTGAATGGGTCGCCATTGTCGGCCAGTCGGGGTCGGGCAAGTCGACCATGATGAACGTCATTGGGTGCCTCGACACGCCGACCCGCGGCACCTACCGGCTCAACGGGCAAGACGTGTCGCAC
>JBGAIY010000380.1:0-7715 GCA_044225205.1 Myxococcaceae bacterium | reverse complement strand
GCAGGCCGTACTTCACGTACACGTCGGTTTCGGTCAGCAGCTTCGCGACGTTGTCGGGCCGGGGCGCGGGGGCCGCGTGGGCCGGCGGAGGCGCCGCCATGGGCTGCGGAGCCGAGGCGAGCGGCGCCCGCGGGGGCCCCGGCGACGACATGGGCGGCAACGGGGGCGCGGGCATCGACGGCGCGGGGTCGGGTATAGACGAGCGGGCCACCACGTCGGGGTCGTTCGGGTCGAGCAGCGAGACTTGCTGCCAGACCTTGTCGGCATCATCGAGGTTGTTCTGGCCCTCGTAGGCGCGCGCGAGCTCTTTGTAGACCGAAATGGTCTTGCTGGTTTGCCCGAGCCCTTGAAAGGCCACCGCCAACAGCCGCAACGTTTCAATGTCGCGGGGGTCGGCCTTGAAGCAAATTTGCAGCTTCGCGAGCGCCCGCTTCTGGTCGTTGCGCTGCAAGTACAGCTCGGCCAATTCGCGAGCGAGCTGCAAGTTGTTGGGCTCAATGGCGCTGATGCGCTCGGCCACGCGGAGGTAGTCGTCGACGCTGCCTTGTCGCTTCAAATGCTCGGCGGCTTTTTGAAACTCGCCCACCGCTTCGGCATTCATGTGCTCGCGCAGGTACAAGTCGGCCAACTTCACCCGCGACGGTACGTTGTCGGGGTCGAGGTCGACCATGGTCTTGAGCACGTCGAGGCTTTTGCGAACGTCGCCCGCCTTGTCGTAGTGGTTCGCGACAATTTGGTAGTACGCCATCGCTTCGCCCATGAGCTGCAACTGTTGGTGCAGTTCGGCGAGCTTGATGTTCACGTCCATCAGCGAGGGGTCGAGCTTCAACACCTGCTTGTACAGAGCGACCGCTTTGAGAAAGAAGCCGTCGTTCGCGTAGCTCTCGGCGACCTTGGTGAAGTAGTTGGCCGCCTGGGTGTTGTCGTTCTTCTTTTGGTACAGCTCCCCCATCTTCTGGAGAATGCGGACGTCCTTCGCGTCCACCTCCAGGATCTTCTGGTACTCCTTGATCGCTTTGTCGTAGGCCCCCTTCGCGACCAGTTTCGCGGCGGCCTCGATGATCTTGTTCTTGTCCAAGGACCTGAAATTTCTAGGGTTTTATGGGGGAAAAGGTGCGCTGACGCCGCGAGCGACGCTACCAGAGACCCACCCCAGCTCCAAGAACCTTGCGCCGCGAAAACAGGCAGTTGGGCGCTTCAAGACCCCACCGCCGTTACGGTGTCTCTTCAATCGCCTTGCGCAACCGCTGCGTGCCCGTCTCCGAGGCGTGCATTCGCTCGACGAACCGCGTGTCGTATTCGCCTCGGGTGAACATGTCTTCTTGCAGCGCCGCCCGATGAAACGGAATGTTGGTTCGAATGCCCTGCACCACGTACTCAGACAGGGCGCGCTGCATTCGGGCAATGGCGACGTCGCGGTTCTCGGCGGTGACAATCAACTTGGCGACGAGCGAATCGTAGTGCGGTTGTACCGTGTAGTTTTCGTAGGCCCCCGAATCGACCCGTACCCCCAGGCCGCCCGGGGCGCTGTAGGCGGTGATCTTGCCGGGCCACGGAGCGAACGTGACCGGGTCTTCGGCATTGACCCGACATTCGATGGAGTGCCCCGACATGCGCACGTCGGCCTGGGTGAAGGGCAGCTTTTCACCGGCCGCCAGCTGAATTTGGGTACGCACGAGGTCGACGCCGGTCACCTGCTCGGTCACCGGGTGCTCGACCTGCACGCGGGTGTTCATTTCCATGAAATAAAAGCGGCCGTGCTCGTCCATCAAATATTCGATGGTGCCGAGGTTGGTGTACCCAATGTTCTTCATCGCCTCGACCGAGACCCGGCCCATTTCGGCGCGGAGCGCGGGGCTCACCCCCGGCGACGGGCTCTCTTCGATGAGCTTCTGGTGGCGCCGCTGTACCGAGCATTCACGCTCGCCCAAATGAACGATGTTGCCGTACAGGTCACCGACGATTTGAATTTCAATGTGGCGCGGCTTTTCGACGTACCGCTCGAGGTACATGTCGCCGTTGCTGAACGCGTTGACCGCTTCGGCCGACGCCGTGGCAAACGCTTGGGGCAGCGCCCGCGCGTCGCGAACGATTTTCATGCCACGCCCACCACCGCCCGCCGCCGCCTTCAAAATCACGGGAAAACCGATGCCCTCGGCCACCGCCACCGCCTCTTCGGCACTGCTCAGCACGCCGGGAGAACCCGGCAGCAATGGCAACCCCGCCGCTTTCGCGGCTTCGCGCGCCCGCACCTTGTTGCCCATGAGCCGAATCAGCTCGGGCTTGGGGCCGATGAAGGCAATTTTGCACTTCTGGCAGACCTCGGCGAAGTCGGCGTTTTCTGACAAGAACCCGTAGCCCGGGTGAATGGCGTCAGCGCGGGTGATTTCAGCCGCCGACAACAGCGCCGGCACGTTGAGGTAGCTCTCTTTCGACGAGGGCGGCCCAATGCACACCGCTTCGTCGGCGAAGCGCACGTGCAACGCGTTGGCGTCGGCGGTCGAATGCACCGCCACCGTGGCAATGCCCATTTCACGGCACGCGCGAATCACCCGCAGCGCGATTTCACCACGGTTCGCGATGAGCACTTTTTTGAACATGGCTCTCAGCCTTTCGCTTCTTTGCTCGGTTGAAGAAGGCAAGAGCGTTGGCGCGCCTCGGGGTGAACCCGGCATCGCCAACGCCCACCGTGAAACGCGCTCTACGCCGGCTCGATGCGAAAGAGCGGCTGCCCGAATTCGACCGGCTGGGCGTTTTGAACGAGAATTTCGGCGACCTTGCCCGAGACTTCAGACTCGATCTCGTTCATCAACTTCATCGCCTCGACGATGCACAAGACCTGGCCCTTTTTCACCGTGCCACCGACCTCGACGAACGCGGGTTGGTCGGGCGCCGGCGTTCGGTAGAACGTACCGACGAACGGCGAGGTGATGACGTGCCCCTTCTTGTCGGAGTCGGCCGGGGCTGCGGCGGCGGGAGGGGCGACGGCCGTCGGGCGGGCCGGGGCCGACGCTTTGGGGCGCATGGGTTCGGCGACGACCGGCTGAACCGCGGCGTTCGGCACCGGCATGGCCACCTGCTGCACGACCGCCGGGGGCGGCCCCCGACGAATCGTCAGCTTCTCGTCGCCGTTCGCCCACACCAGCTGGGTCACTTCGCTGCGCTCGAGAATTTCGACGATTTGCCGCAACGCTTCGACGTCGAGCGAGGTTCGCCCCGAAGCCGAAACCGTGGTGCCCTGAGCCTTCACAGTCACTTTGCGCGATGAAGCCATGGCCTTAAGCAACCGTCGCCACGCGGGTGAGGTACTTGCCGTCGCGGGTGTCGATTTTCAACACGTCGCCTTCGTTGATGAAGAGCGGCACGTTGACTTCGTAGCCCGTCTCGAGAATGGCCGGCTTGGTCGCTCCCGACACGGTGTCTCCGCGAACGCCCGGGTCGCACTTGGTGACCTTGAGTTCGACCGAGTTGGGCAACGTCACGCCAATGGCCTTGCCGTTGAAAAAGAGCACCGACGCCGAGATGTTCTCTTTCAAGTAGAACTTGTTCTCGGCCAACACCTTCTCGCCCAAGAAGGTCTGTTCGAACGTCTTCGAGTCCATGAAGTGGAACTCGTCGCCTTCACGGTAGAGGTACTGCATTTCTTTTTCTTCGATGTCGGGGCGGCCAAACGTGTCACCCGACTTGAAGTTGTGCTCGAGCACCCGGCCGCTGATCATGCTGCGGTACTTGGTGCGAACGAACGCCGAGCCCTTGCCGGGCTTCACGTGCTGAAATTCGACGATTTCGAACGGCTCGCCGTCGATTTCAATCTTCATACCCTTGCGAAATTCTGACGTATCAACAGTACCGGCCATGGGAGCGCCTTTGCGAAAAGAGAGTCGAGCGGCGGCTCTCTACCCTCGCGGTCGGTACCGGGCAAGCAATGCCGTACGACAAAACGCGTCAGCCGACGCCGGCGGGCGGTGCGTAAGCGGTTTCGCAGGCGCTCCGGCGACTTACAGCTCGGTGGCCAACTTGGGCGCGGTGATGCGCAGCTCGTAGCGCGCCCGGCCGTAGTTCGCCGAGGGGCTCAGCGCGAGCATGAAAAAGTACTCGGGCGTGATCATTCGCATGAGCGTGATGACCTTCTCTGAATTGACGCTCAGCTCGGCCACCTTGCCGGTCTTCAGGGTCTCGGCGGCGGCTTTGAGCTGCGAGAGCACGTTCGCGAACTCGACCCAGGCGGTCGTCAGTTCCAACGTGGTGGCGTCTTGTTGGCGCGCGGCCGCCTGATAGGTCTCGACGGCGATGCCGTCGAAGCCCATGACGCTGCAGGCAATGGCGCCGTCAACGCTCGAAACCACGTGCTGCAAATGTTCTGAAATGCCCATGGTCACCCGGGTTCGGTCTTACGGTGCACAGCGTGGAGCAGACCCGTCTTGCCCACCAAACGGGCATTGGTCAATGACCGACGCGAACCCGTTCGCTCCGCAGGTCGTCGCTGAACGAAACGCCTGAATCGGGTACACGGCCGGCCCCGACGAGACGTGGGTGCCCGAGCCCGACAGGTGCCCCTCGATCGACACCGACAGCCGCAGCTCGACAATGTCTTCGGCCTTCACGGGCGAGGTGGTCGCCGCGGGCACTTCGTTCATCAACGCCGCGCCGCCCTTGGGCCCGATGACGTTGGTGAGCATTTGGTTCTTGAGCGAAGTGCCTTCGTAGCTCCCCGACACCGGCAGGTCGTCGGTCGCGGTGAGGGTTTTCGCGGCCGCCCCGCCCTTCTTGATGGTGTAGGTGACGTGAAGGTTGTCGAGAACGATGCGTTCTCGGTTCGGGTTCTCGAGGTTGGGGTTGCCGTTCGACAACTGCACGCCCTGGGTGGTCATGGCCGTGTTGAACTCGATTTGGGTGTAGTAGCGCGGCACCTGCGGCGCGACGCCTCCGGCCAGGTCGAGCGTGCCGCCGACCGCGTACGTCATGGGAGCCGCCTGCACGGCGCACGGGGTCGACGCGAACGAGAAGTTGGTAATGGTGATGACGCCTGGGTTCGGCGCGCAGCCGCTCGCCGCGAGGGCCAACAATGCAAGCAACACAAAGAATCGAATCATCGTGGCGTTCCTCACAGGGTCTGCGCAACCGACTGGCGGTTGAGAATTCGCGGAGTGATGAAAATCAGCAGCTCCTGCTTCGTTTCGAGCTCGCTGTAGTTTCGAAAGAAGAAACCAATGACAGGTATTTTGCTGAGAATGGGCAGGCCCGCTTGGCTGGCCGAACCGGTGCGCACGTAAATGCCGCCGAGCACCGTGGTGTCGCCGTCTTTGACGAGCACGTTGGTCGTGGCCTCTTTGCGAGCAATACCGGGCTGGCCGTTCGCGCCCGTGTTGGCGGGGTCGGGCTGGTTGTTCTCGGCTCGAATCGCCATGAGCACGCTGCCGTCCATCGTGATGTGGGGGGTGACTTCGAGCTGCAAGCGGGCTTCAACGAAGGCCGTGTTCGCGCCGGCCGCCGACACCTGACTGAACGGTATCGACACGCCTTGGCTGATGCGCGCCGTGGAGTTGTCGAGCGTGGTCACCCGGGGCGCCGACACGGTGCGCACGCTGCCCTGGGCTTCGAGCGCGGAGAGGCGCAAGTTGAGCTGCACCGCGCCGCCGGCAGAGCCGAACGTCATGCCCACGGCGCCACCTGACCCGTCGCCCGCGCCGACGGGCAAGCTGACGGCGTAGTTCGGGGTGGCGGCGGTACCAGTCGCGTTGCCGGGCACACCGCCCAACAGCGCCACCGAGCTGGGAAAAACGAGACCCGTGGGGTTGCCGCCGACCGTCGACATGATGCCTTGACCGCCCCACTGCACGCCGACCGCCCGACGAAAGGTCGCGCTCGCTTCGACAATGCGGCTCTCGATGAGCACTTGCGGCGTTTGGGTGTCGAGCACGGCGACGAGCGACTTCACCTTGCCCATGTTTTCGGCCAAGTCGCGAACGATGAGCGTGTTCGTGCGAGTGTCGACCGCGACGTTGCCGCGCGTCGTCAGCACTTCGCGCACGCGCACCGACATGTCGCTCGCCGTGGCGTAGTTCACGGGTATCAACTGCACCGACAACGGGGCGCTCTCTTTTCTGGCCTTGGCGATCGCTTCGTTGGCTTTCGCTTCGTTCTCGAGCACCGACAGCGGAGCGATGCGTACGATGTTGCCGAACTCCTGTTTGCCGAGCCCCTTCGAGCGGAGAATCAGTTCGAGGGCTTGGTCCCACGGTACGTTGCGCAGGCGAATGGTGACCCGGCCCGACACGTCGTCGGCCACCACCATGTTCTTCTTCGAAATCTCAGCGATGATGCGCAAGAGGTTGTGAATGTCGATGTCTTTGAATTCGAACGACACCTTCTTGCCGACATAGCGGCGCTGTTGCGGGGCGCCCTCTTCGGCGAATTGGGTCGCTTCGGTGGCGAAGCCGGCCGACCGGTTCTCGGCCATGACGGCTTCATTGCCGCCATTCGCTTTCGCGGCGATGCGCCACGACAAACCGGTGGGCTGCTGGGTCACGACTTCGGTGATGGGGCTGTCGGAGGCGACGACCACGCGAACCCGGTTGCCGGCCCCCGGCACCGCGAACGCGCTCACCATTTTCACCGGGGTCTCGAGGTCGCTCGTGTCGAGGCTGCGCTCGAGGCTCTTGGTGATCTTCGCGCCGTCGAGCGTCAGCACGGCGGTGCGCGGGTCGGGCCGTTCGACTTTGTACTTGGTGGCGTGGCTGAGCTTGATGGCGACGCTGCCGCCCTGAGCGGCTTCTTGAAAGTCGACGCCCTTCACGTCGGCGTCGGCGACCTGCGGCGCGGTCTCTTCATTGAGCCGGTGCCCGTCGATTTCGACGTACGCTTCGCTGTTGGGCGCGGCTTCGGCTTCGACCACGGCCGCCGCCGCGGTCGAGCCGCCGGTGGCGTTCGAGGCGTTGGCGGTCAACGAGACGACCAGGCCGTTGTCTTTGCGGGTGGCTTGAAACACCGGCATCGAGCTGCCTTCGACGACCACGCGCACTTTGCCGTCGTCGTGGCCGATGCGCACGTCGCGCACGAGCTGGTCTTTGACCTTGGGGGCGCGCGCCGAGTTCTTGAGCCCGAACAGGTCAATGGCCAAGCGCGGAGGGTTTTCGAGGGCGATGAGTTCGAACTTCGCGACCTGGCCGTTCGTGCCCAAGCGCAACGCGCCTTTCGACCACGACACCGACTTGAGCACGGTGGCCGGGTTCTTCACCGGGGCCTCGTCGACGCGTGAAGCGACGACATCGCTGCCCGACGTGGCCGACACCGCGGCCGCTTCGGTCGGCTTCGTGGCCGCAGCCGGCTTCGCTTCGGGTTCGGCAACGGTCGGTGAAGGGGCGGCTTCGGCGACGACCGGGGCGGCTGCCGCTGCGGGGGCGCCGTCGATTCGCACGACCAAGTCGTTGTGGTCGGCGCGCACGTCGTACTTGGTCGCGCCGTCGAGGCCGATCAAGATGCGGCCGACTTCGGTCTTGGCGTCAGAAAATTGCGAGGCGACCACGCCCACCGCGGGGCCGGCGCCGTCGTGGTGGCCTTGAATGCCCTTGGTCGACGCGTTGTTGACGTCGATGACCAAGCGGTCGGGGTCATTGAGCCGAAAGACCGTGAAGACCGGTGCCTTGGTGCCTCTGATCGTCAGCTGGGCGCCAGACTTGGCGGGCGTCACGTCGAGCCGGTTGAGCACGTTCAAC
>JBGAIY010000379.1:0-7741 GCA_044225205.1 Myxococcaceae bacterium | reverse complement strand
CCCGACGTGAAGTGAGGGCGTGATGAAGCGAACCGTCGAACGACGCGTCGAAATTCGGCGCACCATCAACCACGACTTCACGTCGGTCGACGCGTTCATCGACGAATACGTCATGAACATCTCGCGGAGCGGGGTGTTCATTCGTTCTGACGACCCGCTGCCCATTGGCACCAAGGTCAACCTGCGCTTCACCGTCATTCTCGAAGAACTCGAGACCATCGAGGGCATCGGTCAGGTGGTTCGCGTCTCCGGTACCGGCAAGAACAAGGGCATGGGCGTGGTGTTCGTCGAACTCACGCAAATTTCGAAAGAACTCATCGAGCGCATTCTCGTTCGTCGGTGAACAGGCCCGTGCAACCCGTGCGTGCGCCAACCCCCGCCGCGAACACCTCGAGCGCGCTGCCGAAGCGGTCGCTGACCACGAAGTGGGCCGGTCGCGCCGTCAAAGCGTGGCGGGTCATCGTCGCCGTGGTGTTGGGGTACCGTGGCGAAGAACTCGCTTTGCGCGCCGGCAACCTCACCTTCATCACCATCACCTCGTTGGTGCCGTTGGCCGCGGTCGTCTTGTCGCTGCTCGAAGTCTTCAGCTCGGTGCAGGGCGAACATCACGTCGAGAAGCTCGTCACCCGGTTCTTTCAAGACATTTTGTCACCCGGCGGTGAGGCCACCATTCACAAGTTTCTGACCGGCGCCAAGTCGCGCGCCGGTGGCAACTTGTCGTTCGTCGCCCTGTTGGTGTCGGCGGGCATTTTGGTTCGCCACCTCGACGCCTCGCTCAACCAGGTGTGGTCGGTGCGTCGCCGTCGGCCCATTTTGCTGAGCATCGGGCTGTACTTGGGGGTGCTGCTCGTGGGGCCGTTGCTCATGGCGGTGACGCTGCTCGGCACCGACACCGTCAAGCAGCTCATTGTCTGGCTGCACATACCGTTCTCGGGCGTCGCGTTCGAGCTGGGCTCGCTGCTCACCGCGGTGAGCGTGTTGACGCTCTTGTACAAGCTCGCGCCCCACGCCCACGTGCCGTGGCGTTCGGCGTTGTTCGGTGGCGCCGTCGCCGGCCTCGCCTGGGAACTCGCTCGCCACCTCTACCGGTCGATCGCCGACTTGTTCTGGAGCGCGAACCCGCTCTACGGCTCGCTCGGCATCGCCCCCCTGTTTCTCACGTGGGCCTACGTCGCGTGGTACATCGTGCTGTCGGGCGCTCGCCTGGCGTACGCAGTCGAGCACGCCGACTTTCACGACGAATTTCGAGACCTGCTCGCGCACCCCCGAAGCGCTGAACTCATCGCCACTCGCATGGCCGCGCTCGTCGCGCACGCGGCGCTCAAGGGGCTGCCCGCGCCCACCGTGCTCTCACTCGCCACCAGCCTCAAATTGCCGGCGCAACGCATCGCCGACCTCGCTTTTCATTTAGAAGGCGCGGGCCTGCTCTTGCGCCGAAAAGACGAGCTGTTTCCCGCGCGCGAACCGAGTGCGCTGACGGTCGCTGACATCTCCGCGGCGGTCGGCGGTACGGTCATGAATGCGGCCGCCGAGCGCAAATTGCACACCGGTTTGTTCGAACGCGTTGCGTCGATCTATTCGGCGGTCGACGACGCAAGTGTCGAGAAACTCAAAGAAATTTCGTGGGCTGACCTCGCGAACGAAGAGCTCGAACCCCAAAAACCGTAGGTTTCTTGCGAGGTTCCGGCATTCAGCGGTACTCTTTTGAAAACGCCAATGATTATCGACCGTTGGTCGAACCCGAAGGGGGCGCGATGCTGAAGTCTGACCTGGTAAACATTCTGATTGCGAAGAAGGGCATCACGCAGAAGCAAGCTGAAGCGTGTGTCGAGAACATCTTCAACGCGATGAAAGACGCGTTGGTACGCGGTGAAAACATCGAGATTCGGGGGCTTGGCGCGTTTCACGTCAAGCACTACGGCGCGTACCAAGGCCGCAACCCGAAGACCGGCGCGCCGATACCGGTGCGTGCGAAGCGCGGCTTGTTGTTTCGCGCGGGCAAAGAGCTGAAAGACCGGGTCAACAAGCCCGGGCCTGACGGCAAAGTGCCGCCGCTCGCTCCCGGCGCGTAAAAGCGCGTCGCGCAATATCAACGGCTTCGGAGTCGCTCCTCGTGCAGCACTCCAAGCGACCGAATTCAGGTGGCGTCGCGCTCGACTCGACGCCGTCGAGCAAGCCATGCCCACGTGATGAGCGCGGTCATGACGGCCATGCTGGGCTCCAAGGCCGAGCAGCCACAGCCCGTTTTGGGCGGGTGGCAGACACCGGCTCCGCACACTTCTCCCAAGTCACACAGGTCGCACCGACTGCCCTGCGTGCCGCACGCCATGGGGCTCGTGCCCAGCTCGCAGCGACCGTCGCTCGTACAGCACCCAGTACACGTTTCGAAATTGCACACGACCGCGGTGCCACCGTCGTTCTGGCCACCGTCGCTTGGGCCACCATCGCTGTGGCCACCGTCGACGACGGGTGGTTCGACCGCGCCACCGTCGCACGTCGTCGCCGGCCGGTTCTTCGGGTACACCGCGCAGACCCCCGCGACCGTCGCCGAGTCGATGGTGCGTTTGCTGAGCTCTCCCGGAGCGGTGGTCGCCGCCATGGTCGAACTCGGGTTGCTCACGTGCCCAAGCCCAATGGCGAGGCCGATGCTGGGCGTGACGGTGTTCTGCACGTCGGTCGCCACGCAGGTCTGCGAAAAATTCGGAGGCGCGCAGACGGGCGAATTCACCGTCGTGAAGGTGAATGACGCCAGGTTGAGCTCAACGTCGACGTCGAGAATCTCTCCGGTGGCTTCGTTCACCGTGGTCGTCGGCATCGCCACGATGCCGGCGTTGTGCGACCAGCAGTTGTACTGATTGCCACAGGTGTTCTGGGCCAGACACGCATCGTTCGTCGGCACGACCTCGCTGCACAACTTGGGGCGAAAGACGATGACGTTTTGATTCGCGCCAGTCGGCAGGTATTCGACCCTCGCGCTCGCCACCGTGCCCGCGTACACGAAGGTCAGGTCACTGCAGCTCGAGACCGCCGTTGACCAGCTGGTCAGCGCGTTGATGACCGCCGCGAATTCGTCTTCACCCGCGATGTCGGGGGCGCCCGCGCGGTCGACGGCGAAGGCAATGGTGCGACGGTTCCAGTATTCGCAGGCCCCGCTCGACGTTTGTTGCCGCACGTACCCTTGCTGGGCCGCCGCAGGCACCGAGAAGACCAACGCGAACAGGCTGAGGGCGAACCCGTGACAAAGAAAACGAGCGGTCATGGAGGCCGCGTAGTTCAGGTCGAGTCGGTTTGTCGAACGGTGACGCGAGCGAACCGCGCTATGACCGGTCACGACGATGAAGTACGTCTTCAAAGACAGCCCAGACCAGCCGGGCCATTGGCAAGACTGCGAACGCACCGGCGCGCCGTACATTGAGATCAGCGACCGAGGCCGCGAGTACCGCCTCGTTTTTTACGATGTGACCGACCGGGTCTCTGACCTCGAGGCGCTCTCCGAGCGGGTACGGAGCATGTACCAAAGCTACCTCGCTTTGTTTCTGGTGCCTGCCGGCGACGTTCAAGACGTTCTAGACCAACCCCACCTGTTTTCATTGTTGGTTCTGCGCGAGCACGCGGAGTGCTTCGCGGGTGCCCTGTACGCCTACCTGTCGCAGGCCCTGCGGCAAAAGACCTGACCGCATCGCGATTCGAAGCGAGCGTGGAACATCGGGGAGGCGCGCAATGCTCCGAGGCCGGTGCCGCTCAGCCCGACGCGGTCGTTGAACGCCCGCTTGGCCTCGTCGAGAAACGCGAGTTCGGTCAACTGGCGTCACGAGCGCAGCACATGGCCAGCGAGACGGCCCGCCCGCCGCCCTGCCCACGCCCAGGAGCGGCAAAGCCACCGAGGAGAAGACCGGGAAACCAGCAACTCCAGAGCGAGCCTCGGTCGCAAGCCATTGCGTTTTCTGAACGGTGCGCTGACCGCGACCGTGAATCAGCTCCCCTGAGCTTCGGGCTCGAGTGCGTTCAGGCGGCGAGCCGGCGTGAGGCGACCCACCGGCCGAATGTGCAGTTCAGGGTCGAGTTCATTGAACGTCAGCACCGCCACGTCGGGAAACGCGCCTTCGATCAACCGGCGCAACGAACGCCGCACATCGGGAGACGCCAGCAACACCGCCCGGCCGGTCTTCACCACCCGACGCACGCCCTCGAGAATGGAACCCGCGTGGTCGGGGTCGAGCGCGTGGCCGTGCAGCCGCAGCGACTCTTCGACTTGGGGGTCGACGAGGTAGGCATGGAGCGGCCCACTGGGGGCATGTTGAAAGCTGATTTGGTGCGACAAGGCGACCCGGCATCGCTCAGCCAATTGGGCCGCGTCGCCTTCGGCCGAGGGGGCCACCAGCGCCTCGAGAATGCCCCGCAGGTTGCGAATCGACACCTGTTCGGCCAGCAGCCGGCGCAAGACGTCGGCCAGCAGGGGCAAGGGCACTTTGAGCAGCGCTTCTTTCACCAACGCGGGCGAGCCCGCTTCGAGCTTGGTGAGCGCGGCTTGCAATTCTTGCACGCCGAAAAAGTGAGCCGCCCGCTTCTTGAGCAGGGCGACCAGGTGCTCGCTGACCAGGGCGCGAACCGAGCAAATGGCGACGTTCGTGCCCTCGAGCCGCCCTGCGTCGTCACGCGAGACGACCGAAATGGTTTTGCTGGTCGTCGGGTCGGTGAAGGGTTGGGCGGAGCTGACGCCCAGCATGGCGAGTTCGCCCGGGGGCGCCATGGCGAACCAGCGAGCGTCGCCCACGCTGGCTCGGCCCGAAGGTATTTCGTCGACGGCCAGCGCCCACGAACCGTTCGGCAACGGTGCTCCCGTGCGAACGGTGAACGCGGGCACGGTGACGCCCAAGTCGGCGTACACCCGGTTTCGCACGCGCGTGAGGTCGTGCCGAGCGAACGCGCCGCCGTCTTCTTCGACCATGAAGGTCAAGTCGAAGGCCAAGTCGAGTACCAAGGCCATGACTCCGTTCGTCACTTCGTCTGGGCCGTTGTTTCGCGCACCCGCGTCTGCCCCCGGGGCGCGGGTGGCCGAAGGTGCCGGCGTGGCCGGTCGGGTCGCCGCGCGCCGCAGCGCCGCGCCCAGGCCGGCCAAACAAACGCCGATGACGACGAAGGTCAGGTGCGGCATGCCCGGCATCAGCGCCAGCAACGCGCACAGGGCGGCCACCACCCACAACGCTTGGTACTGGCCGAAGAACTGCGCACCGATGTCGGCCCCGAGCGACGACTCGTCGTGCTCCGAAGAAACCCGCGTGACGACGAGGCCCGCCGCCACCGCGATGCACAGCGACGGTATCTGTGAGACCAGCCCATCGCCAATGCTAATGAGCGCGTAGGTCGACGCGGCTTCAGACAGCGTCATGTTGTTTTGCGCCACCCCAATGACCGTGCCACCGACCAGGTTGATGCCGGCGATCGCGAGGCCGGCGATCACGTCGCCTTTGACGAACTTCATGGCGCCGTCCATGGCTCCGAACATTTGCGATTCGCGCTCGAGCGCTCGTCGGCGCGAGCGGGCGTGGTCTTGCGAAATCGCCCCGGCCCGCAAGTCGGCGTCGATCGACATTTGCTTGCCCGGCATCGCGTCGAGCGTGAAGCGGGCCGACACTTCGGCGACGCGCTCGGCGCCTTTGGTCACGACCAAAAACTGCACCAGGGTGAGAATGGCGAAAATCACGGCGCCGACCACGTAGTCTCCGCGCACCACGAACTCGCCGAAGGCCTGAATGATTTCACCGGCGTGGCCTTCTGACAGGGCGAGCCTCGTCGACGACACGTTCATCGCCAAACGAAAGAGCGTGGTGATGAGCAGCAACGTGGGAAACGAGGCGACCTTGAGGGCGTCTTTCGCCGACAACGCCGCCACCAACAACGAACACGCCGCCGCGAGGTTGATGGCGATGCCCGCGTCGAGCGCCCATTCGGGCAACGGCACGATCATCGACCCGACGATCAACGTCATGACCGCGGCGAGCACCAGGTTGGCCGACGTCTTGGCGCCGGCGAGCGCGCGGTCGAGCCGCGAGAAAAGGGCATTCATGTCAGCGTGTTCCCCTGGTGGTCACGGCGGTTGACGGTTTCGTACGCCACCTTGAGAACCGCCGCGGCGGCTCGGTACAGCTCTTCGGGCACCTGCTCTCCCACGTCGTAGTGAATGAGCGCACGGGCGAGCGGCACGTCTTTCACAATCGGTATGCCGGCGAGGTTGGCCTCTTTTCGAATGTTCATGGCGTCTGTTTCTTGGCCTTTGGCGACGAGATAGGGCGCCTCGCACTCGGTCTCGTCGTACCGAAGGGCGATGGCGATGTGGGTGGGGTTCACGACAATG
This sequence comes from Myxococcaceae bacterium, assembly GCA_044225205.1. Classification (GTDB taxonomy): domain Bacteria; phylum Myxococcota; class Myxococcia; order Myxococcales; family Myxococcaceae; genus JAEUJT01. The sequence continues at coordinate 1,386 of JBGAIY010000379.1, read as the reverse complement.
GCGGTGGCCGCACGGGTGCCCCGGCGCGCGCCTCCTTGGGCCACCCGGTGGTGTTCGGCTTTGCGCTTCGCCTTGGCGTGCGGGTCGCCTTCAGCGTTCTTGTGCTCTTGCTTGACGTCTTCGAGCGACATCATCAGGTCTTGGCGGTGCCGGTACCGGGCGTACCCCCAGTCGGCCAGGCCCAGGGCGAGCAGCACGAAGGCCGCTTTGAGGCACAGCGGGCCCAGGAGCGCGAGCGTGACCACCATGGCGTCGGTACCGCCTCGCGTCACCGCGCGAAAGACCACGGGCGCGGCCTGGGCGACACCCTGCCACATCACCGCGGTCACCACACCGGAGACGACCAGCGTCTTCACCACCTCGACGAACGACTTCGCCGAGAACAGTTTGCGAAACCCCTCGAAGGGGTCGAGCCGGCGCGCGCTCGGCAGCAACGGCCCCAGATGCACTTCGAACCCCGCTGTCAGTACGCCACTGACCACCGAGCCAACGAGCGCTCCGGCGAGGGTCGGCGTGGCGCACCACCAGAGAATCGACAACGCCTCGCGAATGGCCGTCGCCGGTGGTTCGGCGTTCTCGAGGCTGAGCATTTTGCTCGACCACCAGGTCAAGCGCGCCGCGGTGGGCTCCACCATGCTGAGCGTGCCGACCACGCCGCCGACCGTCACCGTGGCCGAGGTGAACAACTTGCTGCGCGCGAGTTGGCCGTTCTAGCGGGCTTCGCGGCGCCTCTGTGCGCTTGGTTCATGCGTTTTTTCACCCATGGCCTCGCTCCGTGAGACGGGTGACTGCGTCGGCCATGCCAGCGCCAAAGGTCAGAAAACGTTCAGAAAACAGGCCGAGGAGCGTCCACAGCAGGGCGCCGCCACCGAGAATTCGAACGGGGCTGGCCAGCTCTTGCAAGCCGGCGTTCGAGGCGGCGCGCGAGGCGAAACCGACCACGGCGTCGACCGCCAGCGACAAGCCGGCGATGGGCGTAGCCACGGCCAGAGCGGTGGCGAGTGATGTGCCCACCAACGCGACGGCGTAGAGCGTCGACGGCTCCGAAGCGACGAAGGCGCCCAGTTTGACCGCCGCGAAGCTCCGCATGAGCGCCTTGAGCCACAACGGGAGGGTGGCACCACTCGCACAGAGCGCGAGGAGCAGGTGGTACAGCGCGTCTCCCGACGCCGCCTCCTTCGTGCCGGCGAGCGGCAGCGAAGCTTCGGCCGACGAGCCGCGAAACAAGTCGATGAAGCGGCCCCCCATGCGCGCGGCGTCGAACGGGAGCGAAGCCAAGAGCCCGAGCGTCGTGCCGAACAGGCCTTCTCTGGTGGCCAGCGCGGCGCAGTCGAGCGCCGAGCGCGCCTGACCGGGGTCGACGGTCACGCCGCCCGCCCAGTGCAC
>JBGAIY010000378.1:3771-7775 GCA_044225205.1 Myxococcaceae bacterium | reverse complement strand
GACGCCATCGAGCTCAGTCTGGCCGCGTTGGTGGGCGTGACGTGAGCTCGTCGTCGCTGGCGTGTTCAAGAGCGACGGCGCGACCTCACGAACTGCACCGCCACCAACAGCCCCGTGAGCACGGCCCACCAGGGTCCCCCGCCACTCGCCGAACACCCCACTCCGTACCGGAGGTCTTTCAAAGTCACCTGCGGGCCGCCGTCGGTCGCTTCGGCACCCACGGCCCATTCGACGACATAGGTGTCAACGGGGCCGCCGGCCTGGCCCCAGTCGCTCGCGAACGCCACGCGCGTGCCCGACGGGCTCAACGTGGCGGCGGTGAATGACGTGCTGTGGTGGTGAGCGATTCGGCAAAAGTGGCCCGGTCTCGCGACATCGGCGACGAAGATTTCACCGTTGAGCGCTTCTCCCGAAGAGTCGCCGACCGACGAGCCGACGACCCACCGGGGTTGGTCGAACGCGGTGGCCGACACCGACGAGCCGCTGCGGGGGTACGGTGCGCCGGTCGCTGGGCCCAGCAACACGGTCGGCGGTTCTCCCGAAACCGGCCACGCGACGAGCGAGCCCACCGCCGGCCCGTCGAACGACAACGCGTAGACGACGTCGCCCCCGTCGAGCGCGACGCCCAGCACGAAATCAGAGTCACTGTTCAACAACCCCAAATCACGAACCTTTCGAAACCCGAGGTCGTACACGCTGCCCTTCGGCGTCACCACGAGCTCACCCCTCGCGGTAGGCAAGGGCGGCTCGTACCCCGTCGTGGGCGACAGGCCCGCAATGCCCCCGTCGGCCACCACCGCGAACGAGCGCCCCCCACCCGCCTCGCACACCGCGCCAAAGACGCTCGACGACCACGAAGAATACCAAGCGCCTCCCGAGAGCGACGTGCAGCGAGCGTCGGGCCCGGCGACCGTCGTGTGTTGCCGCTTCGACACCGAATACCGCTCGAGCGTCGCGGTTGATGAATCGAAATAGAACAACACGTCGGGGTCGCGGCGGTGCCAATACACCTGGCCCGTACTCGAAGCGGCCAAGCCCGGCCGCTCGACCAACGCGAACGTGTGCGCGTCGTACAATTCGTACGAATTGCCTGACACGCTCACCAACACGAGCGACTCGTCGGCGTTCCAAAAAGGCAGGCCCGGTGCCGGGGGTCGGCGCTCTTCGCCCGAAGCAGACTGGGTGAGGCGGCGCACCCGCGTGCCGAAGACCGGGTCGACGAATGAGGCGCCCGCGTCGGGAGCACCGAATTGCGGCCGCGCGACCGTGCTGAAGTCACCCAGCCGCCCGACACAAAAGTCGTCGTCGCGGGGTTGACCAGCATCGGCGCGAGCGTGCTCAATGACCTCGACGCCACAGCCACACATCACGCCAGCCACCACCGACACTGCCAGCCACGGTCGAACGCGCATCACCCGCGCACACCATGCACGAGCGCGTGAGGTTTTTCCTCCACTTCGAAACCCCAGTGGTGGCGCTGGCTTACCGGCCTCACCCGGCTTGAGCGGCGAGGGCGTTGAGGTCGGCGACTTCAAGCACGGGCTTGGGTGCTCCGACGAGCACGCTCTGAATCATCGCTCGGCCGACTTGGTGCATGGTCGAGACGGTGTTCTTGCTGAACACACTGAACACGGGCGCGAGCGCGGCGACCACTCGGTACGAGGTCTTCACATGAAGTTGGCCCGGCGAAGGGCGCATCAGCGCGGGGCGAAAGTTGTAAACGCTTTTGAACGGCAACTTGGCCAATGCGTTCTCGGTCTTGCCCTTCACCCGCGCCCACATCACGCGGCCCTGTTCGCTCGAGTCGGTGCTGCGGCCCGAAATGTGGCTGAACACCATGTTCGGGTTGAGTCGCACCAACGTCTGCGCGAAGTGCAGCGCGGTGTCGTAGGTGATGCGGGTGTACTCGGCCTCGGTCATGCCGACCGAGCTGATGCCGGCGCAGTACAAGCAGCCGTCGAACCCAGCGAGCTGCGTTTCGACGGCCGACAGGTTCATGAAGTCGGGCACGAGCAGCTCGGTCAGCTTGAGGTGTTCGTGGCCCGAAGGTTTTCGACTGATGCTCAACACCTTGTCGATGCGCGGGTGCGAGAGGCACTCGAGCAACACCCCTTCGCCGACGAGGCCGGTGGAGCCGGTGACAATGACTGAGGTCATGGCGGCTCAATACCACGGGGCGTCGGCTTGCTGACGCGCCGTGGCCCGCTCAAATGGCCACGAGCTTGGTGCTGCCGCCGAAGCTGGTGAGGCCCATGCCGAGCTTGCTGTTGATGGTGAAGTACAGGTCGCTCAAGTCGGTGTTTGACAGCGCGTAGAAATTGCCGGGCGTGAGCATGTTCTTGCCGCCGGCGAGCACGGTGGGCAGCCCGGTGGCGTTCGACATGCCGTCGGTGTTGTGGTTGCCGTCGTACAACCCGTGCCCGAATTGAATGATGGTGTTGTCGAGAATGGCGGCGCCGCTCGGGTCTTTGGCCGCTTTGAGTTGGTTCACCAAATACATGAGCTGGCTCACGTAGAAGCGGTCGCGGGTGACGCAGCGGTTGCGGCGCTCGGTTTCTTCGCCGGTGCCGCCGTCGCTCCAGTGCGCGATTTCGTTGTGCGAGCCGGCGGTGTCCATCGTGGCGCCTTGGTAAATGAGGTCGGCCGGTATCTGCTTTCGAAACTGCCGGTTCGTGTTCTCGTATTCGAACAAGAAGCTGAACATTTGGTTGCTGCACTTGAAGGCCAACACCATGATGTCCATGAACGCCTTGAGCCGCGCGGGGAAGTCGGTGCTCGTGCCGCTGTGGTCTTCAGAATTGAGGCTGGTCGGCGGCGCGCCCGTGGGCACGCACTGCGGGGCCTGCGTCGCCGGAGCGAGCGTCGATTCGAAGTCGCGCAAGCTGGTGAAGTAGTCGTCGACCCGTTGGCGGTCGGCCGTGCCGAGCTGTTTTTTGAGCTTGGTGATGCCCGCGTGCGCGCTGTCGAGAATGCTCTTGTTCGCGACGTAGGGCGACACCGGCCCGCTGCTCCCCGCGTCGACGGTGATGGCGCCGAAGAGCGTTTGGTACAGCTTGTAGGGGTTGAGCCAACAGTCGGCCTGTTTGCCGTTGAGGTACGAGACGGTGCGGCTGTAGTCGAACGGCGTGCTGTCGGCGTGGTAGCCGTCGTAGCCGCTCGCGCTCATGGCGTACGCGGTCAGCCCATTCTTCGCCGCCATGGCCTGCTCGAGCGAACTGCCGTTGATGGTGCACGCCGAAGACGCTCCGTCGGTGTACGGAGTCGACGTGAGGTACGTCGCCACCGAGACCGAATGGTCGCCGCCGGTGCCCTTGCACTGCGAGCGCGCCTTGTTCGTCAGCCCCCGAATGATTGAAAAGTCGGCCGCGTTGGCGGCGAACGGCGAAAACACGTCGGGCAACGCGGCCGCGCTCAGCGGAGCCGACGTCTTGCCGGGGTACCAGAACGCGCCGTCGTTCATCTTGATGTAGGTGCCGCTCGCCAAATAGAGACACACGTAGCGCTTGGGGTCGCTCGCGCCGTCGGCGAGGGCCTTCTTCGAGAACATGGCCTCGAGCGCGGGCAGCGCCAACAACGCGCCACCGGCCCGAATGAATGAGCGCCGACCGAGCCGAAAGGGCTTCACGGAGCCGCTCCTTGTTGAGTCAAGAATTGAGGGCTGAGCACGACGTGCGCGAAGAGGTCTGACAACTTCGAGTCGGGCTGAGCATACCGCGCGCCCAACGTCTGGGCGACGCACTGGTCGTCGACGGTGGCCAAGGGCCTCGCGAGCGCGTAGCTCATGACCTTGCTGGCCAAGCACGTCTTCACCATGGGGTCGGCCGCGAGCAGCGTCGTCATTTGCGCGGGAGTCTGAAAGCTGCGCCCGTCGGGCAACGTGCCCGACGCGTCGATGGGGGCGTCGTGCAAGGCCGAATACGTGGTGCGCCAACGACCCTGCATGTCGAAGTTTTCGAGACCGAGACCGTACACGTCCATCGTGGCGTGACAGCCGTTGCAAGCGG
>JBGAIY010000378.1:0-3747 GCA_044225205.1 Myxococcaceae bacterium | reverse complement strand
TGCTGCGCGAGCCGCACCCGAATGGGCTGGTCGCTCGAAGACGAGCCGTCGAGCGTCGGTACGCCCGGCGGCGGCGGCCCCGGTGGCGCGCACAGGTAGCTGTCCATCACCCAGCGGCCGCGCTGCACGGGGTGGGTGTACGTCGCTCCCCCGCCGATGGTGAGCATGACCGCCGCCTGCGCCAACACGCCACGCCGCTGCTGGTCGGGCGTCTTGATTTTCACGAAGTTCGACGAGGTCGCCTCGGGCACCGACCACCCGTAAAAATTGGCGACGTCTTGGTTCACGAAGGTCTCGTCGGTGCTCACCAGGTTCAAAATGCTGCTGTCGGCCCGCACGACGTTTTGAATGGTGAGCTCGGTCTCGTCGCGCAGGGCGTGGGTGACGGCGGCCGACAAACCGCCGTACCCCATGGGAGAATCGAGCAGCGACAGGTGGGCCCAGTCGCGCCGCCAAGACGTGACGAATGACGCCGACTTCGGGTCGGCCAGCATGCGCGCCACCTGGGCTTGCAGGGTCGCGGGGTCGTGCAGCGTGCCCTGTGACGCCAAGGCGCGCAGGGTGTCGTCGGGCATCGACTGCCACAAGAAATACGACAGCCGCGTGGCCAAGTCGTAGTCGCCGAGCGACGAGACGACGCTGGGGTCGTCGGGGCTCGGGTGAATGATGGTGTTGAACAAGAACCGCGGGTCGATGAGCACCGCGATGATGACGTCGTGAAAGCCGCTCGCGAACGACGCGCCGTTGGCTTGGTACACCGCCTTGAGCGCCGCCACGTCATCGGCGTCGACCGGCCGGCGAAACGCGCGTTCGGCGAAGGTGCGCACGGTCGTCTCGACACAGGTGCTGTCGGGCGTGGTCGTCTTCGCCGCGCAGCCGGCGAGCTGGGCGTAGGCGCCGCCGGCAGTACCCTTGCTGGCGACGAAGTCGTCGGCCAGCTTCTCGGCGGCCTTCGCGTAGTCAGCGACGATTTGGTCAGAGACCGTGAGCACGTCTGACTGGTTCGAAAAACCCGAAGAACCAATCGACGAACTGGCGAACGTGTCGGCCGGCGTCGACGTCGTCAGCAGCAGGTCGCGCACGGTGTTGTTGTATTCGACGTTGCTGAGTCGGTGAATCATGGCGTGCCCCGGCAGCTTCGCCTCGCACGTCGGTTGCCCCGAACCACCGCCTTGACCCGGCGAGACCGAGCCAGGCAACAGCGCATTGGGGCCGAGTTGAATTTGGCCAGAGCAGGAGGTGGTTGCGAAACAGACACCAACTCCGGCCAGCATGAGGGTGCAGCGAAGCGTCATTGGTTGAAAAATGGCAGCAATGGGTGAGCCAGTCAGACCGTGCTCACGCTTTGAGGGGGTTGGTCAGCGCCAGGCACGAAAACCACCAAGAGTGCCACCTCGAGAGTGTCACGTCGAGTGGTCACGTGTGCAGGTACGACCCGATCTACCGGCGCTCGTCGAGCAGTTCGTCGGGCGCCGCGGGTATGCCTTTGCCCAAGGGCTTTTTCGCCTTCGAGGTAGGTTTGGGTGCGCCAGCGGAGGGCAACGTGGGTGCGGTCGGCTTGGCCGTGCTGTCGCTGTCGGGTACGCGAGCAACGGCCGACGCGGCGGTTTTCGGGCCGGGCTCGGCCTCGGAGGGCAATGCCTGTGGTGTCAGGGTGGGCGGCGGCTTCGTCGGCTCGGCCTTCGCGGTGGTGGCCACAGGAGCGAGCGGGCTGGGCGGCACCATGGCGGCGACCGAAGCGCCGCGAAGCTCGCGGGCGATGAGCACGGCCGCAGCTCCGAGCATGATCAACGAAAGCGAAATCGCAATCACCCACGGCAAGCGCTTGGGCGCGAGCGCCTGGCCGACCGGGCTCGAAGCACGCCTCTTGGGCGCTGACAGCTGCGTGGGAGCCGAAGCCGCCACCGTCGCCGCCGACAGCACGGTCGCGGCGAGCGCCGCGGGCCCGCCGGGGGCCGGGGCATCGACCGCGGCGAAGAGCGCTTCACGCAGCGCTTGCACGGTTTGCGGCCGTTGGCTCGGAGACTTCGCCAGGCAGCGGTGCACCACCGCCTCGAGCGCCGGCGGCACGTCAGGGCGGCGAACCCTCACGGGCTCGAAGGGGTGCCGCTGAATCGCGTACATCAGGTCGACCAAGGTCTGACCGTTGAACGGCACGACCCCGGTGAGCAATTGGTACATCACGCAGCCGAGCGACCAAATGTCGGCCCGGTGGTCGGCGGGTGTACCGGGCACCAATTGCTCGGGTGCCATGTACTGAGGTGAACCCAACACCATGCTGGCCGCGGTCGACGCGAGCCCATGTTCGATGTCGGGGTGCACCGACTTGGCGATGCCGAAGTCGAGCACTTTGACGACTTCGACGCCGGTGGGTGCTCGAGCAAAAAACAAATTGGCCGGCTTGAGGTCGCGGTGAATGACCCCAATGCCGTGCGCTTCGGCGAGCGCGTCGATGACTTCGAACACGACCCGCACCGCGAGCGGCACCGAGAAGGGCCCTTCGCGACCGAGGCGCTGTTCGACGGTTTCTCCTTCGAGAAACTCCATGGCCAGAAACGGCGTGCCGGTCGCCAACGTGCCCAAGTCGAGCACGTGGCAAACGTGGGGGGTTCGCAAACGGGCCGCCGCGCGGGCTTCGCGCATGAAGCGCCCGACCGCCGACGCCTCGGTCACCATCGAAGGCAAAATGAACTTGAGCGCGACCCGCTGGTTCAAGTGCACCTGGTGCGCTTCGAACACGCACCCCATGCCGCCGACCCCGAGCAACTGCACGATGCGGTAGCGCCCGTCGATGACGTCGCCAATGGCCGCCGGCAAGATCGTGCCCACCGGCACCACGTCGGTCGACCCGAGCGAGGCGTGGGTGCCTCGCCGCTGGCGCACGACCTCGCTCACCAAGCGACGGCAGTCGTCGCATTGGTCGAGGTGCGTTTCGACGCTCTCTGACTCGGTCGGCGACAACACCCCCGCCAGAAACGCCGAGACCGTGTCGTGCGAAAGGTGGCTCATGCGGCGCGCACACCCTGGCTGGCCCGGGCGCGCCGAGTCAAGCCGATCGACGACAATCTCCGGCTGAAAACCACCGCTTTGTCGACAGCGCGCAGCGCTTCATTCGCTCGCCGCGACGGTCAGCACGCGTCTCGGGCTTCGAGCGAACGTTCGTTTTCGAGCATCACCGCGGTGAATGCTGGTTCGACGTTCGCCGCCGACCGTGGCGAGGCCGTGATCCTCATTCAGTGCCTGGCCCGGCACGGTCGAGGCCCATGACCTTTTGACCCCGGTGGGTACGACCGGCTCGCACCACCGCCATGACCAGGTCTTTTTCGCCGCAATTCGATGATTTTTTGATGATTTTGTATTTATCGACCATGGTCGCAAGACCACCCACCGTGTGGTGAATGGCTGGAGACAGACGTTCACCGCCCGACGGCTGCCCCGGGGTAGGCCTGCCCACTCGTGTGATCAAAAATTCGTGTGTCAGGGCCAGGCCTGACTACACTCCACGTCGTGTCATTTAGTGGTCTCGTCGCCGGTCGTTTTCTCGTGGGCCCGACAATTGCGTCGGGCGGCATGGGAAAAGTGTATCGCGCGCAAGACCAAGAAACCGGTGGCGAAGTCGCGCTCAAAGAGCTGGCGCTCGACGGCCCTGAAGCCGCGGGCCGGTTCGAACGCGAGGCCGTCATGCTCAGCGCGCTCGAGCACCCGAACATCGTTCGGTACGTCGCGCACGGGCAACACCAAGGCCAG
>JBGAIY010000377.1:0-7787 GCA_044225205.1 Myxococcaceae bacterium | reverse complement strand
CATTCTGTTCTGCTCACGACCGCGACCGCGTGAAACGTAATCGGCCCGTCGGCGTCGGCGGGTGGTGTCCACGTGAAGGTGATGGCTTGCTTGGCGTCATTCGTCGTGTGGGTCACGACGCCGTTGGTGCCGTTGCAGCTGGTCTTGAGCTGCGCGTTGCTCGGCACGTCGGTGAACGAGCCAATGACGTTGGTGTTCGCGGCTCCAGGGCTGCCCTTCACCGCCTGCAGCAAGAAGCCCTTGAAGGTGACCGAGCCCGTGTTGCGCAGGGTGACCCGAAGCGGCTGGCCAGGCTCGTATTCGGTCGTCGTCGCCTCGACGACGAAGCCGTCGGTGCCGGCCTTGCCGACCGACATGGCGATTTCGCTCGGGTAGTCGCACGCCCCAGCCCCTGCACCGTACCCGTACGCCGTTGTCGAAAGACCGAATGCCAAACCCCAAATCGCTGTTGTCGCTTTCATGGTCGGCGACCCTACCACCGAGGGCCGCGGCGTCGTTCAGCGGCCCAGCAACCGGCATTTCCAAAATGGAAAAAGGTGTGCACTCGAGGTAACTGCGGTGGCCATGAGCGAGTCAGCCCGTCGGGTGGTCATTGCTGGAGGCTCAGGGCCGCTGGGCACCGCCCTTGCCGCCGCGCTTCGTTCGGCGAACTGGCAGGTGCGGGTGGTCGCCACGCCGGCATCGCTGTCGAACGCCGCCGACGACGACACCTGGGCCTGCGACCTGACCTCGATTGCCGACGCCGAAGTCGCTCTCGCCGGCGCCCACACGGTCGTGTTCTTGGCTCGTACGCGAGAGCGGGTCGCCCGGCTGGTGCAAGGCGCGCGCAGTGACCTCGACGCCCTGTTGGCCGACTCGGTTTCTCGCGCGGCTGCGCGGGTCGGGGCCCAGCACCTCGTGTTCTTCGCCTGCGCCGAAAATGACCCGAATGAGGCCCTGCTGCGAGAGACCGGTGTGCCGTTCTCGGTGCTGCGCGGCGGCGGCCAACAGCCCGTCACGGCGCTCGCCGAGCTCGTGCAGCAAGGCCGCGCCGAGACCCGCAATTTGCCGGAGTGGAAGCCGACCGCCCCTCGGCCGGTGCGCCCGCCCTCCGCGGCACGAGCCTGGTCGGTGCAACGCTTCGAGCGCCCCGCCGGAGCGACGGCCCTCGCCTTGGCCGAAGCGTATTTTCAGTGGTTGCCGTCGGTCGCTCCGTTGACCCGCGTCGAACGGTTCGAGCGCACGTTCACGATTTCGGCCTTCGGCTCGGCGATGTTGGTGCTGCGCCACAGCCCGGGCCGTTCTGAGCGCGATTGCGCGGTCTTCGACGTGGTCGGCGGCTCGCTCACCGCCAACACCCCACGCCGCGGCCGCGTCGAATTTCGGCTGCTCCGAGACGGCTCGGCGGTGACCGCGCTCATCGACTTCGCGCCCGGGTTGCCCTGGGTGCTGTACCGGGTGACGCAAGCGTTGGTGCACGCCCGGGTCATGCGTCTGTTCGCCCAAGCGTTGGCGAACAAGTCGCTGGTGCCGAACGGCGCGCCCGAACCCCGGTGAGGCCCGAAATGAACGGCACCATCAGCGGTCTGTTTTATTACCCCGTGAAGTCGCTCCGCGGCACCGAAGTTTCCACGTGCGAAATGGGGCCGCGCGGCCCCCGTTTCGACCGGGAGTGGATGCTCGTCGACGCCGCGAACAAGTTCATGACCCAGCGCGCGACGCCGCGGTTGGCCCAGTTTCAGCCCGTGGTCGACCTGGGCCGCCAGGTGCTGCGCGTCGTGCGCGACCCGACGCTCGACCCCACGTCGCTGGGGCCGCTCGACGTGGCGCTCGACGCCGTCGCCGGCCGGCGCACCGTCACCAACTTGCGTGACACGCTCGAAGCGATTGACTGCGGCCCGGCCGCGGCCGACTGGTTCTCGACCCACCTGGGCGTGCGTTGCCGCCTCGTGCGAATGGCCGACGACGTGCACCGCCGGCTCGACCCCAAATACGTCAAAGACCCCGCGCCCCAGACCGGGTTTTCAGACGCGTACCCCGTGCTCGTGGTGAATGAGGCCTCGCTGCGCGAGCTCAATTCGCGGCTCGAGCAACCCGTGCCCATGAACCGGTTTCGGCCGAACGTGGTGGTTCGCGGGTTGCCACCCTGGGTTGAAGACGGGTGGCGCCGCATTCGGTTGGGCGGGCTCGAGTTCGACGCCGTGAAGCCGTGTGCCCGGTGCGTCACCATCACCACCGACCAATTTTCGGGTGCGCACCCCACGGGGTCGGCGCCGCTCACCGTGCTCGCCTCGTACCGTACGCTGCCTGAGCTCGGTGCGATTTTCGGCATGAACCTCGTGCCGCGGCTGAACGCAGGCACCTTGCGCGTGGGCGACGCCTTGGCGGTCTTGCCGGTCGAGCGTTGAAGCGCGCGGCAACAGCGGTATACAGCGGCCATGGCTGACTGCTTGTTCTGCAAAATCGTCGGCGGGCAAATACCCGCCAAGCTGGTGCACGAAGACGAGCACTGCATGGGGTTTCACGACATCAACCCGCAAGCGCCGACGCACGTGCTGTTCGTGCCGCGACGTCACATCGCCACGGCCAATGACTTGACCGTCGAAGACCGAGAACTCGTCGGCCACCTGATGTTCACCGCCGCCAAAGTCGCCCGTGAAAAGGGCGTCGCCGACGCCGGCTACCGACTCGTCATGAACTGCAACAAAGACGGGGGGCAGACGGTGTTTCACTTGCACCTCCACCTGCTCGCCGGCCGCGCGCTCGGTTGGCCGCCGGGTTAGACCCCGGGTTCAACACGGCGTCACGCGCGTTGAACTTTGGTGTAAGCCCGCGAGCATGACGTCGCCCCGAACCCTCGCCGTGCTCTGCGCCTTGCTGCTCGGCTGCGCCAGCACCGGCGCTTCGAAGCCGCCGGCCCTGCTCACGCCCTATGAAGCGCCCCGCATGGCCGAGCCCGAGGTTCGGCCCGTGCATGGCGCTTCGCTCATTCGCAACGGCCGGGTCATGACCGCGGCTGGTCGGGTCATCGAACACGGCCACGTGTTGGTCGTCGACGGGCGAATCGCCGAGGTGGGCGAAGGCGACGGCGTCGTGCCTTCGGGCGGCGTCGTCTTCGACGCGAACAAGGGCGTCATCACGCCCGGCCTCATCGACACCCATTCGCACCTCGGCGTCTACGCCATGCCCAGCACCAACGGCACGTCTGACGGCAACGAGGCCACCAACCCGGTCACCGCCCACGTGCGCAGCGAAGACGGCTTTTTTCCTCAAGACCCGGGCATTTGGCGGGCCTTGTCGGGCGGCGTCACCACGATTCAGGTGTTGCCTGGTTCGGCGAACGTCATCGCGGGGCGCAGCTTCGTCGCGCACCTGCGGCCCGGGGTGTCGGCCCGCAGCATGAAGTTTCCCGGGGCTCCCGAAGGCATCAAAATGGCCTGCGGCGAAAACCCCAAGGGGGTGTACGGCGAAATGCACCGCGACCCGTCGACCCGCATGGGGGTCATGGCCATGATGCGCGCGTCGTTTCAAAAGGCGCTCGAATACCGCCGCGCCCAAGCGAAGTGGCAACGCGACCTGGCGGCGTGGCGCGAACGGCAGGCCGACGAAGGCCGCCCGAAGGTGCAGGGAGACGGCAAACCCGACGACCCGCCCGAGCCGGTGGCGCGCGACTTCGGCCTCGAAACCCTGGTCGGCGTGCTCGAGGGCCGCATCTTGGTGCACAACCACTGCTACCGCGCCGACGAAATGAGCGAAGTGCTCGACCTCGCTCATGAATTCGGTTTTCACGTGCGCTCGTTTCACCACGCGCTCGAGGCCTACAAAATCGCCGACCGGCTCGCCGCCGAGGGCGTCGCGGTGTCGACTTGGGTCGACTGGTGGGGCTACAAAATGGAGGCCCTCGACGGCGTGCCACAAAACGCCTCGATGGTGTTTCACGCCGGAGGCCGACCCATTCTTCATTCTGACTCGGCCACCGAGATGCGCCGCTTGAACCAAGAGGCTGCGAAGGCGCGCGCCGCCGGCGAAAAGTTCGGCATCGCCGCCAGTGACGACGACGTCTTGAAGTGGGTGACCGCGAACCCGGCGTGGGCGTTGGGCCTCGAGAAAGAAATCGGCACCCTCGAAGTCGGCAAGCGCGCCGACCTCGTGGTGTGGAACGGCAGCCCCTTCAGTGTCTATTCACTCGCGCAGACCGTGTTCATCGACGGAGAAGTCATTTACGACCGGGCGAAACACCAAGTACCCATTTCCGACTTCGAGTTGGGGTCGACCGAACCGGGAGACCTGCCATGAGCGCGCCTTGGCTCGCGTTGGTGTTGTCGTCGGTCGCCTTCGAGCACGTTCGCGTCGAAGTGGGAGACGGTCGAATGCTCGACGACGCGACCGTCGTCATCGACGGTGCGCGCATTGCTTCGGTGGGGCCGGGCCCGGTGCCCCCGAATGCCACGCGGGTCGACGCGTCGGGCCTCACCTTGACGCCCGGGTTCATCGACGTGCTCTCGGTGACCGGGGTTCGTGAGGTCGACCTCGAAGCGGCGACCGTCGATGACGCCTTGACCGACGGCGCCCTGTTGCCCGGGTTTCGCGTCGCCGACGGGTTCAACCCGCTCTCGCTCCGCATACCAGTGGAGCGAGAAGAGGGCGTCACGAGCGCGGTGCTCCAGCCGAGGCGCGGCGTGCTGTCGGGCACGGGGCATTGGGTGTCGTTGAGTTACGACCCGTTGGGCGGGCCTGACCTCGCGCACCCCGTCGCGGTGTTCGGCGACGTCGGCGATTCCGGGGCGAAGCTGGCGGGTGGCGCGCGCGGCGGGTTGTGGCTCAAGCTGCGCGAAGCGTTCGCCGACGCCCGGTGGTACGCGAAGAACCGAGGCGCGGTCGAGCAGAACCGCGCGCGGCCCTTGTCGTTGAGCGCGGTGCACCTCGAAGCCCTGCAGCCGGTCATCGAAGGCAAGGTGCCGTTGGTATTGAACGCGAACCGAGCCGCCGACGTGCTGGCGGCTGTTCGCTTCGGGCAAGAACAGAAAATTCGCGTCGTCATCGCCGGCGGGGCGGAGGCCTACCTCGTCGCGGCCGAGCTGAAAGCCGCGAAGGTGCCGGTCATTCTGGTGCCGTCTGAGCAAGTGCCCGCGACCTTCGAGCTGTTGCGGGCGCGTGACGACGCGGCGACGCGGTTGCACGCCGCTGGCGTCAACGTGGCGCTCTCGTGCAGCGACTCGTCGCACCGGCGGCTCCGCCAAGAGGCCGGCATCGCGGTGGCGTACGGGCTGCCTCGGGCGAAAGCCCTGTCGGCCGTGACGCTCGACGCGGCCAAGGCGCTCGGCCTCGAAGCCCAGCTCGGCAGCGTCGAAGTCGGGAAGCGCGCCGACCTGGTGTTGTGGTCGGGTGACCCGCTCGAATTGCGGTCGGCGGCCGTCAAGGTCTTCGTCGGTGGGGTCGAAGTGCCGCCGGTGAGCCGACAAACCAAGTTGGTCGAGCGGTACTTGAAGCGCGTCAAGGCCCCAGCCGCGCCCTGACGTGCTCTCGGAGCCGAGGAAACAGGTCGAGCACGTCGTCTGAGCGCACGGTGGCGGGGAGGGGCCGTTCTTGGGTGAGCAGCACCCCGCGGCTGCCCCCTCCGCCCAAGGCCCCGTGCGAGCCGCTCGCTCCCAGCGAATCGGTGCCTCCCACCTGAAAGCCGCGCATCACGCAGTGGTCTTTGAGCGAATAGACGATGGGCGCGGGGAAGCGAACGCTCAGCGGCAAGAGTGCGGTGCGTGCCCGAAAGACGGCGTCGGGGTACGGGCCGTCGGCCGTTTGGGAGAACAGCTCGGCGTCGCTCAGGGCGACCCAGGGTTCGTCACCCGCGGGCAGCCGAAGGCCCACCGCCGCCCAGTCGCCCGCGCGCTCGAGCCACGTGGCCTGGGTCGCTTCGTCGTACCCGAAGCGCGCGACGCGTTGGCCGTGTTGAAACAGCGCCGTCCACTGGGTGGCGGCGAAGGTCACGGTGGGGGTGTCGGCACGGGCGACGACGATGTCGATGCGCTCGTCGGCCGAGACGCGCCGCGCGACCTCTTCGGTCCACTCCGGGGTGGTGTGGGCGACGCCGTAGGTCGTGCGGGAGTGCTCTTCGGCAATGGCCCAAGGCCCGTCGACCTTCGCGCCCGCCGCCAGCGTGTCGACGGGTGTCACGCCCGCGCGCGTCAACAGGTCATCGGCGGCGACGACCACTTCTTTCGCTCGGTGGTCAGACCCGTGGTCAGACATCAACGTGAAGTGAATGTCGGCTTCGGGGTGGTGGCGCTGAAACTGGGCCATTCGGGCCGACAGCACTTCGAGCATGGCCACCATGGCCTCGCGCCCCTCGGCGTGGGCGACGACGTCGAGCTCGAGAATGTAGGCGGTGAAGACGTCGGTCTGGCCGAGCCTGCCGCCGAGGGTGACGAAGAGGTTGTCGAGGCGCTCAGAATACGCCGCGCTTGGGTCGGCGTACGAAGCGACGGCGTCGCCGTACCCGGTGCCGTGCATGTCGAACGCGCGATAGTAGGGCAGGGCGTCGTCGCGTTCGCTCGGCGGCACCGCGTGCGCCAACAGCCCCTCGAGGCCCGGGTTGACGATGCGGTCGGCGACCGGGTCGAAGGAGGTGATTTCGTAGCCCAGCATCGGCGGGGCGTGGAGCAGCCGCGACCAGCTCGCATCGCTCGTCGCCGGGTACATGGGCACCAGCGTCGCCACCTCGAAGCCGCCGAACGCCCCGCGCGCTCGGGCCAGGTCGAGTGCCTCGCGCGAAACGCCGTCGACGCCCAGGTACACGTCGATGCGAGAAGGCACGTTCGGTTCGCCCGTGGGTATTGCGTCGAGTAACGACGCTTGGTCCCAGTCGCAGGCGCAGGCGAGCAGGGCGCCAACGGCGCAGGCCACCATCGCCCGGCTCACAGCTCAACCCCCGCTGACAACGCGGGCACCACGCGCGCTCCGTCGGCTCTGAGTTGGTAGCCGATGCCCGCGCGCGCCTCGAAAATCGAGCGCTGGTAGCGGTACGACGCGCCGAATTGAAAGAACTCGTGACGCCAAAAGCCCACCTCGGTGGCGTGCGCCGAGAACGCGTGGTGGGCCAACGGGCGCCACTCGAGCACGGCCGACACGCCCGACGCGGTGTGCACGGCTTTGCCTTGAGGCACGGTGAAAATTTGGGTGACGGTCGTGTGCACGAAGAGGTTCGGGGTGAGGGCCGTGCTCGCCGCCAGGCCCAGCGGTACCGCGACGACCGACTGTTGACTCGTGTCGAGGCGGGTCGAGAAGTTCGAGGTGGTGAAGGCGTCGCTGGAGCCAGGCATGAGCCAGAGCACGTCGGCGGCGACGGCCACCTTGACCCGTTCGGTCGTCACCAGCCCCAGCTTGAGGCCCAGGTTGGGCGTGCGAAACGCGAAGCGCAGCGGGTTGAGCCCCAGTTGAAAGCGGGCGCCCACCGCCGCCGCCAGTTGGCTCGAGCCCAAGCTCACCCTCGACGGCGCCAACAGCTCGCCCGTGTTTTCCCACACGGGGAACAGGCCGCTCGTCGCCACCACGCGCCCCGACGCGCTGCTCGTTTCGCGCCGCCACACACTCTCGTCGGCAGTCGCCACCGACGCGACCACCAGCACCACCAGGCCGTACCGTGAATTCATGCGGCTCCCCTGAGCAACGGGTGTGCCGCGCACCCACCCCGCGACGCCCGCGCCGGGTGTGCAATGCCTTGCACAGACATGTGCATGGGGGCGTACCCGCTGGAGCCGGGGCAGGTGGTGCCCCGCCTGGCGAGCGACACCGAAAGAAACCCGCCGGCCTGG
>JBGAIY010000376.1:0-7799 GCA_044225205.1 Myxococcaceae bacterium | reverse complement strand
GGCGTCGAGAATCACCGCGTCGGCCGTTTGGGCCAACCGCGACGGCAGCTCCTCGAACGTCGACTGCTCAACCGCCCAGGCGTCACCGAAGGGCTGCAACGACTTGACGAGCCCCTCCCGTACGCGCACTTCGTTCCCCACGATCACGACTCGGCGCATGGTTCACTTGAATGCACCTCAAGTGCCACACCGGTCACCCTCCGCAACCACCCGCACCGAGGTCTTCAGTCGACGTTCGAGTCTCGGGTGACCCGACGACACCGTCAGAGGTGTGACGTTCACGCGGCTTCGCGCACGGAAAATTGGCGCCGCACGGCCGCCGTATTCACGAGGGGAAACGACTCGGCCAGCCGCTCGACGAGTCGTTCTCGTTGCCCTGAAGCGGCTTCGCCGAGCGACTCTTCAATCGCCGTGACCAGCGCGAGCGCGGTGGCCACATTCGGGGCGGCCGTCATTTGCGGCGGCTGGTGGTGGAGCATCACCGCCTCGACCAAGGAGGTCGGCATGTTCCACATCGCCAAGAGGGCGCCACCGATTTCGGCGTGGGAGGCCCCCAGCCGTTCACGTTCAAGGTCGACGACGGGGCGTTGCGCGGTCGCCGCTTCCTTGGCAATGGCCATGGCGTCAATCGGCAGGCGGGTGGCCAACAGCAATGGGCCGACGTCGGCCAAGACGCCAGCGGCGAACGCGGGTTCGGCCAACGGCGTGCGGCCCAACACCTCGCGCATGGCACAGGCTCGCGCCAGCGCCCGCCCTTGCAGGTCTCGAGCGACACGGCCGGTCGCCACCCCCTCGAACACCTCGACCGTCAAAACAATGTTCTTGAGCTGTTGAATGCCCAAGTACCGAACCGTTTCACGAACGCTCGACACGCGCCGGGGCAGGCCGAAAAAAGCCGAATTCATGATGCGCAGCACGTTGGCGGTCGTGCCCGGGTCGACTTCGACGACCGACGCCACGGCGTCGAGCGAAAAGTCGGCGTCGGCGGTCAGCTCGCGCAGCTTCGCGTAGGTGGCCGGCAACGCGGGCAACGAGCCCAATTGACCCAGCACCGTCTTCACGCGGTTGGCCGAGAGCGTCTCGAGCACCACGCACAGCCGCTCGACCAGTTCGAACAGCTGCGCCGGCACCACCGGCTTTCGTATCAATTGGTGCGCCGAGCCCAACAAGCGCAGCGCGACGTCGGGCGCGACGTCGGGGGCGGCCAACACCGCGCGCACCATGCTGGGCGCCGCGTGGCGCCAGGTCTCGAGCACCGACCCCGTGGTGTCGGCGGGCCGCGCGTCGACAATGAGTGCGTCGGCGGGAGTGGCCAAGCGCGCGGCCAGCTCGTCGGCGGTCGACAGCTCGACCGACCACACGTTCTCAAACGGGCGGAGCGACTTCTTGAGCCCTTCGAGGACCTGTTGATCGCACCCGACGATCACGACTCGGCGCACCGCGCTTCAAAATGCAGCACCGAGGCCAATGACAACCACCTGAAGTCATTCAATGTTTCTGGGGCAAACCGGCCCCACCAGGTCAGGCGAAACCCACGGCCGGTGCCAGCGCGCTGACGCCGCCGTTCAGCGGGCCACGCGCACTTTGATTTCGGCGTCGAGCACGCGCAGCTCGGCCTTGAGCCGGGTGAAGTTCGAATACATGCCGTCGGGGCGCGCGCCGGGCCGGGTTTTCAACTGGTCGCGCAGCTGCTCGAGCGTCTTGCCAATTTCGGCCAGGCGGCGGTTCAGCTCGCTTTCGTCGCTGGTGCGAATGAGCAGCAGGTCGTCAATTTCAAGTTTGCCCTCGAGCTCGCGCTCCATCTGTTTGAACGAGAGCCGCCTCGGTTGGGTGAGCCCGAGCCCCTTGCGTACGAAATGAATCGCCTTGAGCGCTTCTTCTTCGAATTGGGCCAGGTCTTTGGTGGCCCGCAGCCGGCTCACGTGAGCGACCAGCTCATCGAAGAGCGGGTCCATCGCTCGGCGGCCGGGCGGTTTGAGTACCCGCTGGAGCCACGCGTCGACCCCGTCGCCGCCGGCCTGCTCGAGCGCCTGCCGCAAGAAAGGCACCCACAGGGCCCGCAGTTCTTGAAAGGCGACGGCCGGCAAGTTCGCCGAGCTCAAGACTTGGCGCACCGCGGTCTCAAGCCCCGTGCACACTTCGTCGGGCGTGAGCACCGCCCGCGGCTTGAAGGCCCGCTCCCGCCACGCCCCCTGCGACACCTCGGGAGCGACCGCGCGAAGATTGGCCGACGAAACGCGCGGTGGCGCCGAGCGCGACTCCCCCATGACCGAGTTGGCCGAAGCCGGCTTGGCGTACGAGTCAGCGCCTCCGGCGAAGCCCGGGGCACCTCGCAACGTTTCGTCGCCTGGTCCTGGTTTCTTTTTGGTCATGCTTGAAGGTCAGCCGGCGAAGCATACCAACGCGTCGGCGCCGTGCGGTAGTTTGCCTCACCCATGGCGCCCTTGTTCATGCTCGAACCGGAGTCCTCCAGGGTGCACCGTGAAGTGAGAGGCCGAATCGCTTGAGGCCCGCAGGTGCCCCTTCGAG
This sequence comes from Myxococcaceae bacterium, assembly GCA_044225205.1. Lineage (GTDB taxonomy): Bacteria > Myxococcota > Myxococcia > Myxococcales > Myxococcaceae > JAEUJT01. Next base: position 5,270 of record JBGAIY010000376.1, on the reverse strand, counting down.
GGTGGCGCCCGTGACGCTCGACGACTGCGACCAAGGCCCACACGCGGCCGGTGGTGAACGGTCTTTCGGCCAAGCTTGTCGCTTGCCTCCAAAACGTTGCGCGGGCGAGCCCGAACAAGGCGCCGGTTCGAACGCGTGGCCAGTTCAGAGCAACTGAACTTGGCTTGAGCGCGCCCTGGCAACGCGCCTGACGTTGAACTCCGTTGCGGTGCGCGACGACTTCTTCGTCGTTGAGCTGAGCTCAGATCAGATCAGCTCCAAGCAAACTTTGAGACAGCAACCTCAGGCGGCCATGCGGCGGGCGCGCAGGCGAAAAAACTTCTGCAGCGCCGAGGCGTATTCTTCGTTCGCCCGGAGTTCGACCGAGTCGAGCTGCAGCTTCTTGAACAACCGGTTTCGTTCTTCGCGGCGCGTGGCCATGAATTGCTCGAAGCGCCCCCGCACCCGCGGGTCAGACGTGTCGACGGTCAAGCGTTGCCCGGTCTCGGGGTCTTCGAAGTCGACAACCCCCAACGCGGGGAACTTTTCTTCGAGCGGGTCGATGAGCGTGACCGGCACCAAGTCGTGCTTGCGCGCGACGATGCGCAGCGCCTGCTCGTAGTCGCTCGCGAGAAAGTCAGACACCAAGAACGCGACGGTCTTTCGCTTGGCCACGTGGGTCAGGTACGTCAACCCGGCCGACACGTTCGTGCCGCGGCCCTTCGGCTTGAACGACAAAATGTCGCTCACGAGCCGCAGCACGTGCGAACGCCCTTTGCGCGGGGGCACCACTTTTTCGACCTGGTCGCTGAACAAAATGAGCCCGACGCGGTCGTTGTTGGCGATGGCCGAAAAGGCAATTTGCGCGGCGACTTCGGCGGCGATTTCGGCCTTGCTGCGCTCGACCGAGCCGAACGCCTCAGACGCCGACACGTCGACGAGCAGCATCACCGTCAGCTCGCGTTCTTCGGTGAACACTTTGACGTACGCGTCGTTCATGCGCGCCGTCACGTTCCAGTCGATGGTTCGCACTTCGTCGCCGGCTTGGTACTGGCGCACTTCACTAAACGCCATGCCGCGGCCTTTGAAGACCGAGTGGTACTGGCCCGACAAGACCGAGCTGACGACCTTGCGGGTCGAAATTTCGAGCTTGCGAATGCGCTTGATGAGCTCGCGGGGCAGCATGCGTGGGCCGCTTAAGGCACTTCGATGCGTTCGAACACGTTTTGAACGATGCGCTCGGCCGTCAGTTCTTCGGCCTCGGCTTCGTAGGTCAGCGCCAAGCGGTGCCGCAGCACGTCGAGCCCAATCGCCTTCACGTCTTCGGGGGTCACGAAACCGCGGTGCCGCAAAAACGCATGGGCCTTCGCCGCTTGGGTGAGCGCAATGGTGGCCCGCGGCGACGCTCCGTACTGAATGTAGTCGGTCAGGGTCTTGAGCCCGAACTTCACCGGTTCGCGCGTCGCGAAGACGATGTTCAAGATGTAGTCTTTGACCTTTTCGTCGACGTAGATGCTGTGCATCACCGCGCGGGCTTTCGCAATGGCGTCGGGCGAAATGACCTTGGTCGCCTTGGGCGAACTCTCACCCGACATGCGGTTCAGAATTTCTTTTTCTTCTTCGCGCGTCGGGTACCCCACGACCACTTTCAGCATGAACCGGTCGACCTGGGCTTCGGGCAACGGGTACGTGCCCTCTTGCTCGACCGGGTTCTGCGTCGCCAACACGATGAACGGCGACGGCAGTGGAAACGTGTTGTTGCCGATGGTGACCTGCCGCTCTTGCATGGCCTCGAGCAAGGCCGACTGCACCTTCGCCGGAGCGCGGTTGATTTCGTCGGCCAAAATCACGTTCGCGAAGACCGGGCCCTTGCGCACGGCGAAGCTCGACGTTTGCTGGTTGTAGATGACCGTGCCGATGAGGTCGGCGGGCAACAAGTCGGGCGTGAACTGAATGCGCTGAAACTGCGCGCTGATGGCGTCGGCGAACGTGCGCACGGTCAGCGTCTTCGCGAGCCCAGGCACCCCTTCGAGCAACACGTGGCCGTTGCACAACAGGCCGATGAGCACGCGCTCGAGCAAAGGCTTTTGCCCCACGATGACCTTTTGCGTTTCGGCCAACAGGGGTTCGACGAACGCGCTCTCGCGCTGAACGCTTTCGGTAATCGCTTTGATGTCGGTATTCATGGTCGGTGGCGAAACATCAGTGCAGCTGCCCCAATTTCGCGCGGGCGTCGCTTTGCAGTTCGGGGCGAACGTCGGTCGCCGTCGAAGCCACGTACTTCTGGTAGAAACCACGGGCGTCGTCGACTCGGCTCAAGCCGCGGTAGGCTTCGGCCAACCCGTAGAGCGGCGCCGACATGTTGGGGTCGAGCTTGAGTGCGTACTGGTAGTCGACCGCCGCCTCGGCGAAACGCCGCAGCCCAATGAGCGTCGACCCGCGCGCGATGTAGCCGACCGCCAACGCGGGCTCGAGCTTCAGGCATTCGTTCAAATAGTTGAGCGCCTCGCCGTACCGCCGGGAGGTGATGAGCTGCACGCCTTGCTCGTAGTACTGGCGCGCCTGGCTGCGCGTCACGTCGGCCACCGGCCCCGTGCCGGGCGCCTTGTTCTGCTCTTGCGGCGAACCGCCTCCGGTCTGCGCCATTTTGGCCTGCGCGCGGGCGATGTTGTCTTGCGCGCTCTTCTTCGTGGCGGCGTCGCCGGTGAGCTGGCTCACCCGGTTCCACTGCTCGATGGCCTGCGAGTAATACCCCAGCACCGCGTACGAATTGCCCAACTTGAAGAGCGCCTCGATGCTGCGCCCGTCGGCGTTGACGGCGTCTTGGTACGCGAACGACGCCTCGCGGTACTTCTTTTCGCTCATGAACTTGTCGCCTTCGGCGACCTTGCGGGTCGCCACCGCCGTGAGCGAATCGGTCGCCGGCGCGGGGGCGGGCGCCGCCGTGGGCGCCGGAGCGGCCACCGGGTTCGGCGCGGGAGCGGCGGTCGGGGCCGCGGTGGCGGTCGTGTTCGCCACACTGCCCCAATTGGGGGCTGGCGCGGGCGCGGTGCTGCCCCACGCGGGCGCGGGCGCGGGCGCCGGAGCCGCCGTCGGGGCCGGGGCGGCCACCGGGTTTGGCGCGGGAGCGGCGGCCGGGGCCGGCGCGGCCGCCACGGGAGCCGGAGCCGCCGCCTTCAGCGCGGCGATCGACTCCTTCGCGCGGTCGACCCACTTCTGCTCGGTCGGGCGGGTCTCTTTCTTGAGGTAGGTCTCATACGCGGCAATCGCCTTGTCGTTTTGGTTGAGCGCCTTGTAGCTCTCGGCGAGCCCGTAGAACCCGTCGGAGTCGTTCGGGTCGAGCGCGGTGTACTTTTCGTACGCCGCCGCCGCCGTCGAGAAGTCTTGGGTCTTGCGGGTGGCGTACCCCAAGTTGAACCACGCCAACTTCAGCCCCGGGTCGGCCGCGGTCGCCGCCTTGAAATTGGCGATCGCTTCGTCGCGCTTGCCCTGCTTGAACTGGGCGCTGCCCAAGCCATTGAGCGCCTCGGCGTACCCGGGCGTGGCCTTGAGCGCGTCTTGGTAGGCGGTGGCGGCTTTGTCGAATTCGCCGTCGGCGAGCGCCTTTTCGCCTCGGTCAAACGCCGCTTTGGCCGGAGCCGAAGGCTGCACCGGGGCCGCGAAGGCCGCGGCGCCCAAAAATACCACCAATAAAATCAATGAAGTACGCATCAGCAGACTCCAGCGAGGGTCTTTCGACATCAACGTCGTGACAGCTAGCAAAGTTCATTCGCTTGCGCGATGGGCCTTGGCCAGAAGTCGCGAGCCGAGCCGCTGACGCCCCGCCGTCGATTCTTGCCTGGCACGAACGGGCGACTTGCGCCATTTCGAGGCGGGTGCGCTCTTGGTGGGGTTTCATTTGGCGGGTGACCCCTTGCGCCGGGGCGCTGCTCGCCGTGGGGCTCGCGTTCACCGGGTGGTGGCACCGGCTGACGGCCGACCAGGGCTTCGCCGACCTCTCGGTCAACGCCGACGTCGTCTACCCGGCTTCGCTCGTCGACGACGTGGTGGTGCGGGGCCACGCGTTTCGGCAGTGGGCCTTACCGCCCGCGCCGTATCTGTTTCCCGATGGGGTGCTCGCGGGTCTGACGCGAGCCGCGGCCCATGCGGTGACCGGGCCGGGCGAAGTTTCGACCGAACTCGAGCGCGCGCAATACCTGGCCGAAGGTGCACAAGCGTTGGCGCTGCTCCTCGCCGTTTGGTGGGTGGCGAAGCGTTTTCGCCAGAGCGCCGCGGCGCCGGTCGCGGTGGTGGCGGTGTTGCTGCTCGAGGGCCTGAGAAACCATGAGCCGTTGAGCCAGCTGTGGCTCCCCGCGTACCACGCGGGCATCGTCGTGACGGGGCTGGGCGCGCTCGCACTCGGGCTCGCGAGACCGACGCGGGCCACCACCGCGGCGCTCTGGGCGTTGTGTTTTCTTTCGGCCTTTTCAGACGCCCTGTTCGTGGTGGGCTTCGCCGTGCCGGCGGCGGTGATGGCTGGCTGGCCATTCGCCCGACGCCGTGCACGCTCGGCTTCGCCGCACGTCGCCTCGAGCGAGGTCAGCAATGAGATGCGCGCACCGGCAGCGACCGCGAATTCGGTTCGACCGCAGGTCGAAGGGCTGGCCGGCGACGCGGCTCCGCCCAACGACGCAAGGGGCGCACCAGCCGCGGCTCCGCTCATGCACGCTGACGCGGCGGCCCCACTGAGCAACACCTCCGAAGCAACCGCGCATTCGCAGGTCGAAGCGCTGGCCGGCGACGCGGCTCCTCGCAACGATGCAATGGGCGCACCGCCAACGGCTCCGCGCATGCATGCGGCCGACGCGGTGGCCTCCCTCGACAACGACTCCCGCCTGCGAAGGGGTGCCGCGGCAGCGACCGAGGTGGCTCCACGCGCGCACGCGCTCGACGCGGCCGGCGCGGCCGACCTCGCCTCGCGCACCCGGCAACGACGGTGGTGGGCCAGTGCCGCCGTCGCCATTCTCGGCGCAGTCGCGGCCCGCTGGCTGTTGCCCTTTCGACACGGGTCGACCCCGCCGCTCCACCTGAGCGCGCTCGGAGCGTCGCTCGGTCGGGCCCTCGACGACTGGCGAACCTTCGACAGCGTGGTGCGAGTCGGGTTGCCCGCCATGGGGCTCGCTCACGTCGCGGCGCTCGTCGGGTTGACCCATCGACGGGAGCGTCTGATTCGGTGGCTCCACGGCTTCGCGCTGGTCGCCACCATCAGCACGGTCGCTTCGATTGTCGCCACGGCCAATTTCGTCGACACC
>JBGAIY010000375.1:0-10626 GCA_044225205.1 Myxococcaceae bacterium | reverse complement strand
GCCCAAGACCGAAGCGGCGAAACCGGCGCCCCCACCCGAGAAGAAAGCCCCGGCCGACGAGCCGAGTGACGGCCTGTAGCAACCGACTGGTAACTGCTGTGATCAGCTTTCTGTCGCACAGTGTGAGAGAAAACTTTCATGGCCAGGCATTTGCGGACACTGGGGGCGTGGTAGCATTCGGCCCTGGTTGTACGCGTGGGAGACACCATGACCCGAAAGAACGTGATGCGTGCGCTGTGGTTGGTGGCCTTGGTGGCGCTGCCGGCGCTCGGTCAAGAGCGCAAAGGCGCTGGGGGTGATGGCAACGTCACCTACAAGAAGCAGACGGAGTACAGCTTCGAAGACGACACCATCGAAGGTGACTTGACCAAGCCCGACGGTGAGTACGTCGAGGCGCGCAAGAAGGTGAAGCACTCGAACCTGATCAAGGTTCGTGAAGAGTTCAAAGACAAGGTGATGCAGTCAGTCGGTGAACTCTAACCCCCGCGGGGAACTTCGGGCGGTGGCGGGTGTCTGACGCAGCATCGGTAGGGCTTACCAGGAGGCAGACGTGGCCGTTCCATTGACGCTGAAAGTCTTCAAAGGCCAACAGCTGCTCACGGCGAAAGACTACGACCGTGACATCATCAAGATTGGTCGTCTTTCGTCGGCGCACCTCTGCCTCGATGACGAGAAGGTCTCGCGAATTCACTCGGTCATTGAAGTGTCTCCAGACGGCGGCCTGTCGATCATCGACATGGGCAGCGTCGAGGGCACGTTCGTCAACGGCAAGCGGGTGAACAAGGGCTCGTTGGTTTTCGGTGACGAGATCAAGGTCGGTGAGACGACCATCAAAATTGAAAAGGCAGGAGCACCGGTCGTCGCTTCGGTGGCTCCGACCATTGCGCCGGTGGCTGGCACGGTCGCGCCTCCGCCGCCTCCCGTGGTCGAAGCGTCGGCGAGCGCCGATGAGCCTGAGCCCAAGACGGTGCCGATCGGCCGACAAGCGCCGGCTCCGGGGGCTCCCGTACCGACCGCGGTACCGTTGGGTCGGGTGCAGCAGGTACAGAACGAAGAGAGCGGCGAAGTGGTGCGGGCCCGCCCGCGCCGTCGCAAAGGCAGCGGGCCGTTGGGGGTCGAGCTGCGCTTCATGTGGGGCGACCAAATGGTCGGCGAGTACTTTTTGCACCCCGGGGTCGAGCGCGTGTTTCGCGTGGGGTCGGCCAAGGGAGTCGACTTCGAAATGGGCGACAGCCGGCTGGGTGTACCGGCGTTCGAGCTTCGGGCGATGAAGTGATGACGCTCGAAGACGCGAAGAAGAAGGGCGTCGCGCAGAACGAAGGCGACGGCCTGACGATTTCTTTGCAGAACGATGACTTCGCCTGGGTCGACTTGGGCGGGGTGACGGTCGAGGTGTTCTTTCAGCCGGCACCGAAGCCGGTGTTCGTACCGTTCACCGAATCGGTCGACTTCACCGTGCTGAACATTTTCTTGGTGATGTTCTTCTTGGCGGCGCTCTTCGTGATCAGCGCCGCGAACCGCGACGCCGAAGGTGAAGAGTTCGCCGATGACTTGAACGACAGCAACGCGCGCATCGCGAAGTTGCTGATCAAGCCGCCCGAGAACCAGAAGAACCCGATTCTCGAGAAGTTCGAGAAGAAGAAAGACTCGGGCGAAGTCGCGCAGAAGCACAAGGGCGACGACGGGCAAGCGGGCAAGAAAGAGGCTCCGAAAATTTCAGCCCGAGCGGCACCGAAGGGCGACCCGAACAACAAAGACCAGGCACGGTTGTTGGTGGCGAAGGTATTCGGCGCGCAAGGCGGCGGCATTTCGACCCTCTTTGGTCACCAAGGCCTCGGCGGCGAGCTCAAGGGCGCCATGGGCAACTTGTTCGGCGCGGCCCCTGGTGACGCGGCGGCTTTGGTGGCTTGGCCTGCGCGGCTCGGGTTCGGGTGGCGGCGGGGTGGGCGACACCATCGGCATTGGTGGCATTGGCACCCGTGGTCGCGGCGGTGGCCGAGACAACGGCTCGAGCGTCGGCGTGCTGGGTGGCAAGAAAGAAGTCGACATTGGCATTACCGTCTGAGCCGACGGTCATGGGGTCGCTCGACAAAGAACTCATTCGCAAGGTCATTCACGCCAACCGTGGGCAAATTCGGTTCTGCTACGAGAGCTGCTGAACCGCTTTCCAAGCTTGACGGCAAGGTGGCGGTGAAGTTCGTCATTTCTCCGTCGGGCTCGGTCGCTTCGTCGCAAGTGGCCCAGACGACCGTCAACAACGCCGAACTTGAAGCGTGTGTCGCTGGTCGCGTTCGCACGTGGATGTTCTCTGCCGAAGGGCGGGGGCGTGGTGGTGGTGACCTACCCGTTCATTTTCAAGCAGTCGGGCAGCTAGATAGCCGATCCGCATAACGAAGTGATCGACTGTTTGGCATGGGGATGATTCCTACGCCGCCCATGCGATGGAAGACTACGCCCCACGAGAAAGAGAAGGCGGTTGCGGCGAGCCTGCGACGGTCGAGCAAGTTCTACGTGTTCCTCTGGAGCATTCGGTCGGAGCTGTTCGACGACGCATTTCAGGAGGAACTCTGCGCCGCGTACGAGCCACGCGGTCAGGAGCCCTGCCCACCGGCAATGCTCGCGATGGCCAATCTGCTGCAGCGCTACACGGGCCTGAGCGATGCGGCTGCCGTTGATGCGGCCGAGAATGACCGTCGGTGGCAGCTGGGGCTCGGCACGCTGAGCAAGAGGAAGGCGCCGTTCGGTCAAGGCAGTCTGGTGCGATTTCGTACCCGAGCCATTGAGCACGACTTGGACCAGAAGCTGCTCGACCGCACCGTGGAATTGGCCAAGAAGACGAAGCTGTTCGACGCGCGAAAGTTGCGGCTTGCTCTCGATTCATCACCGCTCGAAGGGGCTGGCCGTGTCGAGGACACGTGGAACCTCATCGGCCGGGCAATGTCGAAGCTTGTCGGTGCGGTCGCGAAGGCGACCGGCGCCGAGGTCGCGAGCATCATCGAACAGGCAGAATTGAATCTCTTGGCGGGGCCGAGCATCAAGGCTGCGCTTGACGTCGATTGGTCCGACGCCGATGAGCGACATGACGCGTTGCAGTTCCTCGTAGCCGAGGCCGAGCGACTTGAATCCTGGGTGCTCAAGCGATGCGCCGACGCCGACAAGCCACCCATCTCCGATGCCCTCGAGTTGCTACGTCGTGTCGTAGGCCAAGACCTCGAGCCCGACCCAGATGGGGATGGCCTCCGAATTCGAGAGGGCGTGGCGCACGAGCGGGTGATTTCGGTGGGAGACCCAGAGATGCGCCATGGCCGCAAGAGTCGGTCGAAAACCATCCGCGGATTCAAGCGGCATATTGGCATCGCCAATCGAATCATTCTCAGCGGAGTAGTCGAGCCCGCCAACCAGCCCGAGGCCCGGCCGGTTTCACGGCTTCTCGCCGACGCCAAACGGCACGGAACCATCGCGGTAGCGTTGGTCGACCGCGGCTATTTGCCGGCGCCTGAAATTGCCGAGCTATGGCGCAATGGCGTCGAACTGCGCTCACGTGCCTTCAGAACCGGGCACGATGGCTCCATCGGCAAGGAGCACTTCAAGCTGCTCCTCGATGACGGCATCGCCATCTGCCCCGCAGGCAACATTGCCCGCATCTCTCCGAAATCCAACATTGCCTGGTTTCGGGAAATCGATTGCAAGAAGTGCCTGCTGAAACCGCAGTGCACGACCTCTCGCCAACGTGCCGTACGCCTTCACGAAAATGAAGCGATGCTCATTGAGCTGCGTGAGCAGCAGGCGACCAAAGCCGGTCGCAGCGCCTACCGCGAAAGAACGGTCGTCGAACATCGCCTCGCTCGCATTGAGGCGATTCAGGGGCCCAAGGCTCGCTACAAGGGTGTTCGCAAGAACGAACTCGATCTACGCCGCGCGGCTGCCGTCGTGAACCTTCAGGAAATCGAGCGACACCGTCGAGCGGCGTAGCGCTAAGCGGTTTGCCTATCTAGAACCCTTCGATTCGCTGGGCATTCATGCGGCAGTCAGTCGTGACTTCACGGCTGGCTGCCGCGTCGTTTTTGACCTCGGGGCTGGGTCAGAACACCGCTGGTTGGCGATGGTCAGAATGTTGCTTCTGATCAGGTCATGGCGCGTTCGAGCGAAGCGGTCGAAGGGGTGGTCAACGGGTCAGGCTCGGTGGCGGCCCCGGTGTTTCTCGGCTCGCGCGACGTGGCGGGCCTGCGCCGGCTGAGGTTGGCGTTGTCGGCTCACCCGCGGCTGTTCTTGAGCCATTTGCCGGGCGAGACCGATGAGGTCTTCGACGGCCTGGTGGCCGAGTTCAATGCCCTGGGTCGCGGGGCGAATACGCCCGACGCGCGGCGGGCGGTGTGGTTGTCGACGGCGGCGTTCGAGCGTCGCGACTGGCTGACCGAGCGGCTCCCCGGGGTGCGTTTCGTCGAGCTGCTGGGGGCTGGGGTGAGCGCTCGAGCCGAATCGAAGGGGTGCCTGACGGTGAGGTGGGAACAGCTGGTGGCACAGCCCGCGTTCGAGTTGGCGCGGTTGTTTCGGTTTTTAGGTGAAGCACCGTCGGCGGGCTGCGTGAATGCGCTCGCGACGTGCCGGCCGGTGGCCCTCCGTTCACTTTGAGTGGCCTTTCCTTTCAACGTGACGGCGGCTTGTATAGGGTCTCGTCACCATGACTCGATTTGTATTGGTGACCGCCGCGCTGGCGTCGTCTGTGGTGTGGGGTCAGTCGTCGGCGAAGACGCTCGAAGACCGCAAGGCCGTCACCTTCAACGAAATTGAGCGGGGCTTCTTTTTGGGGGCGAACGGCGGCTTCTGGGGCACCATTTTGCCGCCGGGCACCGGCAACCGGCCGTTTTTGGGGGGCCAGGCCGTGCAAGTTGAAATTGGGTACGACGTGGGAGAGCGCGTTTCTCCGGCCCTGTTCTTCATTGGCGCGGCGACCAGCCGGGCCGGCAGTGACTACAAGGGCCTGTCGACCGCTGAAAACCCGGCCTCGGGCGACTTCGGCATGCTGGTGCCGGGCGTCACCGCCAAAATTCGCATTGTCGGCTTCACCGACAGCCAAGAGGTGCGGCGCACCTGGCTGTATGCCCGGGCCAGCGTCGGCTACGTGATCTACAGCCCCACCGCGCTGATACCGCGCGCCGACGTGCTTCTTTCCGTGGGGCCGGGAGTAGAATATTTCACACGGTTGCGTCATTTCAGCATTGGCGTCGAGGCGAACGTCAACATTCTCGCTTTGACGGCGTCGGTAGGCTTTTCGATCTTGCCCACAGTGCGCTACGCGTTCTAACGCTGGCAGCGAATCGATTCGCGCCGCCGCCTCGGGTTGAACGCCGAACGCGGAGGCACTCACTGGTGGGTACATACAATGGCTGACGTCGACAACAAACCGAAGGGTTCCGCGGGGCGGGTGGCAATGGCTTTAGTTTTGATGACCGTGACGGTCGCGGGCGAGGTGGTCGCGACGGCGACCGTCGCGGTGGCCGAGGCGCCGCGACGAGAAGGCGGCCGCGGAGGCGGCAATTCTTCCGCATCGTCACCGAGCTGAGCACGCTCGAAAAGCTACTCGAAGCGTCGACTTCGCGGGCCAAAAGGCCCGCTCGACGAAATACAAGGCGCTCAAGCCGCTCCACCTCAAGTCGCTCGAACAGCTCGACATGGGCACGCGCGGCAAGCCTACCTCGCTCATGCGCGTCGTGCGGCAGCCGAAGCCGAAAGACGCTCCGCCGGCCGAAGCCTGCGGCGGCGCCTGCCGAACCGGCCGCCGAAGCCGCGCCGGTCGAAGGCTCCGCAACAGAAGGTGCGCCGGCTGAAGCGGCGGCTCCGGCCGAGGCACCCGCGGCCGCCGTGAGCGCGCCGCCTGCCGCCGGCGGCGTCATACGGCGACGTGGCGTTCACCGTGGGCCTGATTTCGAAAGTGCTCAACGACACCGACCGTGCTGGAAAACTGCGTTCGAAGCCGCGGGCCGGCAACCGAGCGACGCCGATTTGGCGGCGTTGGCGGCCCCCGCCGCGGCCGAGCGTGCCGAACGGAGCGACCGCCCCGAACGTGGTGCTCGTGGCGCGAAGGGCGAGCGGCGCGACCGCCCGGCCCGTGGAGACCGCCCCGAGCGCCCAGCCCGCGGAGAGCGCCCGCCTCGACCTCCTCGCGAGGCGACCGGGCCCTACACTCCGTCAGGAGACTGGAAGGCCGACGCCCAGCGTCTCGAAGAAATGGGCCGAACCCGTGACGCGGGCCGGCTGCACGAGAAGAACCAGTCGTACGAGTGGGCGACGCGCCTCTACGAAATTGGCGGTGACCTGAAGTCGGCGCTCCGCAACGCGGCGCTGGGCAAGCTCGAAGACAAGTTCAAGGCGCTGAGCGAAAAGTTCAAGCCCGAAGAAATCATTCAGGTGCTCGAGCGCGGCGAAGTGTGGGAAAAGTTGATGGAGTTTCACATTGCCCGCGCCGACTTCGACTCGGTGGCTCGCTTGTACGAGCGCGCGAAGCAGTTCGATCAAGCCGGCCTCGCGTGGGAACGCGCGGGCAAGCTGTCGGCGGCGCGCAAGGCCTACGAGCGGTCAAAAGACGTCGTGGGGGCGAACCGGGTGCGCGACCTTGAAGTGCAAAAGCTGCTCGAGCGCGGCGACCGCTTGGGTGCTGCCACCATTCTGGTAGGTGCTCAGCGCACATCAGACGCCCTCGAGGCGTTGAAGCCGCTGCCGCCGCCGAAGGCGTTTCACTTCATGCAGAAGTTGAAGCTCGACGAAGCGGCCAAGCAATTTGCGAGCGAGCATTTGCAAAAGGCGATCGACGAGAACAACCTGCAACAGAAGGCGCGTTGGCAAGAGCTGTTGGGTGACCTGGAGGCCTCGGCCGCGACCTGGCTCGAGGCGGGCCGAAAAGACAAGGCGTCTGGGGTGTTTGAGCTGTTGGGCCAGGTGGCGAAGGCCGCCGAGTTGGCCGAAGCGGCGGGCCAGCTCGACCGCGCGCAGCAGCTGTTCAAAAAAGCCGGTGACCAAGCCAACCACGACCGGGTGGCGGCGCTGCCCCGGCCGGAGCCCAAGGCCAAGGCCGAGTCTGCCGAAAAGGGCGAGGGTGAGAGCGACGCCTTGCCGCCACCTGTTGACAACGCGGTGGCGACCAAGCCTGAAGCCAACGCGTAACCGCTCAAAACTCCCGAACTTTCGCGTTCTGATTTGAGGGAGCGGACGGTATGTTTCCGTCCGCTCCTCATGTCGAATGCTCAGCACGAAAAAGCCCCCAGACCCGACGGCGTTTGGTGACGTCGAGGCCTCGCTCGAGAAGTCTGGGCGCGTCGAAGAGTTGATTCGGTTGTACGAATCGCGCTCGCGCGAGGTGCCGAGCGCCGACGAAGCGGGGCACCTGTTGGCGCGCGCGGGCGACCTCGCGCGCGAGCGACTCAAGAACGCGGCTCGCGCCGAAGACTTGTTTCGTCGGGCGTTGGTGTACGCACCGAACGCGCGCGAAGCGCTCGAGGGGCTGCGCACCCTGGCTGAAACCCGCAGCGACCATTTGCTGTTGGCCGAAGTGCTCGAGCGCCTGGCGATGACGACGACCAGCGTGGCGGCGGCGGCGCTGTACGTGAAAGCCGGCGAAATATACGAGCTCAAGTTGGGCCGCCGCGACCGGGCGGTGCTCTGCTACCAGCTGGCCACCCGCACCGCGCCGCAAGAGCGCCTCGCGTACCAAAAGGCGCGCAAGGTGCTGCTGGGTGAAGGCCGTTACCCTTCGGCGTTTGAAATTCTCGAGCGAGAGCGCGCGGCTTTGGGCGAGCGCGAGCTGCTCGAAGATTACGTGTCGTTCGCCGAAGCGCTGCTGCTCAACCCGCAAGAAAGCGCGTTGGCCACCAAAGCGTTGGTGCGTGCGTTGGCCATTGACGGCAAGAACGCGCGGGCCCAGCAAGTTCAAAAAGACCTCTCGAAGCTCGAGTACGTGTGGCGCGAAAAAGTGCGCCAGCTCAAGGCCCAGTCGATTGAAGAGCGCGACCGGCGCGTCGCGGCGCGCATGTCGCTGCAGGTGGCGCAGCTCTATGCGTTCTTCGAGCCGACGGCGGTGGCCAAGCTCAAAGAAGCGCTCGACCGGTGTTTCGCGCTGTGGCCGGCGATGCCCGGAGCGCTCGACGTGCTCGAAGCCGTGGCCCAGAAGTCGGGCGACGTGCGCGCGGCGCTCACGGTCTTCAGCAAGCTCGCCGCCGATTCACGTGACAAGCAAGCCCAGGTCGACCTGCAGCTGCGCATCGGTCAGGTGCTGCTCACCAAAGTGAATGACGTGAACGAAGCGACCGCCGCGTTCGACGCAGCGACCAAGCTCGACCCTTCACGCGCCGACGCGGCCGAGCTGGCCAGCGAGCTGTTGATTCAGACGGGCAACGTGCCCGAAGCGCTGGCCGTGCTCGAACGTCACTTGGCGACGCTCAAAGACCGTTCGGCTCAGGTGGCATTGCGCCTGACGCTGACCGACTTGGCGCTGAAGGTGCTCAAGAGCGAAGACGTGGCGCGCGCGCAGCTCGAGGCGGCGCTCAAGGTCGACCCGAACCACGCGCACGTCGCGTTTCGGTTGGCGAAGAGCTACGCCGAGGTGGGCAACATCGAAGCGGCGTGGCCATTGCTCGACCTCGCGGTGTCGGCGCCGCGGCCCATTGCCGAGCGCGTGGCCTTCTGTGAATTCGTGGCGGGGCTGTGCGAACAGGCGAATGACCCGACACGCGCGTTTCAGGCGTTGGCGCACGCCCTGCCGCTCGACCCGTCGCGGCCGAACGTCTTGGCGGCGCTTCGCGACACCGCGAGCCGCGCGGGCCTGTTGGTGCCTTTGGCCACGGCGCTCCGCCGAGCGGCGCAAGTCGCTCCGGCCCCGGCGCAGGTGGCGCTCTGGCGTTCGCTCGGGCAGTTGCAGCAGTCGCTCGAGCACCCGGCCGAAGCCCAAGAAGCGTGGCTCGAATTGCAGCGCCGCCACCCCGACGACGCCGAAGCGTTGGCGGCGCTGGCGGTCATTCGCAAACAGCTGGCCGAGGCGCCGCAAGACCCGCGCTCGAAGCTCGAAGCCGAAGCGCGCCGGCTCGAGTCGTCGGCGGCCGACCCGTCGACGGCCGCGGTGGTGTACCGGCAAATTCTCGAACTCGACCCCGACAGCGTGCCGACGCTCAAGAAGTTGGGCGCCGCCGCCGCGAACCTCGGCCGGTGGGAAGAGGTGGCCGGGGTGGCCGAGCGGTTGATGGCGCTGGCCGATTCGGGGGCCGAACGGCACGAGTGGCGGTCGAAATTGGCCCAGCTGTACGCCGAACGGCTCAATCGCAAAGACGAAGCGGCGCGGCTGTATTTGAATTTGCTCGAAGAAGGCGTCGAGTCGGCGGCGGTGGTCGGTGGGCTCGAGCGTTTGGCGTCGCAGGGCATTCGCCAAGGTGAAGTGTCGCGGGCGTTGGCGCCGTTGTACGCGCGGGCGGGTGACTACCAGCGCCAAGTGGCGTCGTTGTTGGTGCAGCTCTCGTCGGTGCAAGACCGCGACGAGCAAAAGAGCCTGTTGACGCTGTTGGCCGAGACGACCGAAAAGCGCTTGCTCGACGAGCGGGCGGCGTTCGACCTGCGGCTGCGCGGCTTGACGCTCGACCCCACCGATTCGGCGTTTCGGGTCGAAGCGGCCCGGTTGAGCCGGGCGCTCAAGACCCAGCAAGAGCTGGCGAGGTTTCTGACCGGGCTGGCTTCGAAAGTCGAAGACGCGGCGTCGGCGGTGTCGATGTTGGTCGAAGCCGCCGAGCTGGCCGAAGAAGCGAATTCGACCGACGACGCGGCGGCGGCTTTGCGCTCCGCGCTCCAGCGTTCGGGAGAACCGCCGGCGCTTTTGGCGCGACTGTCACAGCTGTTCTGGCGCACCAAGCGCTGGTCAGAATGCGAGCAGGCGCTGCGTCGGCAACTCGGCTCGGTGACCGAGCCCGAAGACAAGCTGCAGCTGTGCTTGCAGTTGGCCCAGGTCAACGTCGAGCTGAGCCGGCCCAGAGAAGCGGCCGCGGCGGTGGGCGAGGCGTTGGCGCTCGGGGCGAGTGAAGCCGAGTACCTGCCGAAGCTGGCCGAGTACCTCGAAAAGAGTGGGCAGCTCAAAGAGCTGACCGAGGCGCAAGCGCGGCTCATCGCGCTCTTCGAGGCCGCGGGCGACAAAGAACGAGCGGCGGCGTTGGGCGTGGCGCGGGCGCGCATTCTCGAGACGGCGTTGGGCGACGTGGCCGAGGCGATTCGTCGGTACGCCGAGGTGTTGGCGCGCAAGCCGAACGACGCCGATTCTTTGGCGGCGCTCGAAAACCTGTTGGGCGACCCGGTGCACCGCGAGGCGGCGGCGAAGGCGCTCTTGCCGGCGTACAAGTTGGCGAACGACCACCGCAAGCAAGTCGCGGCGCTGGCGGTGGTGGCCGAATCGGCGAAAGACGCGCTCGACCGCACCGGGGCGTACCGGGCGGCGGCGAGCATTCACACCATGTACCTGCGGCAGCCCGACCAAGCGTTCGCCTCGCTCGCGTCGGCGTTGCGCGTTGCCGTCGACGACGCCGACATTCGGGGCGAAGCGCGCGCCGCGGCCGAAGACGCCGACGCGCTCGACAGCTACGCCGAGGTGTTGACCGA
>JBGAIY010000374.1:0-7837 GCA_044225205.1 Myxococcaceae bacterium | reverse complement strand
GCGAGCACGGCATTCAAGGCTTCGGGCAGTGACGCCAGGAGCGAGGGCAACGGCTGCACCGCGTGGGCTTTGGCGAGGGCGCGGAGCGTCTTGGCCTCGAACGGAGGGTGGCCCGCCAGCGCCTCGAAGGCCAACAGCGCCAGACTGTAAATATCGGTGCGCCCGTCAACGTGTGCCGCGTCAGCCCACTGTTCAGGCGACATGTAACGTGGCGTGCCCACCAGCGCGCCGGCACGAGTCAGGTTCACCGTCTCCGCATCGGCCAGTTGGGTCGCAAGGGTGATGAGCCCTGAGGGCGCCGACACGCCGCTCGAGGTGACAGAGAGGCTCGAGGTCGTACCGCCGGCCTCGAACTCGACGGTTCTTTCATCGGGGGTGTCATCGGCGCGACGGGCAATACCGAGGTCGAGCAGCTTGGGGAGCAGTCGCCCGGCTCGGTTCAACACCATGACATTGGCGGGCTTGATGTCTCGGTGAACAATGCCCTGCTCGTGAACGGCGTGCACGACCTCGCACAACCGCTCAAAAAACGGCACGAAGCGCGCCAGGGGGAGCGGGCCGTGGGCCGACAGCAGAGTGTTGAGCGGTGTGCCCCGCACCAGCTCCATCGCAATCCACATCAGGCCATCGGGCTCAGCGCCAAAGCCGTAAACGTGGGCCGCAAATGGGTGGTCGAGCTGTGACGCGAGCCGTGCCTCGCGCAAGAAGCGTTCGTTGGTCTCACGGGTGACAGATTCGCGTGTGGTCAGCAGCTTCACGACCGCTTCACGCCCCAGTGTCAGCTGCTCGGCGAGGTAGACCTCTCCGCCACCTCCGGCCGCGAGCCGACTCTTCAGAACAAAATCACCGAACGTGCGGCCAATCATCTCGCACGCAATTTGTGGCCAGCCCGAAGAGAGCGCAAGGTTCCGACGCCTCTTCGTTCACGACCACGGCGCGGGGTCGCGCCACCGCCTGCGGTTTCGTCGTCAGAATCGGCGAACGAGATACGAGGGCTGGCGGCTCTAAGCCACTGCAATTCATGAACTCTGCCCCTTGGACCGGGCAGAAATCACCAACCGCACGAGCTGAGCATGAATGCGTCAGGCGGCTTTGCGCGAGTCGAGCGCGAAATGCTTGGAGATCTCTTTCGCGTCGAGCTGCTTTTTGACGTCGTCGTCTTGGCCGGGCAGGCCTTTGAGCCACGTGACCGCTTCCTCAATGGTGCTGAACGCCTTCTGCTTGTTGCCGGCTTTGGTGAGCAAGAAGTAGCCGACGAGCACCGTACGCATGAGCGTCGCGGCCATGCCGCCGCCAACGACGACGATGGCGGTACCCACCAACTTGTCGGCGACCAGCTTGGCCTGTTCGGCGGCCCGCGCCTTCACGTCTTGGTTGGGGCCACCCATGGTGTCGGTGTGGAGAATCGCAATCGACGAGAAGTGGCCGAACTGCTTCGCGATGTTTTGTTGGTGAATGAAGTCGGCGTCGAGCTCAGCGACCGAGCTGGGGCCGGTCATGTCGGTGATCAGCACCGAGCCTTGACGTGAAATGCGGGTGTTCGGTCGGGTGACCAAGTCTTGAATGGCCATGGCGGGTTCTCCTGTGGAGCGTTGAACGCAGGCGAAACGAAGGAGCGAAGCACCCGTCGTGCCACCGAGGGCGCAGCCAGACTTCACGAGTTCGGGCCTGCTTTACCCAAGCCACCTGAGTCATCGACCACCGCCTGGGTGTCAGTTGAATGACGGGTGTGGCACTTCGGCCCCAAGGCAACGCCTCAGAACTTCTCTTGGGAGCGAAACCGTCACGAGCGACCCGGGTCGACTCCTCGGCGGTGGTCGAACGGTCACGAAATTCGAGTCAGTGGGCAACACCCAGCTCCAAGCGAGCCATTTCAGGGCGCGATTTCGGCGCGACTCGGTGGGTACGACCTCGACACCTACCCAGTGCGCTCGGGTGGGCAAACGCGTCGCCGGGCTCGGTTTTCAGGCCCTCACCGCTTGGCACATCAGTCGCAACACTCACCGATCGCATGTCGACCGCGATTGACCCCGACCTCTTGCGTGACTTTCTCTTGGAGAGCCGTGAGAACTTGGCTCGCCTCGACGGAGACCTCGTCGAATACGAGAAGAACCCGAACGACCACGCGCGGCTCAAAGAAATTTTCCGCGCGGTTCACACCATCAAAGGCACGTCGAGCTTCTTGGCGTTGACCAAGCTCGAACGCGTGGCGCACGTCGGAGAGACGTTGCTCAGCAACCTGCGCGAAGGCGAACTCAAGTTCACCGCCGACATGGCTTCGGCGCTGCTCGCCATGGTCGACGCCATTCGCAACATGGTGGGCGAGGTCGAAGCCTCGGCCACCGACGGCGACGACGCCTATGAAGCGCTCGTCGCTCGGCTCGACCAGCTGGCGACCGGCAAAGCCGCCGAACTGGCGCCGGCGCCGCTGCCGCCGCCCATCGCCTCTGCTCCGGCGCCACTGCCGAGCGCGCCTTCGGCCCCGGCCGTGCCCCAGGCGACGGCTCCTTTGCCGACCGCTCCCCCGCCCGCCGAAAGCCCGACCGCGCCCCCAGCCTTGGCGTCGGTGCCCCACCCGGCCCCGTCGGTGCCGAGGCCACCGGGTTCGGCCGAAGCCGCCAACGAAACCGACGCAGCCAAGAGCCAGTCGGTCGTTGAAAGCACGGTGCGGGTCGACGTGGTGCTGCTCGACCGGGTCATGAACTTGGTGGGCGAGCTGGTGCTGGCCCGAAACCAGATTCTTCAATATTCGACCGCCGCGCGTGACGCGGCGTTGGCCGACGCGAGCCAGCGGCTCAACCTGCTGACCACCGAACTGCACGAGAGCGTCATGAAGACGCGCATGCAGCCCATTGGCAACGTGTGGAGCCGCTTTCCCCGCATCGTTCGCGACTTGGCCATTTCGTGCGGCAAGAAGTGCGAAATCGAGCTCGACGGGTCGCACACCGAGCTCGACCGCACCATCATCGAAGCCATCAAAGACCCGCTCACCCACTTGGTGAGAAACGCCATTGACCACGGGCTCGAGACGCCCGACCAGCGCGCCGCCGCGGGCAAGCCCGAAACGGGGCGGCTGCGGCTGCGCTCGTACCACGAGGGCGGCCAGGTCAACGTCGAGATCGCCGACGACGGCGCCGGCATCAACCTCGACCGGGTTCGCGCCAAAGCCATTGATTCGGGGCTCTTCACGCCCGAGCGGCTCTCGCGCATGTCTGACCACGAACTGATGCAGGTCATTTTTCTGCCGGGCTTTTCGACGGCGGCGAAGGTGACGAACCTGTCGGGCCGTGGCGTCGGCATGGACGTGGTGAAGACCAACATCGAGCGCATCGGCGGCACGGTCGACTTGAGCTCGGAGCGCAACAAGGGCACCACCGTCAAAATCAAGCTGCCGTTGACGTTGGCCATTGTGCCGGCGCTGGTCGTCGAAACGGCGGGCGAACGCTTCGCCCTGCCGCAAGTGAACTTGCTCGAACTGTTGCGACTCGAGGGCCCCGAAAAGTTGAAACAAATCGAACGGGTGAGCGGCGTGGCGGTGTACCGGCTGCGCGGCAACCTCTTGCCGCTCGTGTTTCTCGAAGAAACACTGGGGCTGTCGAACACCCGCGTCGACACCGACGTGGTGAACATCGTCGTATTGCAGGCCGGTGACCGGCAGTTTGGCCTCGTGGTCGACCGGGTGCGCGACACCGAAGAAATCGTGGTCAAGCCGCTCGGCAAGTCGCTCAAGGGGGTGCGCGAGTTTTCGGGCGCCACCATCATGGGTGACGGCAAGGTCGCGCTCATTCTCGACGTATTGGGCCTCGCGGCCGCGGCGAACATGCCCACGACCGCCGACGCCGCGAAACTGCGCGCCGAGGCGGCGCACCAAGACGCCGCCGCCGACCAGCAAGGCGAATCGCTCCTGGCGTTTCGCGTGGGTCGCCGCCGGTTGGCCCTGCCGCTCGCCGCGGTGGCGCGGCTCGAAGAACTGCCCACCACCCAAATCGAGTTCGCCGCGGGGCGAGACGTCGTGCAGTACCGAGGTGGCATCATGCCGCTCATCGACATGCGCGAAGTGCTCGGCACCGAAGTCAACAACGACGTGGCCAAGCTGCAAGTCATCGTCTTTTCGAAGGGGTCGAGGAGCGTCGGCCTCGTCGTCGACCAAATTCTCGACATCATTCAAGAGGCCGTTCACCTCGACGAAGGCACGAATTCAGACCTCTTGCGCGGGTCGATGGTGCTTCAGGGCAAGGTCACCGACCTGCTCGACGTGGTGCAGGTGATTCGGCAACGAGAGCACACGTTCTTCGACGGGCCGCGCCTGGCGGAGGCGGCCTAAGGGCACCCCATGAGCCACCAGATTTGCACTTTTCTCGTCAACAACCAGTGGTTCGGCGTCGCCGTGACCGACGTTCAAGAAGTCATGCGCGAACAGCCCATGACGAAGGTGCCCAAAGCGCCGCCGTCGGTCACCGGGCTCATTCACCTGCGTGGCCAAATCGTCACCGCGGTCGACCTGCGCACCCGCTTCGGCATGCCCAAGCGCGACTCGGCCGACGAGCAACTCAACATTCTCGTGCGTGACTCTGACGGCGTCGTGAGCCTCGTCATCGACAAAATTGGTGACGTGCTCGAAGTGACCGACGACCAGTTCGAGCGGGTGCCCGACACCCTGACCCCCGTCATCAAAGAAACGGTGACCGGCGTGTACAAGCTCGACGACCGCCTGCTGCTGATGATCGACGTACCGCGCGTGCTCGACGTGCGCGGAGCCAACCAAAGCAACGCCCGCAGCTAGCCAGCCCACCCTTTTCAACGCCGTTTTTCTTTTCGGAGCAACCGCATGAAACGCAGCAACGCCGCGAAGAAGCGCCCCCACTTGAGCCTCGCGCCCGACGCCGACGTGCTCTTGGCCCAGGCCGACTGTCGGGCACAAGCCGAAGCCCTGCGCCGACACATGGCGGTCGCCGAATTCGACCTCGACGGCTCCGTGCGCGAAGCCAACGCGGCCTTCGCCGAAGCGCTGGGGTACACGGTCGACGAGGTCAGAGGCCAAAATCACCGCCTCTTCGTCGACTCCGCCCAAGCCGCCTCGCTCGACGACCGCCGCTTCTGGGAAGACCTGGCCCAAGGCCACGCCCGCAGCGACGAATTCAAGCGGGTGGGCAAGGGCGGCCACGAAGTGTGGTTGCGCACCACCTACTCGCCAGTTCAAGACCCAAGCGGCAAGGTCACCAAAGTCGTCGCGTACGCGACCGACGTGACCGTCGAAAAGCGGCGAATGGTCGAAGCGCAACAACAACTAGACGCGCTCAACCACGCGCAAGCCGTCATCGAGTTCGACCTCGACGGCACCGTGCTCAACGCCAACGACCACTTTCTCAAATTGATGGGCTACTCGCTGAGCGAGGTGAAAGGCAAACACCACCGGCTGTTCGTCGCCCCCGCCGACGCCGAAAAAGCCGAATACGCCGAGCTTTGGCGGCAGTTGAACGAGGGCCGGTACCAGCGAGCCGAATTCAGGCGCGTGCAGAAGAACGGCCACGAGGTGTGGCTGAACGCGACCTACTGCCCGATTTTCGACGCCGCGGGCAAACCGTACAAAGTCGTCAAGTTCGCGACCGACAGCACCGAAAGCAAGAACCAGCTCGACCAGTTCAGCTCGGTGGTCGCCGCGCTCGAGGTCGCGGCCAGGGGCGACTTCACCGTGGCCATCGCCGACGGGCAAGGCATGGCCGGCCGGGTCATGACGTCGATCAAGTCATTGTTCGAGAAACTCAGGTCGAGCCTGACGTCGATTTCGACGTCGGCGAACACGCTCAGCGCCGCGAGCGAAGAGCTGACGAGCGTGAGCAAGCTCATGTCGACGAGCGCCGAAGAGACGACCCACCAGGCCAACGCCGTGTCGGCGGCGTCTGAACAGGTCAACCAGAACGTGCAAACGGTGGCGACCGGCGCCGAAGAAATGTCGGCGAGCATCAAAGAAATCGCCAAGAACGCGTCAGAGGCCGCGCGGGTCGCCGGCTCGGCGGTGAAGGTGGCCGAGAGCACCAACCAAATCGTCGGCCAGCTCGGCGACAGCAGCGCCGACATCGGCAAGGTCATCAAGGTCATCACGTCGATCGCGCAGCAGACCAACTTGCTCGCGCTCAACGCCACCATTGAAGCGGCGCGCGCGGGTGAGGCGGGCAAGGGCTTCGCGGTCGTCGCCAACGAAGTCAAAGAGCTCGCCAAAGAGACCGCGAAAGCCACCGAAGACATCGGCCAGCGCATCGACAAAATTCAAACCGACACGAAGAGCGCGGTCGCGGCCATTGGGCAAATCAGCACCATCATCGGCCAGATCAGCGACTTGCAGAACGCCATCGCCGGTGCGGTCGAAGAACAGACGGCGACCACGAATGAAATTTCGCGCAACGTCGCCGACGCGGCGAAAGGCAGCGGCGAAATCGCCAGCAGCATCGGCAACGTCGCCCGCACCGCCCAAGCCACGGCGAGCGGCGCCAACGACACCAACAGCGCCGCGACCGACTTGGGCCGCATCGCCACCGACCTGCAGCGCCTCGTCGGCGAATTCAAGTTTTCATAAACGAGGAGTTCAACGTGAAGGCACTTGTCGTCGATGATTCTCGAGCGATTCGCTCACTCGTTTCGCGCCTGTTGAAGAGCCGCGGCTTTGAAATCGCCGAAGCCGGCAACGGCGTCGAAGCCTTGGCGGTGCTCGGGGCCCAAGGGCCTTTCGACATCGCCTTGTTCGATTGGAACATGCCCGTGATGGACGGCTA
The DNA here is from genome assembly GCA_044225205.1 of Myxococcaceae bacterium. GTDB lineage: Bacteria > Myxococcota > Myxococcia > Myxococcales > Myxococcaceae > JAEUJT01. Next base: position 1,067 of record JBGAIY010000374.1, on the reverse strand, counting down.
CCAGCTCTTGCAGGCCGTGCGCGCCGACCAAAAACACGCCGCCATGCGGGTGATGATGGTCACCACCGAGACCGAATTGCCGCGGCTCACCAACGCGCTGCAAGCCGGCGCCAACGAGTACCTGATGAAACCCTTCACGGCCGAAGCATTGGCCGAAAAGCTGACGCTGCTCGGCGTTGAGGGCCATGCGTGAATGCCAAAACTCGGGTTCTGCTGATCGACGACTCGGTGGTCATTCGCCGAATGTTGTCGAAATTTGTCGAGAGCGACCCCGAGTTGCAGCTGGCGGGGTTCGCCCCGACCGCCAGCATCGGCTTGCAGAAAATTGAACAGGTCTCACCCGACGTCGTGGTGCTCGACGTCGAAATGCCCGACATGACCGGCATCGAAGCGGTCGCGGCCATTCGCAAGAAGACGACCAAGCTGCCGATTCTCATGTGCAGCGCGCTCACCCACCGCGGCGCCGAGACGACCATTCGCGCATTGAGCGCGGGCGCTACCGACTGCATCGCCAAGCCGTCGAACGTCGAAGGCGGCAAGAGCGTCGACGCGTTTCGCGAAGAATTTCTCGCGAAGATCAAGAGCATCGGCAACTTGGGGCGAGCCGCCGAGTCGTCGACCAGCTCGGTGTCACCGCCGCCCCAGCGGGTACCCACCATGGGTCGCCCACGCCCGCGCGACGGCCGGGTCGACGCCATCGTCATCGGCTCGTCGACCGGCGGGCCGTCGGTCTTGGGAGAGCTGTTCACCAGGCTGCCCGGGCCTTTGCCGGTGCCCCTGGTGATTGTGCAGCACATGCCCCCGGTTTTCACGAAGATGCTGGCCGAACGGTTGTCGGTCGTCTCGCGCATACCGACCCACGAAGCCACCCAGGGCGAGCGCATCGAGCCCGGCCATGCGTACATCGCCCCCGGCGGCTGGCACCTCACGGTTCAGCGCCAGGGCACCGAGATTCGGGCCGTGTTGAACCAAGACCCACCCGAAAACTCCTGCCGGCCGGCCGTCGACGTGTTGTTTCGGGCGGCTGCGCGCGTGTGGGGCGCTGGCGTGCTCGGTGCAGTGCTCAC
>JBGAIY010000373.1:0-7855 GCA_044225205.1 Myxococcaceae bacterium | reverse complement strand
TCGGTCAAGTCGTCGAGCGAGTCGGTCGAAAGGCCGAGGGAGTGGGTGACCTCGCCCGCCCTCCGAGCGGCCAACGAGAGCATGGGCAAATTGGTGTCGACGAGCCGGTCGAGGGTCTGGCCCGCTTCCGAAACCGACACCAATTCGTCGCCACTCGACAGCAGCGCCACGGAGGGGCGCCGAATGACGCTCACTTCGCGAACCGCTTGGGCCCAGAGCGCCGCGGCGTCGGGCAGCGAGAGCACCCGGCCGGCTGGCAGCAGCAGCGCTCCCGCTTGAACGTCTTCTCCGGCCCGCCGAATGTTCGCGCCCAGTGAGACGGGCTCGGTGACGCGAACCTCGCGCTCGTCGCCTTCGACTCGCTCTTGCATCACCACCGTGTCGGCGCCCTCGGGCACCCGCGCGCCGGTCATGATGCGTGCACAGTCGTTCGGCCCGAGTGCGACGCGAGGTGTTTGGCCCGCGAAGATTTTTTCGACGACCCGCAAGGGGCCCGCGGCGTCTTGCGCGCGCAGGGCGTAGCCGTCCATCGCGGAGTTGTCGAAGGGCGGGAGTGTTCGACGCGCGACCACCGACTGGGCGAGCACGCGCCCCACCGCGTCTTCGACCAAGACCGATTCGGCAGTCAATGTTTGGGCAAGCGCGAGCACCTGGGCCCGAGCCACTTCGAACGGCAGCATGGGGGCGGCCTTCTGCCACCTTCGTTCATCACTGAAAACCAAGAGGAATTGCGGAGACTTGCATTGACACGTCGGGGCGAAATCAGTAGGGGGGTTTCAACCTCCGCCGGTTCGTTCGGCGTGAGGTCTCCGAAGGAGACAGCGTTGGCCAGCAAGAAGGCGAAACCCGCTGCCCGAAAGTCGAAGCCCGCACCGAAGGCGAAACCAGCCAAGAAGGTGGCAGCTCCGGCCAAGAAGGCGAAAGCAAAGCAGGCGAAACCGGTACCGAAGCCTGCAAAGGCCGTGAAGGCGGCGCCGCCCCCGGCGCCGGCGAAGGCCGCCCCGCCTTCGAAGTTGCCGAAATCGCTCGAAAAAACGGGCGGTAAAGGCGCGGCTCCGCCGGTGACCGAGGCCAAGGGAGAGCCGACGCCGATGTTCAGCGTGCCTCCTCGACGAGCCGACGGCTGGTTGGGGCCGTTGCCCGACAAGGCGTTGCCGCGAGCGACGAAGCTGCCGGCCGAGGCCGAACAGCTGACCAAGCGCGAAATGGAGCAGGTGCTGACGGTCGGTCAGCGCGGCGCGGCGGGCGAAGGCTCGCTCAAGGGCAAGCTCGTGGTGTACCAGGGCTTCCCCTACCTTGAGGTCATTGGGCGCGACAAACGTGAGCTGTGGTTCATGTTGCAGGGGCCCGACCAAGAGGTGCTGCCGGCGTATGCCGACCACCGCGTGTCGGTGAACGGCCTCATTCGGCGCACGCACGCGTACGGCGGCTTGGTCGACGTTCGCAAATATTCGGCGAAGAAGCCCGACGTTGAAGTCGTCGAGACGGCAGCCGAAGAAGTGACCGACGAGAACAAGCTGCGGCTGTTGTCTCCGGGCGAAGTGGCGACCATTTCGAACCCCGGCATGTCGGTGGGGCTCAAGGGCTTCGCGACGTTGCGCGGCCGGCTCGAAATGAGTGGCGAAGAATTTTACCTCGTCGTCTCGAACCCGGGCACGCGCCAGCAGGTCGCCTTCACCATTGAAGGCAAGGCGACCAAGGGGCTCAAGAAGTACGTGGGCGAGGTGATGGTGGCGACCGGCGTCGTCGAGAAGTCGACCGGCTGGGGCGGCACCATACAGGCCGAGAGCGCCGAGCCTCGGGCGCCCGAATACCCACCGGTGTCGCGCGACTCGATCGACGTGGTCGAAGTCGACGGCATGAGCGCGCAGCCTCGCGAAGTCGAAGTGAAGTTGAACCACGGCCTCACCGTGAAGCTGCAAGAAAAGCAGGGCCACGTGTGGGCGATCGAGCCGCAGACCGCGAAGCGGGTGAGCTTGCGCGAAGTGTCGTTGCGGCACGAGTCGGGCAACCCGGTGCGCGAGTTCTTCTTCACTCCCCGAAACCCGGGGCCCCAAGAAATCGACTTCTTCTTGGGCAAGGTTCACAACCCCATGCAGTTCTCGAAGACCTTCAAGGTGATCGCCAACGTGAAGGCGCCCGAACAGGTCATTTCATGAGCGGGGTGGGCTGCGCGGGGTGTGGGTGCTGACGGGTTGGTCAGACAGCGGTGCCCACCCGCGTCAGGCGTGGGAGCGCAGTTCAGTTGAACGAGCGCGGTTCGAAGGGTTTTCGACTTTCGGGCCGTGCCCCAATCGAAGCTTGGTGAATCAGCCGGCGAACTGCGTTGAAGCAGTGGCCGGCTTTTTCTTTTCTTTGTCGTTGAGCGGCCCTCGTCGGCCGCCGAAGGATGCATCGCGTGAGTCTTGATTCTGCTCGGGTTCTGTCGCTGGTCGGCAGCGCCGGGCGTTTGGTGGGGTTGCAAGAAATTCTGCGCGCGGGTGATTTGAACCCCGGCGTGCAGAACGAATTGAAGCGCATTTTGCGCGAGTTGGTGCGGTCGGGGCAGCTCGAGCGCAGTGGCAAGCGGTTTGGCTTGCCGGGCAAAAAATACGCCCAGAAGTCGGGGCCGGCGTGGGCGGGCAAGCCCGCAGCCGCCGCCTCAGGCTCTGGCGCGCACGCGAAGGCACCCGCGGGGCCCAAGAAGGGCGCGGCCCCCAAGGGCCGGTTCGTGCGGCAGTGGGGTGAAGGGTTCGTTCGCGACGAAGCCCCAACGTCGGGCAAAAAGGGTGGCGGTGGCAAGGCTCGCCGTTCTGTGCAGCCCCCGGGGCCGGGGTCGCGCCGCCTCGTCGAAGCCGACGCCGAGGTGGTGACCAAGCCCCACGCAAAACACGAAAAGAAGACCGAAGCGAAGCGGCCGGCGGTGGCGACGCGCGGCGGCCATTTGATCACCGGCGTCATCAACCAGCACCGAGACGGCTTCGCCTTCGTCAAGCCGTTGGGCACCAAGAGCGGCGAAGACATTTTCATACCGCCCGAAGAGGCGCGAAAGGCGCTCGACCACGACCAGGTCATCGTCGAGGTCGTGCGCGAACGCGACGGCCGCTCGTCGGGTCGGGTCATCGAAGTGAAGTCGCGCACGCGGCAGCTGGTCATCGGCACGTACGTCGAGACGCCCGAGGGCTGCTTCGTGCGGCCGCGCGAGCAAGAACTCGAGCTCATTCGGGTGCCGAAGACGCAGCTCGCCCGCTCGGGTGACGCGGTGAAGGTGCGGTTGGGCATCGGCGAGAAGCTCTTGGGCCCCAATTCTCGGTTGTCGGGTGAAGTGGCGGGTTCTTTGGGCGCGCAGGCCGACCATTCGATCGAAGTGTTGTCGATCGCGTTCTCGAAGGGGTTTCAAGACGAATTTCCACCCCAGGTGATGGACGAGGCCGACGCGTACCCGCTGGGGGTCAGCGAAGAAGAAGCAACGGGCGAACACCGCCGCGACTTGCGGCAAATGCAGCTCGTCACCATTGACGGTGAAGACGCGCGAGACTTCGACGACGCCATTTACGTCGAGCCGTCGGGCAGCGGCTGGCGGCTGGTCGTCGCCATTGCCGACGTGTCGCACTACGTTCGCGAAGGCACCGAGCTCGACGCCGAAGCGCTGCGTCGCGCCACGAGCGTGTATTTGCCGGGCCGCGTGTTGCCCATGTTGCCCGAGCGCCTGTCGAACGGGCTGTGTTCGCTCAAACCCGACGAAGACCGGTTGTGCATGGTGGCCGACATGGTCATCGACTCGGCCGGCACGACGCAAAAGGCCGACATTTACCCCGCGGTCATGCGGAGCGCGGCGCGGTGCACCTACACCGAAGTGCACCAGGTGTTGAACGGCGAAGACGTGCCACACCGCTTGGCGTTCGCTCCGCTGTTCGAGCGAGCGAACGCGCTGGCGACGACGTTGACGGCCATGCGGCGCAAGCGCGGAGCCATTGAATTCGACCTGCCAGAGACGCGCGTCGAGCTCGACGAGCAGGGGCTGCCCAAAGGCATGGTGCGCCGTGAACGCTGGGAAAGCCACCGCCTGGTCGAAGAGTGCATGCTCGCGGCGAACGAAGCGGTCGCGCGTTTTTTTCGCGAGCGCGAACTGCCAACCGTGAACCGCTTTCACGGAGAGCCCGACGAAGACAAGTTGGCGACGTTCATTGGCCTGTTGGGCGCGTACGGCGTGCCGGTGCAGGGCGACTCGCTCTCGTCGAAAGAGCTGAACGTGATTTTGAAGCAGCTCGAAGGGCACCCCGAGCAACGGGCGCTCAACCAGCTGGCGCTCCGGTCGATGATGCAGGCCATTTATTCTTCGAAGAACAGCGGCCACTACGGGCTCGGCGCCGAAGACTATTTGCACTTCACTTCGCCCATTCGGCGCTACCCCGACCTGTTGGTGCACCGGTTGCTCAAAGAGCTGTGGTCGAAAAAGAAGTCGAAGAAGGTCAAGCACGACGCCGAACAGCAGATCGAGAAGCTCGAGGCGTTGGCGCAGCAGTCTTCAGAGCGCGAGCGCGCAGCGATGCAGGTCGAGCGCGAAGTGAACCAGCTCTATTCGTGCCTGCTCATGCAGCCGCACTTGGGCGAAGAGTTCAACGCCACCGTGGCCGGGTTGTCAGAAAACGGCTTTTACGTCGAAGTCGACGAGCTGTTCGTCGACGGGTTCGTGAAAGGCGAGTCGGTTTACCCAGACTTCGAGCTGGAGGCCGCGACGTACCGGTTGACGTTCGGCAATGGCCGCCAGGTGAAAGTCGGGCAGAAGTGCCGAGTGCGGTTGTTGTCGGTGAACACCAAGCGCCGACAAATCGACTTCGAAGTCGTCGCGTTCGACGGTGAGCAGCCGGGGCGCCCGCGCGAACGGCCCCGCGGCAAACACGAGTCGAGCCGAGCGCAGCACCCCACTCGAGGGTCGACCCACCATGGGCATTCGGCTCGGGGGGCCCCCGCGGCGCCACGCCCGGCCCCACGCGAAGAGCCCAAAGCCGGGGCCACCGAAGAAGGCGCGCCGCGCCAGTTCGACCCGCGCGCCGTGCTCGACCGATTGTGGAAAGAGCGGGGCGGGCGGCCGAGGCCCAGTTCGAGCGGTGAAGAGCGCGAAAACCGCGAAAAAGGCGGCTCTGGCCGTGGCGACCGACCGCGCGGCGACAGCCGCAACAACCGCCGGCGCTGACCCGCAAGTTCTCAGAACGTAAGAAAGCGACGCACGTCGTGACAAAATCACGGTCGGCCCTTGGGGCACGATTGGAGATGTTGTTACAACGTGCCGCGGTCTTTTGAGGCCTTTTGGCCCCTATCTGAGGAACGAGCAATGTCCACCATCAATGTGAAGCGCAGTGTGCAGTTTCACCCTGAGCTGTACAGCAAGTCCGATCACTCCGATTGGCTCGACGCTGTTGGCAAAGAACTCGAAGCGAAAGGCGTCAGCATCAAAGTCGGCGAAGGCGCGAACGCGCGGGTCGTGAAGAACGCGACCGACTTGAAGGCGGCGTTCGCCGAGCTGAAGAAGAGCTCGAGCACGGCGGCGGCGAAAGCGTACCTGACCGACTTGGCCCAGGCGCTCGACGACGTGGTCAAAGGCGACGCGAAGTTGGCGACCGGCGACGCGTTCGACTTCACCAAGGGCAGCGCGCTGTCGAAGGCGCTGGGCGTCGACGACTCGAAGCGTTCGAACTACGCCTCGTTGTCGACCACCTACTTTGGGCGCGCATCGAAGACGAAACCCGAAGCGACCATGACGGTCGACGGGGTGACGTTGCAGGTGAAAGACCCGCCGATCGTGATCGGCCCCGACTTGAGCAAGATACCGCACCTGAGCGTCGAGTCGCTCAAGGGCGCTCCGGTGGCATATGGGCGTGACGGCGAAGAAGTCGAAGACACGCGGGTGATTACCGGCCTCAGCAAAGACGAAGTGGTGGCGCTGGCGAACAACTCGCTCGACGACCTGCAGCGCTCGCGCGCGGCCGTCGGGTTGACGGTCGGTTCGGTACCGCTCGACGAAATGGCGTGGGACAGCGAGTCGCACGCGCTGCGCCGCGCGAACCCCTACGTGTCGTTCTCGCTCGACAGCCGCAGCGTCGAAATGAACCCGCGGTCGGGCCAGCAGCGGGTCGGCGTCGGTCGCGACTTCTTCTTCGACACGTTCATGGCGAAGAAAGACGTCAATACCGGCAAGCTGACCAAAGACCTTCAGAAGGCCGACCTGATGTACCGAACCCGCATTCGGTACGGCACCGACACCGACCCCTTCAAGGGCACGCGCGTGCTGATCGGCATGAAAGAGGGCACGGCGATTGACGCGCAGGGCACGAAGCACGCCCGCAAGATCGACAACCGCACCGACAGCCCCAACCAGGCCGTGTTCGACACCCTCACCGCGACGGCCCAGACGGGCAAGATCGACCGGTCGTGGGGCTGGTCGGCCGACAGCGTCGCTCCGGCGGCCTCGGCGATGTACCGAACGGCGTTGCAGAAGGGCATCACCGACAACATCAGTGGCGAGACGGGCGTTTTGGCCCTCGAGCCCGGCGCCATGGCCCGGCAGATTCGTGGGCGCTTTCACCTCGACGAAACCGACCAAAGCTCGATCGTTCGCGCGTTCGCCGACGCCGGCGAGCCGAAGATCAAAGAGCTGGCGGGGCTCATCGCCCAAGCGCCTGACTGGGCCGCGTCGGGCAATTCTCCGTCGAAAGCCGACCTGCTCAAGCAGGCCAATGCCTTGCTCGACCGCAGCGCGATCGTCGCGGCGGCCACCGAAGGCATTCAGAAGATCAAGCCGGGCGTGACGGTCAACAAGGCGTTGATCGACTCGCTGTGGCCGGGCCAGCAGATCACCACCAAAGAACAGGCGAAAATGCAGCGCGCCGTCGTCGACGCGATTCGCACGTCGTACGACGCGTTTTCGCAAAACATCGACGACCTGCAACGCAACATTGGTGGCACGACCGACCGCGCCGTTCGCGACGCCGGCAATGCGACCGACGTTCGTGACTACTTCCGCCAGAAGGCGGCCCTGAGCCGGTTCAAGACCTACGCCGAAGGCACGGGCGTGCAAAAAGGCGACGTGCCGGGGTACTTGGCCGCGGCGAAGAAGATCGCAGACATGCCCGACGGCAAGCCGAAGAACGAACTGTTGCAGTCGATCGGCGTGGGCCTCAACTTGCTGACCGGCTTCACCGAAGAAAGCTACAAGTCGCCGGTCGTGGTCGACGGGCAGCTCGGCAAGAAGCAGACGTTCGACGGTTACATCGCCGCGCTCGACGCTCAGAGCACCGGCCCGAACAAAGACGCGTTCATCGCTGAGCTCGGTGCGTACCTGGCGAGCAAGAACAGCCCAGCGTTGCAGACGTCGGCCGACAAGGCGAAGGTGCTGGCCGACCTGAAGAAGAACCTGGTCACGGCGCACACCGAAGTGCTGCACCGCTTCGTCGAAGGCGCGGCGGCGTGGGGCCAGGCGTCGTGGTTCAACAACTACCGGGAGACGATGCTGAACATCAACCCCCAGGGGTGGAACTTCATCATCGGGTCGATGGACTACACCGAGTTCTACGACACCAAGGGCGGCAACGCGTTGACGTTTCAAGAGCGCGTGAGCCGCAAGCCGCTCGACCCCTCGAAAATGGTCGGTGCCATGATCTCGAACGACATTCAGATCGAGCTCGAGGCCGAAGAAGGGTACACGGCGGCGATTCGCCGGGCGCAGTACGGCGTGAACGCCGCCGGGGCCGGCCTGGCGATGGACTACGCCTTGTCGAAGAACGTGCCCGGGTTGACCAAGGGCGACGCGGCGGCTTTTGAAAAGTGGTTCGCCGCCCAAGCCGCTCTGCCCGCCGCCCAGCAAAAGGCCTTCGTC
>JBGAIY010000372.1:0-7911 GCA_044225205.1 Myxococcaceae bacterium | reverse complement strand
CGCGGTCATGACGAAGGGGTGGGTCTTGGCGAATTCTCCGAAGAGCAGCTGCCAATTCACGTTCGCGTCGTCGCCCTCGACCATGAACGCGTGCGCCGAGAAGATGACCTGGTCGAGCGGGTCGACCACGCCGCCCGGGTAGCCTTCGAACGTCGCCGACGGCGGCTGAACGATGATGGCGTTCTGGGCTCCGAGCGCGCGCACGTCGGCGATGATGCGGTTGACGCCCACGAAGACGTGACCTGCGAAAGGCCCCGAGGCGACCGTGCCACCGTCGCGCCAGATCGCCCAGCGCACCTCGGGCAGCGTCTTGGCCAAGTAGGGCTCGTTGAGCAGCTCGAGCACGACCGCGCGGTCGCGTCCGAACTCGCGGGCCAGCGTCTTGGCGGCCGCCAAGGTCACCTCGTCGTCGAGTGACAGCTTCGGGTAGCGGCCTTTGAAGTACGGGTCGTCGTTCGCCGGGCTGTCGAAGATCGCCAGAATGACCACCAGGCCCTTCGAACGAGCGAGCGACACCGCCGCTCTGATCTCGTTCACGTACGCCGCCGAAAAGTACGGCGACGCAGGGTCGAGCGCCACCTGAAGCACGTTGAACCGAATGGTGTTGATGGCCCAGTTCTTCAGGGCCAGGGTGAGCTCGTCGTTGCCACCCGCGAAGACACCGCGGCCGTACAAGTAGTCGCGCGAGTCGACGTGCCGTTGGCAGTACTTGTGAATGTGCTGCGCGTCGTCAACCGGGTAGTCGGCCAGGCATTGCTCGACGTCGGCTTCCGGTATCAACAACCCTTCGATGACCAACCCCCGGGCAATGAACTCGGCATCGTTGAAGAAGACCTTCGAGCCTTTGACGGCCAGGCGATCGCCCGCGCCCGAGGCGATCGCCCGCGCCCGCGTCGGCCTGGGCGATGCCAGCATCGGCCCCCGCGTCGAACTCGGAGACACCGGCGTCGAACCCCGCGTCGAACCCGGCGACTCCGGCGTCGAACCCCGCGTCGAACTCGGCGACTCCGGCGTCGACCCCCGCGTCGAACTCGGCGACACCGGCATCGAACCCCGCGTCGAACTCGGCGACTCCGGCGTCGACCCCCGCCCCGGCATCGGGCTGAACGCCGGCGTCAACGGGGCCGCCACCGGCGTCAACCGGGGTACCGCCCGCGTCAGGGGCCTCCAGGCCCGCGGTGCCCACACAGCCGACCACCAGCATCAAAGGCGCCCAACCCAGCGAACGTGTACGCACACCTTTCAAATGTGCCGTGAGCGCCGAATGTTCAAACGGGGCCGGCCGTCACATTCACCAGCAATTCTCGGCGTTTTCAGCGTGCCTGCGCGCCACCCAGCTTTTGAATGAGGGGTTGCAGTTGGGTCTGGCCCGCGAGGGCGGCGGCGAAGAGGTCGCCCTTCTGGTCGAGTCGGTTTCGCATGGTGCGCAAGGTGAAGGCCGACGCCGACAAGGCGGGCGTGACTTCTGACCACTCGATTGGCGCCGAGGCCTGCGCGCCGTCGACGCCTCGCAGTGAATACGGGAGCACCAGCGTCTTGCCGGCGAAGTTCTGCAAATGGTCGAGCAAGAGCCGACCTCGTCGTTCGCCTTTCTGCGCGGTCAGCGCCACGGCGTCGGGCTTGAGCTGCTGAATCATCGCTGAAACGCGCTGGGCGAACTCGTGGGCTTGCGTCACCGAATGCCCGTGGGCCAAGGGCACCAGCACGTGCAGACCCGTTTGACCGCTCGTCTTGACGAGGCTGGGCACCTCGAGCAGCTCCAACAACTTGCGGAGCGCGACCGCGACGTCGATGACGTCGGCCCACGTCGAACGTTCGCCGGGGTCGAGGTCGAACACGACCCAATCGGGCTCGGCCAAGCGGCCAACCCGAGTGGCCCAGCCGTGCAGCGTCAACGCGGCTTGGTTGGCCATCCACTCCAGGGCGTCGGCCGAATCGAGCACGATTCTTCGGTTGCCGTCGATGTTCACGGCCCTGATGAAGTCGGGGGCTCTCGGGGGCACCCGGTGTTGAAACCACATGAAGTCGTCGATGCCGTCTGGCCAACGCTGACAGACGATCGGCCGGTCGCGCAGGAGCGGCAACATCACCTGAGCGACCGAGGCGTAGTAGTCGACCACGTCGCGTTTGGTGATGCCGTCGCGTGGGTAGAGCACCTTGGTGCTGTTGGTGACGCGGGGGCGCGGCGAGAGCGGGCGGTTGAGCTTCACGCCGGGGCTCGCGAACCCAGGCCCCGGCCCGGTCACCGGCCTGGCGAAGACTCCGGGCAACCCCGCTTCGGTCACCGAACGCAACACCACGTCGTAAGCCCCCTGGAGCGCGTCTGACCGAACCAGCGCGGCCGGTGCTTCGGCGAGCAGCTCGGCCAGACGCTGGCGGCGCTTCGGCAGGGGCTCGCCGCGCAGGTCGACCCCGTCGAGCCGAAAAAGGTCCCACGCGGCGTAGATCAGTGGCCCGAGCCGTTCACCGCTGGCCCACCCGCGGAGCCGCTCGAAAGAAGGCCGGCCGTCTTCGGTCAAGGCGCAGACGAAACCGTCGAGCACGACGTCGCGCACCGGCAACGAGGCGAGCGCGTGGGCGACGGAGGCGAACGGCGATGTCCATTCTCGGAGGTCGTCGGCAAACAGCCGCACGTCGGCCCCGTGGCGCGCGGCGATGACGCGGTGGCCGTCCCACCCCAGGTCGAGCTCGTACGGCGTGCTCGGCTCACCGTGTTCGAGCGCGGGGGGGCGGTGGTGCCAGGCCAAGGCCCATGCCGAACCGTCAACGGCTGGTGCCCGTTGGGCCTTGCGGGAGGGAGCCTTCTTTCGCACCACCGGGCGCCAGGTTACCCAGTTCTGACGCCAGCGCGCAGGCCGCGGTGCGCGATTTCACCTTCACCCGGTCGACGCGACGTGGCGTCGTGGCGGGTCAACACCTCGTCGGCGGCGCTCGAGCGACGAGTCTTGCATCACGCACAAGGCCACGAACTTCCTCACGGTTTCAGGCGTGTTTTCGAGCGAGCGCGTCGGTTCTACGGCTTCGCCAGCTCCGCCTCGATCACCTCGCGCGAGGTCTCACCCGACTGGCGCCAGCGCTCCTTGCCGTCGACGTAGAAGACCAGCACCGGCACGCCGACAATTTTTTCTCGCAGCGCCAAAGGTTCGCTTTGGTCGACGTCGACCTTCAGCACCTTCACCTTGCCTTTCCACCGTTCGGCCAGCTCGTCGACGACGGGTGCCATTCGTCGGCAGGGCGCACACCACGGCGTGTGAAAGTCGACCAGCAGGCGGTTCTCAGACGCCAGTGCGAGGTCGAACGTGTCGGCTCGCATGCCCTCGGTCGAAGCGGCCAGCGCCTCCTCAGACCGCTCAATGGGAAACCCCGCGCGGTTCCACGCGCCAATGCCGCCCATCAAGTTGTAGACCTCGACAAACCCCATGCGCACCATTCTTTCGGCAGCCGCAGACGAGCGCGCCCCAGACGCGCAGTAGACGAAGACGGGCTTGTCTTTCTGCATGACCGCGAGCTTTTGCTCAAACCGCGCGTCGTTGATGTCGATGACGCTCGCGTTGGGCAGGTGCCCGCGCGCCACCTCGCCAGGTGTTCGTACGTCGAGAAACAGACCGCCCTTTTGCGCGGCCAAACTCTTGAATTCTTCAGCCCCGAGCTGCTGAAGCCGGCCGACCGGTTTGCCAGCGACACCGACCGGTTCCTTCGTGCAGCCCGACATGAACAGCACGGCGAGAAGAATGACTCGGTTCGACATTGGTGCACCTCTTGAACTTTTGGCCATGTGCTTGAGCGTTTGAAACCTTCACCCGCCTCAGGCTCGGCCTGCGGTGAACCGCGCGAGCACCGCCGGGGGTATTGGGCCGACGTGGTACCCCGCTATGTGGCCGTCAGAAACCTCAATCGTGCTGGGCGTCGCCATCACCCCCAGCGCTCGTGCGAGGTCTGACTCCAGGGTCACGTCGACGGCAAATACCGTTGGGTTGGTCTTCTCGAGTTCACGCACCCGCGGCGTGATGGTGCGACAGGCCCCACAGGCGGGGCTGAAGAAATAGACAAGGGCATGCTTTTTCGAAGCCGCAACACGGTGGCCGAGCGCACCTGTCAGCGCAGGCAGGGTCGCCCCCGTCATGGCCCGGGCCCGGCGCCGGAGCATGACCTGCGTGGCAATGATCATGACGAAGAAAGCCGCCGACAGCCCAGCGATGAGAGTGCCCACCATGCCCATGACGGTGAGAGCACCGGTTGCAGCAAAAAGATTCACGCCACGATTTGAACGGGTCAGACGATTTCTGAATCCTTGTGTTGTTTTTTTGAGTCTCCCCAATTGAAGGGCGGCGGCCATGACGGCCACCTCCCATTCGGCAGAGGAGCCACCATGTTGCAAAAACTCTTTCCGAACAACGAGGCGATGGTCGAACGGGTCATTCGGGTGCTGGCGGGGGTGGGCGTGTTGAGCCTTGCCTTCGTCGGGCCGCAGACACCGTGGGGGTACCTCGGCCTGATGCTGATCGCGACTGGCGCCATCGGCAGCTGCCCGGCCTACACCCTGCTGGGGTTCAGCACCAACAGTTCACCGAAAAACGCGCCCGGTTTGAGGTAGGTCTTCGAAATGGGCGACTCGCTGGCGCGCGCGAAAGCAGGTGACCGGGGGGCCTTCACCGAATTGGTTGAAGGCCACCGCGGTGCCGTCTTTCGTTTTGCTCGGCACCTCACGGCCGACGCCGCCAGCGCCGAAGACGTGCTTCAAGAAACCTTCATCACCGCGCTTCAGCGTTTGGCCGAATACCGCGGTGAGGGTTCGTTCAAAGGCTGGTTGTTCGCCATTGCGCGAACGAAGGCCTGGCAGTTGCGTCGTCTGCGACGGGGCGAGCCCGAAAACTGGGAGCCCATCGAAACGTTAGAGACGGTGGCGCGTGACGCGGGCTTTGGGTGCCCAGCCACGCCCGAGCAACTGGCGTCGAGGGTCGAACAGCGTGCGCTCCTCGAAGCGGCGCTCGCTCGGTTGCCGGTTGAAGAACGAGAGGCGGTCGTGCTGCGCGACGTCGAGGGGCTCACGGGCGAAGAGACGGCAGCCGCGTTGAATCTGGCGCTGCCGGCGATGAAAAGCCGGTTACACCGAGGGCGACTGCATTTGGTTGCTGCGCTGCGAAAGGAGGCGGGCCATGACGAATGAGGGCGCGGTGCCAATGGAGTGCACCGAGGTACTCGCGGTGCTGTCTGACTACCTCGACGGCGAGCTCGACCCTCAGCGGAGGGCCGCGGTGGAGGCGCATTTGGCCTCGTGTGACCGCTGCACCAAGTTCGGCGGTGAATTCGCCGCCGTGGTCACGGCCTTGAGGCAGAAGCTTGGGGCACCGAGTGACGTTTCACCTGAAACCGGCGAGCGGCTCGCTCAGGCCCTCCAGGCGAAGTAGCGCTTTCAGCGCGAGGCTGCGGTCGAGACCGTTGGCTCACTCCAGTGCGCCAACGGCGCGGTCAAGCACGTCAGCGTCACCACAGCGCGCCGCCCTCCCCGTCGTCGATGCCGTTCACCAGCGTCACGTCAAGCGATGGCTTCTCTTCGGAGTACTCCTCGCCGATACTCGCCGAATGCTCCGTGGGCTCGCCCTCTCGACGCTGCTGTGCATCGCTTGCAACAACTCCGCACTCGCACCGGTTGGCACACAACACCAGGCGCTCACTGGTGCTCAGGCGATACCGCGCCTCAACACCACCGATGCCAGCGTGCCCGACTTGGAACCTGATCGCTTCTTCACCGTGGGGTCGACCAGCTACTTCGTCGGCTCGGGGCTCGGCGCCGGGGCCGAGCTGTGGGCGACCGACGGCACCGGGCCGGGCACGCGCCTGGTGCGTGACATCGCGGTCGGCCAGGCGGCCTCGGGCCCGTTCGCCTTCGCGTCGCTCCCGGGCCGCGTCGTCTTCGCGGCAACAGAAGGCACCACCGGCACCGAGGTGTGGTCGAGCGACGGTACGCGGGCCGGTACCACGTTGGTCACCGACCTCGCCCCCGGCTCTGCCAGCGGGTTCAGCCAGCCCCAACGGGGCGCCGGCCGCGGCACGGGCAACGGGCTGACAGTCTTCGGAGGCTTCGCCTACTTCGCCGGGCCCGGTGGGCAGCTGACCCGCACCGACGGCACCGCCGCGGGCACGGTCATCGTCTCGAGCTTGAATTGGGCGCCAGACTACGACTCGTCGCCGCTGGTGGCCTTCAACGGCGAGTTGTATGGCTCGGCCAGAGCAGCCACGGGCGGCTTCGAGCTCTACGCGTACAGCCCGGCCGACGGAGGAACGCGGCTGGTGGCCGACCTCGCCTCTGGCAGCAACAGCTCCTTTCCCTACCAATTCACGCCCTCGGGCGGGCAGCTCTACTTCGCGTGCCGGCCAACGGGGAGCGACCTCTACGCGTGCTCCACCGATGGCTCGACCATACGAGTCGTGGGGCGAATTCAGAGGGTCAGCGTCAGCGACCCCGGCGCGGCGATGGTGGCGTTCGAAGGGGGCCTGCTGGTGCGGGCGTGCGGCGGCGCACTGTACCCCTGCCCCACTCAGCTCTACCGCGACGGCGACGCCGGGTTTCAGCTGGTCTCGACCCTCAACGCCGCCGGTGACTCCTGGGCCAGCTCGTTCACGCCCTACAACGGCCTCGTCTACTTCATCGCCAACGGTGGCACCAGCTCGTGGGAGGTCTGGTCGACCGATGGCACCGGCCCCGGCACGCACCCGGTCACGGCGTTGGCAGGCCCGGGCTTCATGGGAGACCCGTCTTGGTCAGACGAGCCGCTCCTGGTGCCCTTTCAAGGGGGCCTCTATTTCTGCGGCAGCGCCGATGGCACGTCGAGCCAGCTCATGAAGCTCGACGGAACGGCCGACGGGGGCGCCTCCGTCGTCTACCCCTTCGCGAGCTGTGGCGGCCTGCAGGCGGCCAGCCCTTCGTTGCTGCTGTTGCGCGGTTCGACGGCGAACTCTGGCACGGCGCTGTGGAGCACCGACGGCACCACCGGGGGCACCCACCTCGTCTTCAGTTTGCCGGTGGAGTATCACTCGGCGGGTACACAGCTGGCGCCGCTGAAGGGTGGCGTCGTCTTCGCGGGTACCACGGGAGACGTCGGCACCAAGAAGGCGTGGCTGACCGATGGCACGTCGAACCAGCTCGTCGCTCCAGCGGCAGACCCAGTCAACTTCCTCACGGCGGCTGGGAGGGTGTTTTTCGGCGCGGCCGCAGGCCCGGCAACCAACCAGCTCTGGGTGACCGACGGCACCAGCGCGGGCTCGCGAGCGGTCGCTGATTTCGGGGCCGCACCCGTCGAGCACCTCTCGCCCTTCGACGGCGGCGTCCTCTTCGCGGCGAACTACCAGCTTTGGTACGCGAATGGCTCTGATGCGGGCACGCTTCCGCTCAGTATGGTGCAACCGCAGTCGGCGACTCCGCTCGACGGGGTGAGCCTGTTCAGCGGGTATTTCTCGAGCCAGCAGCTGTGGAAGACCGACGGCACGAGCGCCGGCACCCAACCGCTCCAACGCCTCGACGGAGGCGGGCTGTACTACCCCTCAGAATTCGCCCGCTTCGGCCCAGTGTTGCTGTTCGGCGCCTCTGAGTTCAACGCGGCCATCAGTCACCTCTGGGCACGGCGAGCGGCACGGCGCTCGTCAAGTACTTCGGCCCAGGCGGCAGCCTGACCGCTGGCCCCATCGCGGTTCTCGGCAGCAACGCAGTGTTCGGCGCCTCAGATGGGACTCATGGCTCTGAGCCCTGGGTGACCGACGGCACTGATGTGGGCACCGTGATGCTGGCCGACCTCGTACCTGGGTCAGGAGCCTCGAGCCCCGCGCAGTTTACGGCTTCGAATGGCCAAGTGTACTTCGTCGCCTCCGACCTCGCCCATGGGCGAGAACTCTGGGTTACCGATGGCACTCCAG
>JBGAIY010000371.1:0-8292 GCA_044225205.1 Myxococcaceae bacterium | reverse complement strand
GAATTCGTCGAAGCGCTGTTCGAAGACGACTCACGGAGCTGACACCGGGTGGCCGCCGCCCGGGTCGAAGCGGCGCAACGCCCGGGCCGACTCGAGAATGCGCTCGAGCATGCGGCTCAAGACTTCGTTGGGCACCAGCCCGCTGTCGTGGGCCACCCGAAACAAGTAGCCCAACGTCGCCAACTTGGCGTGGGCCACGTCGAGCGTCGGCAAAACCGACAGCGACAAGGCCGCTTCACGCATCAACTCGCGCACCGGTTCGAGCGGCGGCAGCAACGCCGTCTCTCGGTACACTTCAGTCACGAGTCCGTCCACCACACTCCATTCACCCAGCCGATTCAGAGTTCGTGTCATGCCCGCGGATCTACCATGCAGTACTGACATTTTGTTCAGTATCGTCGAGACCGACGGTCTTCTCAATGGCGGTCACGAGCCTGATGCGGGGGAACTTGATGCTGAAGCCGATGTCGTTCCATGGACCCACCTGATTTCGAAAGGGAACGACCGATGAGCGCCTCTCCTGTTTGGCTTGGCTGTGTTTGCCTTCTCGCGAGCGGCTCGGCGGCGGCCCAGTGCAGCGAGGCGAGTCAGACCGAACGCGTGGCGCCCAAGCATTTTCCAAAACATATGGGTTCGCTCAGCTCCGACGGCAAACCACAAGGCTTCGCACGCGCAGGTTGCGGGGTCTCGGTCAAATACACGAGGGCAGAGGGTGAGCTGGTGTGCACCCTGTATGTTTACGACGGCGGTCGAACCGATATTGGTACCGGGCTCACTCCCGCTGTCGAGCAAGAGTTTGTTCGCGTGCTCGACGCAGTGTCAGACAAAAGCGAACCATGGGTCGCTCCGCATTCGCTCAAACAAGACGGTCACACCAACGATGCCAAGGCGGCGACCTTTACACTGCGTCACGGCGAACTCGCGAGCATGGCCCTTCTCACCGGCTTTCGGGGGCAGTTTCTCAAGTTGCGATGCACCGGCCTGGCGGGCAGCGATGACGCGAGGGCGGCCATGTGGGGGTTCGTGAGAGCGGTTGGCGATAGGCTCAACGAGTTCGTCGACGCGCCGAAGGAGCCAGCCGAACCGCAAACCAGTCTCGGCGTTCGAGGCACCGGGTTACGCTGAGCCAATGCGACAACTGTTGGCGGCGTTGGCGGCGTTGATGGTGTCCGGGGGTTGTGTTGCGCATGCCCAGGCGCGCGACGCGCTCCCGTTCGTCAATGCTGACGCCAGAGACCCGTGGAACCTGCCGCTCAAAACGGCTGACAAGCTCGCGATTCGAAGACTTTTCGCTCAACAAAAGTACGCGGAACTCACTGCGATGCTCGAGCAATACGAAGCCATCGCAGAAGCGAACTGTGCTCTCGAACTGGTTGGCTATGACGCATTCGATTCGTTTCGTTCAGCGCAGCCGGCGCATGGCCCGCTTTACGACGCCTATGTGGCCGCCTCGCCCGATTCGTACGCGCCGTTGGTTGCGCGCGGCATTTACAATTTGTCGCGAGCCCGAAAACGTCGAGGCACCGATACCGCTGACAAGACGACCGGAGAACAGTGGACCCGAATGAGGGAGTCGGCCGAGGCCGCGCGACGCGATCTGGTCGCTTCAATCGAAAAGCACCCGACCCTCATAGCGAGGGTGGGCCTCATCGACCTCAACATGCTGACCGGAGTCGACGACCCCACTCAACTCGAGCTGGGCTTGAAGGCTTGTCCGAGCAGTCTTCTCTTGAATGCAAAGGCCCTCAACGCGCTCCAGCCGAGATGGGGAGGGAGCAGGCAGAAAATGACCGCCCTGATCGCGAGTCTCCCGATCGACCAAAACCCGCGCCTCCAGGCACTTCGCGGCGCTCTCGAAAACGACCTGGGGATCGCCGCCGATGCCGACGCCGAGGAGGCACTTCGGCATTTTGACCGGGCGATCGAAGCCGGCGGCTTGTACTGGGAGTATCTCTTCAACAAGTCGTACGCGCTGCTGCGCTTGGGGCGTTACGAAGACGCGTTGGTCGCGGTTGACCAGGCCGCGCTCCAGCGCCCACAGAAACCTCGCATTCACGTCATTCGCTGGGCGCTCCTTGGGTACCTCGGTCGTTCAGACGAATCGAACGCGGCGGCGCAGCTGGTCAACTCGCTCGACCCGTTTGAACCGTATTGGGACAATTTCACGCCGGCGAAAAGGTGACTCAAGTTGCTCAGTGTCTGACCGCGGCCTGATACCGTGACGCCACTTTTTCGAGTTCTACCGCGCGAGACACCACCGGCGGCGTAACGTCGCCCGGCGGCAAATTGGTCGTGTAGCTCACTTCTTCTTGGGGGCGCTCACCGCACGACCACCGGAGCGTGGTCGTGGTCGAGCTGGTGTCGCCTCCCGAAGACAACACTTCGGGGCGCTCGAAAATCGCTGTGAGTCGGGTGATCAGGTCTGCCGTTTGGGTTCGGTCGAGGGCTCTGGTTGAACGCTCCTGGCGCACCGTCGCCGTGCCCCCAGAAAAGACGACCGTGACCGCCGGAGCGTCGGTCGACGCGAAGCAGTCAGACGTGTGAGACGAAATCTCGAGCTGGGCCTTCGGTGCCTGGGCCAAGCAGCGAAGGGGGTTGACCTGTTTGGGGCCCTCCATTTCGAAAGCGTCGAGCGAAGGGCTGGTGCTGGGCTTCCACGTTCGGCCTCCGTCGTCGGTGCGAAACGTCGCTGCCCCCGCGACGGCGATGCCTTGGTGAAAATTGAGAAAGACCATGCGGTCGACCGTTTCGGCCGGGGTCGGGCCGACGCGCAGCCACGTCTTGCCGCCGTCGTGTGACCACAGCACGCGCCCGCGCGACCACCCCCAGTGTTCCATTGAATTGAGCTGCCCGCGGCCGGCCAGCTCCGTGGGCTCGAGGGCGCGCTCGCGGGCGAGCGGCGTCACCCGAATCAATTCGCCGTGCTCGTACAGTTCAAGCAACTCACCCCGCAACACGGCCGCGCCGTGCACCCCTCGTGCGACCGGCTTGCTCTCAGACTTCGACTCCAGCACGGGCACCGCTTCATGCAGACCGGGGCC
Source organism: Myxococcaceae bacterium (assembly GCA_044225205.1). Lineage (GTDB taxonomy): Bacteria > Myxococcota > Myxococcia > Myxococcales > Myxococcaceae > JAEUJT01. The sequence continues at coordinate 5,251 of JBGAIY010000371.1, read as the reverse complement.
CTCAACCCACACCGTGATTCGCCCTTGGGCCTCGGTTTTCGTGTGACGAAGCAGGGGCACGTCGAGCCCCGCGACGCCGACGCTTTGCCAGGTTTTGCCGCCGTTCACCGTCTTGAACACCGGGCCGAACTCAGGCGACACCCAACCGGTCTTTTCATCGAGCCAGCGCGCGGAGTCGACGTGACCTGTGGGAGCACCACTGTCGAAGAGTTCGGCAGAACCGACGCGTGGCCGCCGCAGCCAGTGTTTGCCGCCGTCGACCGTCGACGACACCGAATCGTACGTGTGCACGGTCACATCGAGCGGGCCTCTGACGACCACCGACCGACAATGCTGGCCCGAAAGGTCAACTCCGCGCCAGTTGGCGCCCCCGTCGTCGGTTCGCCAGACCTGACCCTCCGAATCACACAGCCAGACCTGGAGGCCCGAGCCCGCGACCTGCGCGACCGAAGGAGCGCTGCTTTTCGACGGCAGTCGCACCGATTGCCACGAAGCGCCTCCGTCACTCGTGCGAAGAACGTGGCCGTGGAGCCGGCCGACGGCGAGCGCGACCGAGTCGTTCGCCCAGTAAAATTCGGCAATGGTACGACCGTCAGCGACGAACTCGGCCAGCGTGATGACGTGCCAGCCCAGGCCGCCGTCATCGGTCTTGAACACGCCGCCACACGCATCGAGCGCCCAGCCTTCGGTTTCATTGCGAAAAGTGACGAGCCGCATTCGGCATTGCGTCACTTCGCGTTCAGACTCGAACTGAACGCCCGACGTTGCGTTCGCGGCCAACAGACCGAGCAGCAGCAGGCTCACCTGGCGCCTCCCCGAAAGACTGGCTTGAACCAAACCACGAAACGGCGCCCGCGCCTCCTTCGGTCTTGCCAGGTCTGGCGAGTCGTCTTTGGCTCGTGGCTTGAACGGCAGTCAAATGACAGGGTTACCCGTTCAAGCGATGTTTCGATGCAGTCGTGGTGCCCAAGCGCGAAAATTGAGAGCAAAACAGACCTATGAACTCGACCGCAGATCTCGTGAAACAAGCCCTCGAGCGCCAAGAGTGCGTGCTGGAACGCGGCACCGAACGGCTGGTGGTGATGCTCGACGGCAAGACGGTGGTGACGCAGGGGGCGAAGCGCGAGTCGTCGTCTCACTTCAACAGCGCGGCGGCGAAAGACGCCTTCATCGCCGCCATTGAAGGCGCCGTTCGTGACGGCTTTTCGGCGGCGCACCGAGACCCTCCGAAGGCGGTGCCGTTTCACGTGACTCCGCGGGTCGAAGAACCCGCCCCCGCGCCGCGCTCGCTCACGGTGAAAGCGCCCCCCGGCCCGCCGCCCGCCAACGACGGAGACTGGCCCGACGCGTGGGAAGTTCGGCCCCCGCGCGTCAAGGTCACCATCAGCGGCATCGACGACGACGAGTACCCGATTCTGGTGCGGGGTGAACCGCTCGAGGGCGTCGACCACGTTGAAATCGAAGCGTTCGACGGCCTCGAAGCGAACGACGTGCTCGCCGCCGAGGGGGTGCCGCCTTGGGCCACCGGGTTGACCTTCATGTCGTATGAAGCGGTCGAAGAATTCGAGGCCACGGGCATCGACGTGGGGCCGTTGTGCCAACACTTCACGAACCTGCGGCGGCTCGAATTGCGCGCGGGCGAGTTTACCTGGCCGACGCAGGGCGAGCTGCAGGCCTTGCCGAACCTGCGCCACCTCGAAGTGTGGTGCTTGCGCCCCGACGACGCGCTCGTGGCCGCGCTCGCCGCGAAGAGCTGGCCCACCTTGACGACGCTGAGGCTGTGGCTCAGTGACTTTTCTTTGGCGAGGCTCGAGCCACTGCTGGTGGCCCCCTTGTTCCCCCGGCTGGCGCGGTTGGGGGTGCACGCCGTCGACGTCGGCACGCCCGAGCAAGCCTCCGCGTTCGCCGCCAAGTTCAAGGCGAGTGCGTTGGGCTCGCAGCTCGAGTCGTTCGATTCTGACGTGGCGGCCTGGGGTCGCCCTTTTCCCGAAGCCGATGGCATCGAGGTGCTCTCAACGGGTCGTTACTACCCATTGCGCGCCAGCGAAGATGCGTGAGGGGCCGCTCAGCTTTTCCCCGGCCGAATGGCACTTGCTCGAAGCCGTGCTGTCGGCGCCCGAAGACGACGCGCCCCGACTGGTACTCGCCGACGCCTTGCAAGCCCGTGGCGAAGCGTTCGGTGAATTCATCGCGCTCCAGGTGGCCCTCGCCGCCGCGCAGGTGAATTGGGAAACCTGGGCGTGGAATTCAGCGGGCGGCGCGCGGGGCCTGCGCGAAAAAATGTTGCCGGCCATGCTCGACGAAGTGCTCGCCGGCACCCGTACCGCCGGCGTGCCGCTCGAAATCATTCGGCAGCGTCGCCGGCTGTGTGACGTCGAGCCGTCGCTGCGCCGCTGGGCCGAATTCTTCGTGCCGGGGGCCACCGACGTCGGCTGGCAGCGCGGTTTTCCTCACGAGGTGACGGTGCCGGCTCGGGCGCTGCTCGAAGCGCAGGCCACGTTGACACCGCTGCGCAAACTCGAAGTCACCGACGGAGACGAGCTCGACCCGGTGACGCTGGTCGCCCACCTGGGTCGTGCACGCGAGTTCGCTCGCCCTGTCAGGGAGCCGGTTCGGGCCGGCGGGGCCAGGGTCTCACCCCGCGCCTCAGCGGCCGGCGCTCACCCGGTTGACCTTGGGCGCGGGCGAGGTGGCGCCCCACACCGTCGCCCGCTTGGCGCCGGCCCTCAAACAGGTGCAGCACCTCGTGTTGCCGGTCGTTCGCTGGAGCGACGATGACGACTTCACCGCGTTGGGTGACCCGGCATTGACGCCCGCCTTGCGCGAGCTGACGGTCGACCTGCCGCACCTCGCCGCCGAAGGCGCCGGCACGCCCATTTCACCGCAGTGGCGGGCACTCGTGGCCCGGGCCGCGCCCCTCGTCATTCATGTCGAGTCGACCAAGCTCAGCGCTGATCGGCTGACCGTCATCATGAATGAACACTCAACTTGGGAGTCGCTGGCCGAGGCCATGGGCGACGCGCAGGTGCGGGTCGGCGCTCCAACCGGCGGGAGTCGTTGGCGTCGGTGGCGATTCTGAGATCTAACGCATCGCGTCATGACGGCTTGTTCAAGTTCTCAAACTGGGCTAGGGCGCGTACCCACAGTTGGAGTCGCTGTCGCACGTCGCCCACCAGGAGCAGACCAGATGAAGCGAATTGTCACCGTCGTTGCGTGTTTGGGGTTGTGGGCTTGCGGGCCGGGCGTGGAGCTGGGGGTTGGCGACGACCTGACGACTTCGACGACTTCGAGCCTCACGGCGGTCACGTCGTTCGGGCCGAACCCAGGCGCGTTGAACATGTACAAGTACGTGCCCGCGAACATGCCGGCCAACGCGCCGTTGGTGGTGGCGATGCACGGCTGCACGCAGACCGCGGCCGACTACACCAACGTCGGGTGGAACGCGCTCGCCGACAAGTACAAGTTCTACGTGCTCTACCCGGAGCAGACGACCAGCAACAACCAACTGCGCTGCTTCAACTGGGGCGGTGAGTTCGGCGACCCCACCAACATCAAGCGTGGGCAAGGCGAGAACGAGTCGATCAAAGAAATGATCGACCAAATGAAGACCGACCATTCGATTGATTCGTCGCGCGTCTTCGTGACGGGCTTCTCAGGCGGCGGCGCGCAGACTTCATTGATGATGGCCGTGTGGCCCGAAGTCTTCGCCGCCGGAGCCACGGTCGCCGGCATCCCCTACAACTGCACCACGACGTTCAGCGAAGTGTCGGGCTGCCTCAAGCCGGGCAAGACCTTGAGCGAGCAAGAATGGGGTGACCGCGTGCGCGCCGCCAACCCCAACTACACCGGCAAGTACCCGCGCGTGGCCATTTGGCAAGGCACCGCCGACAGCGTGGTCGACCCGAACAACACGACGCAGATGCTCCGTCAGTGGTCGAACGTGCACGGCATCGACGAGACGGCTGACGTCACCGACACTTCGGTCAACAAGGCGACCCGCCGCGAATTCAAAGACGGTCAAGGCAACACGCTCATCGAAGTCTGGGGCATCTCCGGTATGGACCATGGTGCCGCCATCGACTCCGCGAACGGCTGCGGCACTGCCGCGCAGTACGTGCTCAACGTGGGCATTTGCTCGTCGTTCTACATTGCGAAGTTCTTCGGCATCACCGGCGCGACCCCGCCCCCGGTCGACGCGGGCCAACCCGACGCCGGCCCGGTCGACGCGGGCAAGCCCGACGCGGGTCAACCTGACGCCGGCAAGCCCGACGCGGGCCAACCCGACGCCGGCAAGCCCGATGCGGGTCAACCCGACGCCGGCCCGGTCGACGCGGGCAAGCCCGACGCCGGCCCCGTTGACGCCGGCCAAAGCGACGCGGGCCCCGGCTCGTGCCAACAGACGACCGACACCACCTACAACCTCGTCGCCTCGGGCAAAGCGGTGCGCTGCGGCTCGTGGCTCATGTACGCCTGCGCCGGCGGCACGCAGCTGGGGTTCTGGAACGTGTTCGTGCAAGCCACCGTGCACACCACCGACGGCAGCACCTGGCTCGCCGGCAAGTGCCCGTAAGTACCAACTTCAGCGCCTGATGGTGCCGACGCCGTCGCTCTTCAATGGGCGACGGCGTTTTCTTTGGAGCCGGTGGGCCCGGTCGACCAACTTGCCAGATCGGTGAACCCCGTGCCTCGTGGCACGGTAATGAGCGACGAGAGGCCAGCCAGTGCGCGCCAGGCGAGTCGAACGTGCCAGGGGCCGGCGAGCAGGCCAGTGTCGAGCACGTATCTCAAGTTGGTCATGGTGCCGCGCGCGAACACGAGGGCTTCGACGGTGCGAAAGCGGGTGAGGGTTTCGTCGTGCACCTCCACCGAAGGCGCGAAGCGACGGGCGATGGCGTGGCACCAGCGCAGGTGGCGGCGCTCGTCGACGAGCAAGGTGGTGAACACTTGGGCGCAGTCAGGGTCGTCTTCACGAAACGTCTCGACGAACAGCGGCATTTGACTCACCGCCCGCTCTTCAATGACCTGCAGCACCAAGTACGCCCGCATCACGTCTTCGGCCGTCGTCGGTGTCTTCGACATGACTCCGTCGAGCGCGTCGTCGAGCGCGCGAACCATGTTCAATTCGGCCGGCGGCGGTGCGCGGGTGACGCCGAGTTTCACGACTTGTTCGTCGAGCAGCGAGGCGTGGCGGGCCTCGTCGGCCGAATGCTTCTTCACCGCGGCCGCGAACCACGCTTCGCCGCAGTCGAAT
>JBGAIY010000370.1:0-7941 GCA_044225205.1 Myxococcaceae bacterium | reverse complement strand
GGCTCTTCGACGAGCTCAAAAACGACTTGGTCGCGACCGTGGCCCACGAGTTTCGCACGCCGCTCACGTCGCTGCGCATGGCGGTGCACCTCTGCATCGACGGCGTGGCCGGCCCCATGACCGCCAAGCAAGCCGACCTGCTGTACGCGGCCCGAGAAGACACCGAGCGCCTGCAGTCGATGGTCGACGACCTGCTCAACGTCGCTCGAATTCAGTCGGGCAACGCGGGCCTGCACACCCGGCCCGTGTTGGTCGAAGACCTCATCGGCTCGATCATGGCCACCCAACGCGAAGACGCGAAAGAGCACGGCCTCGACCTGCGCGCCGAGCCGGCGCCGCAAGGCCTCGAAGTCGAGGTCGACCCCGAACGGCTCTCGCTCGTCTTCAACAACCTCATCGCCAATGCGATTCAGCACACCCCCCCAGGCGGCAGCGTCGACCTGAGGGTGCGACCGGTCGACGGGCTCGTGCGCTTCGAAGTGGCCGACACGGGCCCGGGCATACCCAAAGAATTTCAGGGCCGCGTGTTCGACAAGTTCTACCAAGTGCCAGGCTCGGCGTCGGGCGCCGCGGGGCTCGGGCTCTACATCGCGAAAGAACTCGTTCGCGCCCACGGTGGCGACATCGGGTTGTCGAGCGAAGAAGGCCGGGGCAGCACGTTTTGGTTCACCCTGCCCACGCCCAAAGCCAAGGCCGCTGCCCCCAGCGCGTGACTTGGCCAACCGGCCGTCAGCCCTCTTCGTACTTCTTTCGTTTGCGATACAGCGTCGACACGTCGAGCCCCAGAATGTGCGCGGCTTCTTCGACCGTCTTGGTTCGGGCGATCACCCGCTGAATGTGCTCGCGTTCGAGCGCGTCGACCGTGATGTTCTGCCCCGCTTGCGGTACGACGCCACCGCTCGCGGGCTCGTCGGCCGTCAAGGCAAACGCCGCCGGTTCGAGCACGCTCGCCGGCCAGACAATGATCGCCCGTTCAATGGCGTTGCGCAGCTCGCGCACGTTGCCCGGCCACGCGTGCGCGAGCAGCGCCTTCTCGGCCGCGGGCGACAACTCCGCGGGGGCCTTGCGGCTCGTCTTTGCGAAGAACGCCAAAAAGCCCCGCGCCAGCGGCAAAATGTCTTCGGGCCGTTCGCGCAGCGGAGGAATGTTGAGCTGCATGACGTTCAGCCGGTACAACAAGTCTTTGCGAAACCGCCCCGACGCGACGTCTTCTTCGAGGTTGCGGTTCGTCGCGGCGATGACCCGCACGTTCGCCTGTCGGGTTCGGTTTTCACCCAGCCGCTCGAACTGCTTTTCTTGCACGAACCGAAGCAGCTTCGACTGCAGGCCCGGTGACAGTTCGGCAATTTCGTCGAGAAACAGGCTGCCGCCCTCGGCCATTTCAACCCGACCGGCTTGGTCGCGCATGGCCCCGGTGAACGAGCCCTTGGCGTGGCCAAACAGTTCTGACGTCAGCAAGTCTTCTGAAAGCGTCGGGCAGTTGATGGTGACGAACGGTTGGTCGTGCCGTGCGCTCATGGCGTGCAGGGCCCGAGCGAGTACGCCCTTGCCCGTGCCATTTTCACCGCGAAAGAGCACCGGCGCGTCGGCGGTCGCGGCCCGACTCAACAGTTCGAGCGTCTGCTGCATTTTCGGAGAACCGGTCTTCAGGTCGGCTTCAACGGTCAGCTCCGAGAGCCGAGCTTCGAGGTCGGTCAACCGCCGCTCGGTGCGGTGGCGGGCGCGAACCCGGTCGACCACATGGCGAATTTGGGCCGGCGTGAAAGGCTTCGACAGGTAGTCGCGCGCGCCCCGGCGAATGGCGTCAACCGCCGTGTCGATGGTGCCAAACGCGGTAATGACGACGATGTCGAGCGTGGGCTGCTGGGCCAGCAGCTGCGGTATCAGGTCGAGCCCGCTGCTTTGCCCCAACCGCAAATCGACGAACGCCAAGTCGAACGCGCGGGCCCCCACCGCGGCCCTCGCCGCTTCGACACCGTCGGCCTGCACCACCTTTTCGCCAAACGTCTCGAGGCACATGGCCAAGGTCGCGCGAATGTTTTTCTCGTCGTCGACCACGAGAACGTTCAAGGGGCTGGGTGAAGAAGGAGTCGTCATGGCCGCACCGCGCCCATTCGGTAGCACCTTGGCCGCCGGCCGGCCACCGCGACGGGGCTGGCGTTCTGCAAGGCGCGCCTCGCAACCTGCAGGGTCGGCCACGAACCACAGCCACGGTTCTGGGCACTTGGGTGGGCGGCGAACTGGTACGACCGATGCTTCTCCTCGGCCCATGTCGCCTTCTTGTTCATGCTGGTGCGCGGCGGTGTTGGCATCGTGCCTCGTGGCCTGCCAGGCCCCGCCAGCGCTGGTCGCCGAGCAACGGGCTCGAGTCGCGGTCACGGCGCTCCAAGGGGCTTTCGCCAAGTCGGTCGACGCCGAAAAGAGCGCGGTGCTGGCGACCACCGATGAAGAATCTGAAGCCTTCGCGGCCGAATCGCGCAAGGCGGCGGCTGACGTCGAACACTGGCGTACCGAACTTCGCCTGACGCTCACCGAGACGGTCGCCCTCGAAAAGCTGACCGCGTTCGACGCCACCTGGTCGAAGGTCGCCGCCCTCGACGCCCAGATCTTGCCGCTGGCGGTAGCGAATACCAACCTCAAGGCGGCCCGGCTGTCGGCCCAAGGCGCCGCCGCCGCGACCGACCGGTTGGTCGATGCGCTCACCGCGCTGGCCGCGAAAACCACCGACGCCCGAGCCATTCGCGACCTCGACGCCGCCGCGGTCGCCGCCCTGCGCCTGCATTCGCTCGAAGCGCCACACATTGCGGCGTCAGAAGACGCGGTCATGACCCAGCTCGAGGCCCGAATGCACGAGCTCGAAAGCCTGGTCACCGCGGGGCTCGCCAAAGAACGACAGCGCGAGGCCCGAAAACCAGCGCCCGAACTCGAAGTCGCTGACCGGGCCTGGGCCGAACTCGTCGACCTCAACGCCCAAGTTCTTCGCCTCTCTCGCCAAAATTCGAACGTCGTCTCGTTCGAGCTGTCGACCCACGCGAAGCGCCAGGCCACCGTGGCTTGCCAGGCGGCGCTCGAGCAGCTCGCCGCGCACCTCCAGGCCCCGTCTTCGACCGGAACGCGGTGAAGCGGCTCCTCAATCTGTTGGCTCAACACTGCGCCTCGCCTCGCTCGCCAAATTCGAACGTCGCCTCGTTGGATCAGCCGACCCACGCGAAGCGCCCAGCCACCGTCGCTTGTCCGGCGGCGCTCGCGCACCTCGCCGCGCGCCTCCAGGCCCCGTCTCCGACCTGAACCGCCTCAATCTGTTCGCTCAACACGGTACCTCGCCGCCTCGCTCGCCAAATTCGAACGTCGCTTCACTCGAGCAGTCGACCCACGCGAAGCGTTCGGCCCCGTCGCTTGCCCGCTCGAGCAGATCGCCGCACACCTCGAGGCCCGGTTCCGACCGGAACTCGGTGAAGCGGCCCGCTCAATCTGTTCGCGCAACACGGTGCCTCGCCTCGCTCGACAAGATTCGAACGTCGTCTCGTTCGAGTTGTCGACCCACGCGAAGCGCCAGGCCACCGTGGCTTGCCAGGCGGCGCTCGAGCATCTCGCCGCGCACCTCCAGGCCCCGTCTCCGACCGGAACTCGGTGAAGCGGCCCGCCTCCATCTGTTCGCTCAACACGGTGCCTCGCCTCGCGCGCCAAATTCGAACGCCGCTTCGCTGGAGCAGTCGACCCACGCGAAGCGCCCGACCCCCGTCGCGTGCCCCGGTGAAGCGAGGCCTGCTCAACTCTGGCGGCTCGACACCGTGCCTCGCCTCTCTCGCCAAAATTCGAACGTCGTGTCGTTCGAGTCGTCGACCCACGCGAGGCGCCAAGCCCGCGGCCCCGTCTCCGACCGGCACCCAGTGAGCCGAGACCTGCTCAAATTTGCTGGCTCAGCACTTTGCGAATGCTCACGTCGAGGTCGGAGGTCAACACCGGCAACAATTCGTCGAGCGTGGTCGACCCAATCGACAGCCGCGCGCCCAACAGCCGCCGCGTCTGTTCGAGCAACTTGCCGCGAATGCTCGCGAGCCACCGAGCGGCGGTGCTCCGCCCAACGTTCTGAACGCGGGCAATTCGGTCAATGCCCATGCCTTCGACGACGTGCAACCGCAGCAGTGCGCGCTCTTTCGCGTCGAGCGAGGTCAACACTTCGCGAAAGACTTCGTTGAACACGTCGCGCGACTTGGCCCGCAACAACTCCAGTTCGGGGTCGTGTACTTTCGAAACCGTGTTGTGAACGGCTTCTTCGCGTTTCTTGCGGCGGTCGCCTTCGCGTTTGAGGTTGAGCGCGGCGCGCACGGCGGTCGCCGCGAGCCAGCCCCCCAACGACCCGCGGCCTTGGTATTCGCCGAGCCGCGGTTTGTCACCCAGCAACAGGCGGCTGTGCAGCTCGAGCACCAAGTCGGTCGAATTCACATTGCCCCGGTGCCGCGCCTCGAGCCGCTCGCATTCACGTCGCAAGCGCACGTCGAGCTCGACGATCGCCCGGGGCTCGTGCGCCAAGCAGGCAAACGCCAGGTACAAGTCACCCACCGGTGCGGTCTTCAGTTCGTCGAACGCAAACCGCGCTCCCAAGTACTCGGCAAATTGAACGCGATCGACGGCGAAGGCCGGCCAGGCGAGCACGCCCTGCGCCACCACCTCCGCGAGGGCGGCTTCGGTGACCGATTCGGTCTTGGGGTTGGCTTTTCGGCCGGCCCGAAAAGCCTCGACGAGCGTAGTCATTGCGGCGATGTCGGCCACCATACCACACTTTGGCGCGCAGGCCTCGAGTCGCTGGCTCGCGTCAAGCGGCGACTCGCACTGGCGGCCGACTCAAGCGCGGGCCGTCGCCGGGCCCAGCCAGGCACGCAACACCCGCAGTGCCAGGCGCACGTGCTCGAAGCGCTCGGCGAGAGACCGGCCACCGTCACTTCGCACCGCGGCGTCGATTCGAGCGGCGGCCGACTCGCGCCACGCCACGGCGTCGTCGGCTTGCCCGAGTGCTTCGAGCCGCTCGGCTTCGGCGAACTGCACCTGCGCTTGGTACACGTCGACCGCCGCCAGAAAGCCGGGGTCTGAATTCGTCAACAGGTGCCGAGCGGCCTTGAAGTCTTCAATGGCTTGGTCGTCGCGGTGGAGCGCACGGAGGGCCCCGCGGGCGCCCAACGCGAGGGCCGAATGGCGCTTGTCGCCGACCAACCGAAACAGGCCGAGCGCCTCGTCGAGCCGGGCCCGGCCGGCGTCGAAGTCTCGAGCTTCGAGCATCAACAGCGCGTGGTTCAGCATGCAAAAGGCTTCGAAGCGCCGGTTGCCCACCTCGCGGTGAATGACGAGCGCGCGCCGGTACAGCACGATGGCCAAGTCATTGGCGCCCCGGTCTCGCTCGAGGTCGGCGAGGTTCGTCACGACAATGCCTTCGCTGCGGCGGTTGCCGACCTCTCGGTGCACGGCAATGGCTTTCGAGCAGCTGTCTTCGGCGGCGGCCCAGTCTCCGCGAATTTGTTGAATGACGGCCAAATTCGTCAGCGTCACCCCTTCGAAGCGGCGGTCGCCGGCTTGGCGGTGCAGTTCGAGCGCTTGCCGAGACAGCGATTCGGCTTCGGGGTCGCCTTGTTCTTCGGCCAACACCGACATGTTTGCCAAGACCCGGCCGCACATGCGGGTGTCGTTCGCGGCCCGCAGCAATTCGAGCGAACGCTCGTACAAGGCTTTCGCGGTGGGCAGCTCACCGGCCTGCTTGCGCACCGACCCGAGGTACGCGAGCGCGCGCCCTTCGGCCCGGGCGTCGAGCGGCTCGGCGAGCACGGCCTGCAAGTCACTCGCGGCTTCTTCGAGCCGCCCCCGCGCCAACAGAATGCGGGCGCGCGCCTCGAGCGCCAACGCCCGCTGCGCGGGGGTCTCGAGTTGGCGCAGCACGGCGTCGAGCATCGACAAGTGGGCGCCGTAGGGGCCTCGCACCATGAACACCGCGTCGAGCGCGAGCAACACCCGCAGGGCCTTGTGCACGCCGCCTTGGGGTTCGGAGAGCCACCAGTCGAACGCACGCATGAGGTTTTCGCGTTCGACACCCAAAGCGTCGAGCACCGAGGCGCCGCGCTCGGCGGCGGGCCCCAAAAGCTCTCCCAGGTCGAGAAAGAACTGCGCGTGCCTCCCGCGCGCGGCCACCTCGTCGGCGGCCAACCGGCCGGCCACGCGGCCGCGAATCGACTCGTACATGCCGTACCGGGGCTGCTCGCCTTGCGCAAAGGTGACCCGCAACAACGACTTCGCCCTCAGCCTGGCCAGCACGGTGAGCACGCGCTCGGCGTGAGGCGTGTCGGTCGACCGGGGCCACTGCACCACCGCGACCGCCGCGTCGATGGTGAAGCCCGAGACGAACGCGGTGCACTGCGCGAGCGCCGCCCGCTCTTCGTCGGTCAGCCGGGCCCAGGTCGTCTCGAAGGCCGAGTCCATCGCCTGAAAGGGGCTCGAGGTGACGCTCGAAGCGCCGGCGGTCACCGCCGTCAACGGCATGGTGGTCGACGTGCTGGCCTCTCCGTGGTCGCTCAACTCGCGCTTCGCCGCGGCGATCGACTCCAACCCCATTTGCGAGGCGGCCAGCTCGATGGCCAGGGGTATGCCTTCGAGCTTGCGCACGAGCTGCTGAATCAACGCCTTGGCCCGGCGGCCGCTCTTGAACCGCGGGTTTTGCGCGCGCGCCCGCTCGAGAAAGAGCAACATCGCGTCGCTGTCGACCTCGCCGTGCGATTCGACCGGCAACGGCATGAGCTCGTACGTCTTTTCGTCGCTCACCCCGAGCGCCACTTGCGAGCACACCAAGAACGCCGTGCCTTTCGACACGCGCAGCCAGTCGGTCAAAGCGCGGCCCAGCTCGCCGACCAACACCTCGGCGTTGTCGACCACCAACAGCCCGTCACGGCGTGCCGCCAACAGCGCGCCCACCGCGTCGCCCGGCGCGCCGCTCGCCGGCAACGCCACGCCCAACGCGTCGGCAATGGCGAGGCACGCGCTTTCGAGCGTGCGCGCACTCGACAGGTCGGCGAGCCACACGTGCCCGTGGAGCCGACTGGCTTGCTGACGCGCCACTTCGCGCGCCAACCGCGACTTGCCCACGCCCCCGGGGCCAATGAGCGTCACGAGCCGGTCTCCGGCCCCCAACAGTTGGTGGAGATCGGCCAGCTCGGCCGCCCGGCCGATGAGCGCGTGCTCGTCGTCGGGCAGCGAGCCCGGCATGCGCTGTTCGGTCGACAACGGCTCTTCGGCCTCGGCCGTGGCGTACGCTGCTTCACGAGCCGCCCGCTCGAACGCGTCGGCCTGCTCGCGCGCCCGCGCTTTCGGCCGCTCCGCTCTCGTGCCCTCGCTCGAAGACGACTCCGACGACAGCTGCGCGGTCGGCTCTTCGTCAGGGGCCAGCCCCTCGACCTTGCCCGCTTCGGGAAAGAGCTGCTTCACCAGCGCCGCCGCGGCTTTCGCGCCTCCGTGCAACCCGTACCGCTCGATGACCGTTTCAATGGCCTCGGCCATGAGCCCGGCGCGCGCGAACCGGTTCTCGGCTGAACGAGAGACGGCTTTGAGCACCAAAGCGTCGACCTCGGGAGGGATGTCGCTGCGGTACAGCGACGGCGGCGAAACCCGACAGGCGAACACGCGTTGCAGCGTCTGGGCTTCGGTGTCGGCTCGAAAGAGGCGACGGCCCGTCAACAGTTCCCACAGGCAGACGCCGAGCGCGAAAATGTCGCAGCGGCCGTCAATGGGCTTGCCCTCGGCCTGCTCGAGCGACATGTACGCGAGCTTGCCTTTGATCATGCCGGGGCTCGTGCGCAGCAGCCGTTGCTCGGCCCGCGCCACCCCAAAGTCGATGAGCTTCACCACGCCCTTGCGCGAGAGCAGCATGTTGTGCGGCGTGACGTCGCGGTGCACCAAGCCGAG
>JBGAIY010000369.1:0-8034 GCA_044225205.1 Myxococcaceae bacterium | reverse complement strand
CCGTGAAACCGGGCTGTTCGACCAAGTCGGCATCGTCAACCGGCTCGAACAAGAAATGTCGCGCAGCGTGCGGTACGGCCGCCCGTTAACGTTGGTCGTGCTCAAGCCGACCATGCCTCCCGGAGACCGGGTGCGCGCGCTCGCCGGGGTGGTGCGCTACGAACTGCGCGCCCCCGACGTGGTCGGCCACTTGGGCCACGGTGTGCTGACGGCCATTTTGCCCGAGACCCCCGCCGAGGCTGCTCGCCCGCTGATCGCTCGGCTGTGCGCCTTGCTGCAAGATCATGGCGTCGCGTACCGCTCCCGCTTGGTCGACGTGCGCGACGATTCAGACTCGGCCGAACACGTGTTGGAACAGTTGTTGTCGTAGCGAAAGTCACCGCAATGAAATGGGTTCTCTCGGTTCGGTTCGTCACGCTGTTCATGTTCGCCACCGCAGGGGCGCCCCTCGCCGCCACGCCCCGGCGACCCACGGTCGACCTCCAGGCCATGAAAGAAGCCATGAGCGCGGGCGACGAATCAGAGACCCCGTTTCCCAGCGCGGCTTCGTATGCGCACTTTCTTCGCGCCCGGCTCGCCCACCACGAAGGCGAGCACCGCGTCGCGCTCGACGAACTGCGGCTCGCGCTCGCGTCTGACGACAGCAGCCCGTTCTTGATGACCGAGCTTGCCGAACAATACGCCCGCATGAGCGACCTCGAAAAAGCCGAGGCCCAGCTCAAGCGCGTCATCGACCAGACTCCCGACTATGCCCCCGCCCAGTTGATGATGGGGCGGGTGCTCTACGAGTCGCAGAAGACGACGCGTGCTCGCGCCCACTTGAGCAAGGCCATTCGCCTGCGACCGACCGACGCCGACGCCTACTTGGTACTCACCCAGCTCTGCCTCGACCAAGGCAAAGTCGACGACGCGGTGAAAGTCGTCGAAGACCTGGGGCTCGCCGTGCCGGGAGAGCCCATTGGGTACCGCCGGCTGGGCCTCGCGCTGGCCGAGCGCGGAGACGCCGCGCGCGCCGAAAAACTGCTGAGCCGCGCCGTCGACCGCGACCCCGGCGACGTCGAAGCGTGGGTAACGCTCGCGCACATTTACGAGACGACCAACCGCTGGGTCAAAGCGAGCGAAGCCTACGGGCGCGCGCTCGAGCGCGACCCCGAAAACGGCGAAGTGCTGCTCTCGGCCGGCCGGCTGGCGCTCAGGGTCGACAACGGGGTCGACGCGCGCGCGTACTTCGACTTGTTGCTCTCGCTCTCGCGCGACCCCGAACAGGTCGTGAAGGTCGCCTTTTCGTACCTCGCCGTGCACCAATACGGCGCCGCCGCCGACGTGCTCGACTCGGCGCGAAAGAACATCGAAGAGCCGCGGCTGCACTTCTACGCGGGCCTCGTGCACGAAAAACGGCATGCCTGGCAGAAAGCGGCCGACGCGTTCGACGCCGTGCCGCGCGAATTGGGTGAATTGAGCTTCGAGGCGAAAATGCACCGGGCCATGTGCTTGTCGTCGCTCGGGCAGCACAAGGCGGCGCTCGAGCTGTTTCAGAAGATTTCAGACGAGAAGCCCGACCTGGCGGGGCTCGACGCCGCCTGGGCGCGGGCGCTCGAGCGGGGCCTGCAGGTCAAAGAAGCCGAGACCCGCTTGCTCAAGGCGTTTTCGACGAAGCCCACCGTCGACCTGCTCGAGGCCATTGGTGGCTTCTACGACCGGCAGAACCGCAACGCCGAGGCGGTCTCGCTCTTCACGTCGGCCATTGCGCGCCAACCGCGTGACGAGGCCCTGCTCTTCGCGCTGGCGACGGCCCTCGAGCGGCTGGGCGCGTGGCAAAAGAGCGTCGAAAAAATGCGCAGCGTGCTCGAAGCGAACCCGGGCAACGCCGCCGCCATGAACTTCATTGGGTACACCTTGGCCGACCACGGGGGCGACCTCGACGAGGCCGAAAAGCTGGTGAAGAAGGCGCTCGACACCCGGCCCGACTCGGCCGCGTACCTCGACTCCATGGGGTGGGTGCTCTACAAACGGGGCGAATTCGACAAAGCCGTCGACTATTTGGAACGCGCGGTCGCCGAAGCGCCCGACGAGGCCACGTTGCTCGAGCACCTGGGCGACGCCGCCGCCAAAACCTCGAAGCGCGCCAAAGCCGCCGAGGCCTTCAAGCACGCCCTGCAGCTCGTGCTCGAGAGCCCCGACTCGGTCGACCGGCGCTCTCAGCGGGCCGACCTCGAACGCAAGCTCAAAGCGTTGACGTCTGACTGACTTTGGCCGCCGGGGCGTGACGCCCGCACAAATCGCCGATCACTCTCGCGAACCGTGGGCTATGGTCTGCGACCTTCATGGCGCGCTCAGACGAAGGCTTTTTCACCAGCAAAGACAACACCAAGTTGTTTTGGCGCTCGCTGTTGCCCGACGCGCCCAAGGCCGTGGTGGGCCTGGTGCATGGCTACGGTGACCACTCGGGCCGCTACGCCCACGTGATGCAGGCCCTCGCCACCCAGGGGCTCGGCACGTTGGCGCTCGACTACCGCGGTCACGGCAAAGCCGACGGCCGCCGAGCCGACGTCACCCATTGGCCCGACTACCTCGCCGACCTCGACGTTTTCTGGGAGCGGGTGCAGCAGGCCGCCTCGGGCAAGCCCACCTTTCTGTTCGCCCACAGCCACGGCGCGCTCATGGCGACCCACTTCGCCTTTCGTCGGCCCGCCGGCCTCAAGGGCATGGTGCTCAGCGCTCCATTTTACAAGCTCGCCCTCGAGGCGCCCCCGCTCAAGCTCTTCGGAGCAAAACTCATCAAAGGCATTTTGCCGGCTCTGCACCTGAGCAATGAGCTCAAGGTCGAACAGCTCTCGCGCGACGAGGCGTGGCAAAAGTCTTCAGCGGCCGACCCGCTCTACTTACATGTGCTCACCCCGCGGTGGTTCTTCGAGACCCAAGCGGCGCAGGGGCAGCTGGCGGGTCGAGGGGGCGACGTCGTGGTGCCGGTGCAGTACCTGGCCGGGGGCGCCGACCCCATTGCGTCGATGCCGGCGGCGAAAGCCTTTTACGACACCGTCGCCTCAACCGACAAAGGGTGGAAAGAGTACCCCGGCTTTCGCCATGAAATTTGGGCGGAGATCGGCAAGGAGCAGGTCATCACCGACATTGTTGAATGGATTTCAGGTCGTTGCTGACGTACGGTGCCTGCCGCTTCAGGCCCGACACGCAACGCGTCACGCAGTCAAAAACCAGAGGGAATTCGCACGCATATGGCGACGAGTGACCAGATCAACATCATTGGCAAAGGCATCACCATTCGCGGGAGCCTCACTGGCGCCGGAGACCTCGTGGTCGAAGGGCGAGTCGAGGGCCAGGTGAACCTGAAAAATCAGCTCACCATCGAAGGGTCGGGCATCGTCGAGGCCGACATTCGGGCCGACGAGCTCACCATCAACGGCACGGCGAGCGGCAACATCGACGCGGGCACCAAGGTGTCGATCAACCAATCGGCCAAGGTGAACGGCGACATCAAGGCCGCTCGGGTGGTCATTGAAGACGGCGCCGTCTTCAACGGCTCGATTGAGATGGACGTGAAGTTGCCCGACGACATTTGAGCCGTTTTGCCCTCATTTCATTTTTGAGCTTCGAGTTTTTGGTTTTGAAAGGAAAACAGCATCATGGCGAACACGATCATCGGTTCGAGCATCGTCATCGACGGAGAAATTTCAGGTGACGAAGACCTCGTCATTCAGGGCACGGTGAAGGGCAAGATCTCTCTGAAGGAGAGCCTCTTCGTCGAAGCCTCGGGCGTGGTCGAAGCCGACATCGAAGTTCAAAACGTCGACATCGCCGGCCGGGTCACGGGCAACATTGCCGCCACCGACAAGGTCGAACTCAAAGCCGACTGCCGCGTGGTGGGCGACGTGCGCGCTCCGCGCATTCTCATTGCCGACGGAGCCAGCTTCAAAGGCAACGTCGACATGGACGTGAAGGAGCGATGAACCCATGGCCGCTACCAGAGAATTCGGTGCGACGACTGACAGCACCGTGATCGGGCCTTCGATTCTCATCAGCGGCAAGTTGACCGGTGATGAAGACCTCACCGTACGCGGCCGCGTCGAAGGTGAACTGTCACTCACCAAGACGTTGATCGTCGAGCCCTCGGGCATCGTCAAAGCGAACGTCGCGGTGCGAAACGCCATCGTTTCGGGCGTCGTGGTCGGCAACATCACCGCGACCGAGTCGGTTGAACTGACCAAAGAAGGTCGCATGGTCGGCGACATTCGTTCGCCGCGCGTGATCATCGTCGACGGCGCCAGCTTTCGCGGCCGCGTCGACATGGGCAACGCCGAGCCGCGCGCCGCCACCGAGCGACCCACGACCCAGCGCCCGCTCGTGCGGCCGACCGTTCGCCCGGCCGTTCAGCCGCCCCGGCCGGTCGCGGTCAGCAAGCCGACCGTGCCCGCGAAGCCGGCCGTACCGACCAAGCTCGGCGGTGGCAAGCCGCAGCCGCCACCGATGCCGGCCAAAGTCGACTCCAAAGACCGAGCCGAGGCGACCGCGAAGCCCGCGCCGCCGCCCCCTCCCCAGCCCATGGCCGTCGCCGAGGCTGGTAAGAAGAAAGTGCTGATCAAAAAGAAGAAGTGACGATGTCTGACGCTCCGAACCCTTCAGCTCCCGGTGGCGACCCCGGGAGCGACCCGCTGGCAGACCCGACGGCCCTCCCGGTGCCGTCTTCGAGCGATTCGTCTGCTTCGGGCCAGGGTGAGGCTCAAGCCGCGCAGGCACTCGAAGGCGAGGGTGAGGCTTCTGTGAGCGAACCTGAGACCGACAGCGAAGTCGAAATGAGCCAAGGGCAGGCCCCCTCGGCTGAGCCCCAAGTCGAGGCGGCCGCGGGCGACGACGAGGCGCCCGAGCCCGAAGACGTTCACGAAGAAATTCGTTCTGACGAGACGGTGGTGCACAACCACTTCACCGCGCCCGCGCACATTGCGCTCGACCGCGTCGACGACGACGACACCTTTCTCATTCGCTCGAAAGCGTCGGTCGAAGACGTTTCGGCCCTGGCGACCGACATTGCCCGGCTGGGTCAGCTCTTTCCCATTGATGTGCGGTTGCAGCCGCCAGACCGCTTTCAGGTGATTTCGGGGTTTCGGCGGGTCGCCGCCTTGCGTTTTCTGCAGCGCGACAAGGTCGTGGCGCGGTTGCACACCGACCTGACCGACGCCGACGCCATGTTGATGGCGCTCGCCGCGGCCATTCATTCGCGTTCGGTCGAACCCGAATCGCTGGCGCAGGCTCGTGAAAAGCTCGAGAGCGAAGGCCGGTTGACGGCGGCGGCGCGCGACATGCTCGACAAGGCGCTGGCGACCGAGTCGGCGCTCGGGCCCGAGAGTGTCGACGAAGAGGTCGACGCCGACGAACTGGCGGGCGACGTCACGGTGCGGCTGGGCCAGTGCAACCAAGACCTGTCGTTGCTGGCCGACGTGTTCGAAGACCTCGACGACGAGCGCCGCGAAGCCCTGCTCACTCAGTTGCGCTACTCGGCCGACCTGGTTGTGTTTTTGGAGGGCAAGAAGTGACGCTCGACTGGTCTGGGGAGGCGCTCGCGACCGACCGCCAACGGCTCTTGTCGCTGCTCATCGAACGCTCGTACGCGAAGAAAAAGTTCGTGCTCTCGTCGGGCCGCGAGTCTGACTTCTACGTCGACTGCAAGAAGACCGTCTTGACCGCGGAGGGCCACTGGCTGGTCGGCCGGCTGTTGTATGCCGACATTCGGGCGAAAGCGCCCCACGCCGAGGGCATTGGCGGCCTCACCATGGGCGCCGACCCGCTCGCTTCGGCGGTGAGCCTGGTGAGCCACCTCGCGGGGCACCCGCTCAACGCTTTTTTGATTCGAAAAGAAGCCAAGGGGCACGGCACCGGCCAATGGGTCGAAGGGCTCACCTCGCTCGCGGTGGGTGTGCAGGTCGCCATCGTCGAAGACGTGGTGACGTCGGGGGCTTCGACCATCAAAGCCATTGAGCGGGCCCGGGCCGAGGGGTTGATACCCGTCGCCGCGTTCGCCCTGGTCGACCGCCAAGAAGGCGGCAAAGACGCGATCACCGCGTTGGGCGTGCAGGTGCATTCGCTCTTCACCCGAGGAGACTTTCCTCCGTGAGGCGAACCGTGGTCGGCGCCGCTTTCGTGCTGTTCGCCGCCTGTGCCACGGGCCGGGTGCCGCACGTGCCCGGAGACCCGGCCCCCGCGGTGCCTGACGCGTCGGCCGAGGCGAAGTACCAGCAGACGCTCGAGCGCTACACGGCCCACCAGGGCGTGTACGACGACCTCGACACCAAGGTGTTCTTCTATGCGACCTGGCAGTCGGCGACGTTCGCGACCGCGCGGGTCGACCGGCAGGGCGTCTTCAAGTCGTATTCGACGACCGAGTTGGCCGACGCCCAGAGCGCCGAGGCGAACCGCTTGGCCGACGCCACCGAGTTTTTCTTGGCGGTGCACGTCAACGAGTCTCGTTTCGACGACTTCGACCGCCCCGATTCGATGTGGCGGTTGCGGCTGTTGGTGAACGGCGAAGACTTGAAGCCGCTCGCCATTGAGCGCATGGGCCGAACGAACGTCGAACTGCGTTCGTCGTATTCGTACCTCGAGAGCTTTTGGGTGGGGTACCGCGTTCGTTTTCCCAAAGTGGCGTTGCAGCGCCAAGAGGTCATGACTTTGCGAGCGGCGTCGCCCTTGGGCAAGGCCGAGCTGTCGTTCACTGCCGACTGACGCATGACCACGCCTCGAACGTGGGCCGCGCGCGTGTGGCCGCTCGCCGCGTTTCAAACGTGCCTCATCGCCGCGGTGGCGATGCTGAAGCCCGGCACCAACGCGCTCGTGCTCTCGCGCTTTCATTCAGACATTTTGCCGTGGTTGTACTTGGCCGCGGCCATTACGACCGGCGGCTTCGCGGTGCTGACGGCCATTCGCCCTTCGGCGCGCACGCCGCCCGGCCGGCTCGCCGCCGTGGGCGCGGCGACGGCGTTCGCGTTGGGTCTGGGGGTGTGGCTCAACGTGCCGTACGTCTCGTTGCTGTCGTATCTTTTCGCCGAAGCGTTCGCGACCCAGCTCTCGCTCGCGTTCTGGAGCAAGGCGAGTGACGCGTTCGACGCCCGCGAGGCGCGCCGGGCGTTCACCGCCATCAACGGGTTTGGCATGGGCGGCGCCATTCTCGGTGGGTTGGCGGCGCAGTTCTTGGCCCGTCAATTCGGGGCCATTTCATTGGTATTGGCGGGCGGAGTGCTGCTGCTCGGCGCCGCGCTGGTGTTTCGGTTTCAGCCCCAAGAAGAAGCGCCGCCGCATTCGCGGGTGCCGCCGCAGGCTCCGGCCTCGTGGCGAGAAGTGGTCGACTTGCCGTACGCCCGCATGATCGCCGGGGTCGTGCTGGGCTTTTCGATGATCACCCAGTTGACCGACTTCGTCTTTCGAGAACGCGCGGTGTCGACGCTGGCCGAGTCGCAAATGGCCGACTTCTTCGCTTCACATCAATTGTGGACCGGCGTGTTCTGCGTGCTCTTTCAGTTCGTCGCCGCCGAAGTGTTGCTCAAGCGGCTCGGCATTTTGACCTACCTCACGCTGATACCCGCCACCATGGCCGGCCTGTGCGCCACCGCCTGGTGGGTGCCCACGGTGTGGAGCGCGTGGGTCTTGAAGCTTTTCGAGAGCGCCGCGAGCTGGTCGCTGTTGCCCGTCGCCATTCAGTTGCTGTACGCGCCGCTGCCCGACGAGTCGCGCGACCGCACGCGCCGCACCATCGACGGTTTCTTGCGCAAAGGCGGCATGGGGCTCGCCGGCATGTTGCTCATTGGCCTGGCGCGGGCGGTGGGGGCGAACGGGGTGCTCGGGCTGGTCGTGGCTTTGTGTGGCGGCATCGGCCTGCTCCTGTGGCGAATTCGCCCGAAGTACATCGAAGCGGTGTCGTCGCGCGTGGCCGGGGTCGACCCGTCGCTGTCAGACCCCGAGGGCTGGGTGCTCAACGACATGCTGGCCGCGCCGTCGCCCGAAACGGCGTCGCGCGCGGTCGACTTGCTC
>JBGAIY010000368.1:0-8102 GCA_044225205.1 Myxococcaceae bacterium | reverse complement strand
TGCGGCGGTCGCGTTCATCGTGGGCACGGAGTTCGCATTCTTGCAGCTGTGCAGCTGGCTGTGGGCCAAGCTGCAGGTGCTCGGGGCAGAGGCGAAGACCTGGTTCGCGCAGTTTCTCGAGGCGCAGCAGGCCCGGCTCGAAGCGCGCAAAATCGCCGCTGAAAAGGCGCGGGAAGTAGAAGCGGCGTTCTTGGCGTCGCTCGAGGCCGAAGAGGCCGAACTGGCCGAACAAGAAGCCGCCGCCGCCGAAGCCGACTTCTTGGCCGCCGAAACCGAGCGTGCCGAGCGAGAAAAAGAAAATTCGAAGCTGGCCGACCTGGCCGAAAAAGAGCGCCTGCGCGCCGAGAAAGGAAAGGCGCTCGTCGAGCGAGAAGCGGCTCGGTTGGCGAAAGAAGCGCTCAAGACGGCCCGACTCAACGAGAAGACGAACCGCGCGGCGGCCGCGGCCACCTTGGCGCCGTCGTTGTTGGGCGAAGCGCGCGCGGCCCCGGCCGAAGACGAGGGCCCTGGGCTGGCGTTCGCGGGCGGCGACCCGGCGTGGGCGCTGAGCCTGGCGCCCGCGGTGTCGAATGCGAACGCGGTGACGCTCGCCCCGGGGGCCCTGGAGAGCGCGCCGCCGCCCGCCGCCGGCCAGCGGCGCCTGCCCAACATCATCGAACCGCCCGCGCCTCCGCCGAGCGCCTACGAGTCGAGCTTGGCGCCCACGGGCGAGACGGCGGCCCAAGCCAATTCGACGGCGTCGTTGCGGCAAGCCATCACCCTCCCCCCCCCCACGTTGATGGACTCGGCGGCGGCGGGCGCCGCCCAAATGCCGCGCCGGCGGCGACCGGGTCGGAGCGACGGCGTTGGCGCGCATGCCGGTGATCGTCGAACTGAAAGCGCCCCCGAAGCCGACGGCCGTGAAGAAGAAGACCGAATTCGAATTCGCCGGTGACCGCACCCACTTTCAAGTGCCCCCGGTCGACCTGCTCGAGGCCACTCGCAAAGAGCGCGCCGCCATCGACAAAGACGTGTACCTCGCCACGGCCGAGCGGTTGGCGGCCAAGCTGCGCGACTTCGGCATCGAAGGCGAAGTCGTCGAAATTCGCCCCGGCCCCGTCGTCACCATGTACGAATTCAAGCCGGCCGCGGGCGTGAAAATTTCACGCATCGCCGCGCTGTCAGACGACTTGGCCATGGCGATGGAGGCGATGCGCGTTCGCATCGTCGCGCCGATACCGGGCAAGGGCGTGGTCGGCATCGAAGTGCCGAACAAAGAGCGCGAAACCGTATTCTTGAAAGAAATCGCCGAGCAAGACGCGTTTCAGAAGTCGCAGTCGAAGCTCACCATGTGCCTCGGCAAAGACATTGAGGGCATGCCGTACATCTTCGACTTGGCCAAGGCTCCGCACTTGCTCATGGCCGGTACGACCGGGTCAGGCAAGTCGGTCGCGGTCAACTCCATGATCATGTCGATTCTGCTCAAGTCGACGCCTGAAGAAGTTCGCTTCATCATGGTCGACCCGAAGATGCTGGAGTTGTCGGTCTACGAGGGCATACCCCACCTGCTGTTGCCGGTGGTCACCGACCCCCGAAAGGCCGCCATTGCCCTGCAGTGGGCGGTCGACGAAATGACCCGCCGGTACAAGCTCTTGTCTGAAGCCGGGGTGCGAAACATCACCGGCTACAACGCGTACGTCGAACAAGAATTGGCCAAGCGGCGCGCCACCAAGAAAGACACGGTCGTCGAAGCGCAGGTCGTCAAACCGATCATTCCTTCGAAGGTGGCGGCTCCCGTGGCGGCCTCGCCCGCGGCGGCCCCCGCGCCTGCGCAGCCGACGGCGGCCGAAGTGCCACCCGAGGCGGCGGCGGCGCCGGTGCCGGCGAACGACGAGAAGCCCAAGAAGAAACGCCGCATGCTCATTGTCGACGTGGCCGAGACCCCGGCCGACGGCGGCGGCGAAGCAACGAGCGCGGCCAACGCGGCGTCGGCTGCGGTGCCCGGAGCACTGGCGCTGGGCGTGGCGGCCCCCAGCGAAGGGGTTGAAGACCCGCGGGCCGAAGTGGTGCCCGACGAGCCGGTGGCCCCGCCGCTCGACCCCGACGCCCTGGCGGCGGCCGCGCTCAACGAGACCGAAATTCGCGTCGATGAGACGAGCGTGACGCCCGAAGAAGCGGCCGCGCTGGCCGAAGCAGCGACCGAAGCCGCGCCGAGCGAAGAGGCGAAAGACGAGCTGAAGAAGTTGCCGTACATCGTCGTGATCATCGACGAGTTGGCCGACTTGATGATGGTGGCGTCGAAAGAAGTCGAAACGTCGATCGCCCGGTTGGCGCAAATGGCGCGCGCAGCCGGCTTGCACCTGATGGTCGCCACCCAGCGCCCGTCGACCGACGTCGTCACCGGGGTCATCAAAGCCAACTTCCCCACGCGCATCAGCTTCATGCTGCGCAGCAAGCCCGACTCGATGACGATTCTCGGCACCATTGGCGCCGAGGCCTTGTTGGGCATGGGCGACATGTTGATGATGCCGCCCACGAGCGCGCACTTGCAGCGGGTGCACGGCTGCTTCGTGTCAGAGCACGAAATCAAAAAGGTCGTCGACCACCTCAAGGCCCAAGGCAAGCCGGTCTTCGACGAGAGCATTCTCAAGCCGCGTGACGAAGAAGGCGAGAGCGACGGGGGCGAAGAAGACGAGCTGTCAGACGAGCTGTACGACCAGGCCGTCGCCATCGTCAGCGAAATGCGCACCGTCAGCATCTCGATGCTCCAACGCAAAATGCGCATTGGCTACAACCGAGCGGCTCGCATGATTGAGCGCATGGAGCGCGACGGCATGGTCGGCGCTGCCGACGGCGCGAAGCCCCGCGAAGTGCTCATTCGCGGGGTCGGCCAAATGCCCGGCGCCGGAGCGATGTGAACGAGGCGGCCCTCGCCAGCCGCGCACGAACGAAGCGGTGGCTGGCGGTCGCGGTGCCGCTGGGGCTCTTCGTCAGCGTCGCGGCGGTGTTGTGGGTGATGCAGTCACCCGTCGACCGGCGGGCGTTGACGACCGCAGAGCGGGCGGCGCTGTTGACGGCCCAAGACCTCTTCGCCCATTCGTCGCAGCCCGAGCTGTTCGAACCCGCCCGCGAGACGACCGGCCGCGAAGACCTGTTCGACGGCAGTGCGACGCTGACCGCCGAGTACCAGTCGCAGAACCCGCCCCTCTACGTGGTGTCGCACGTGGTGCTCGAGCGAACCGCCGAAGCGGCCCACACCACCTGGCAGTCGCTCTCGGTCGGTGGCTTCATGAGCCTCTCGGTCGAAGCCCAAGACATCACCCTCACGCCCGACGACGCGCTCTTCGCGTGGGGTGACGAATCGAAGTCGCAGCGGCTGAGCATGCAGGGCAAGCCGCTGGGCCACTTCTTCGTGGCCCGGCGAGGCGCCCGGGTGTTCATGGTCATTTTCACCGGCGTATACTTCGACGACGGCACGGCGCTTGCGGCGCTGGTGACCCCGAAACTCGAAGCGATGGAGCGCTTGCCCTGACTGCCCCGCGGTTTTTGATTTTGGCCAACCCCGAGAACCGGCGGGTGACGCTGTTTCAAGAGGCGCTGCTCAAAGCCGGCCAGCCCCCGGCCGACGTGGTGTCGTGGGCAGACGTTCTTGAAGACCCGAGAAGGTTGGCGCGCTTCGCGAACGAACCGCGGCTGTTTCGAATTGATTCGGCCGGTGAAGACCAAGCGGTCGAATACGGCCTTTTGCGCGCGGGGTACGCGGCGGCGGTCGACTTCGGCTGCGCGACCATCGCGCCCGACCAGCTGGCCACGCTCGCGCCCTCGCGCGGCCGAATTCTCTGCCCGCGCCAGGCGCATTTGGGGTTCGAACGCACGTTGCGCACCGTGGCCGAGGTGCTGGCCGACCACCCGCGCTGGCGCGTGCTCAACCCGGTCGACGACATTCTCGAGTGTTTCGACAAGCGGGTGACGTCGAAGCGGTTCGAGGCGCTGGGGGTACCCGTCCCTCCCGCGCTGCGCGAGGTGACGACGCTCGAAGGGCTGCGCGCCGGCATGGCGACGCGCGGCTGGCGTTCGGTCTTCGTGAAGATTTCGTGCGGGTCTTCGGCGAGCTGCTTGGGCGTGCTGACGCGCACCCGCGCCGAAACGTTTTTCACCACCATCGAACAAGCGGCCGACGGTTGGTTCAACAACCTGAACATGCGCCAAGTACGCGACCCAGCGCGCATTGACGAACTGGTGGGCTTCTTGCTGCGCGAAGGCGCTCAGGTCGAATGCGCCGTGCCCAAAGCACGGCTCGAGCGGGCCTACTTCGACTGCCGGGTGCTCTGCATTGCCCACGAGCCGCGCTTCGTGGTCGTGCGACAAAACCACCACGTGGTGACGAACCTGCACTTGGGTGGGTGGCGCGGGCAGCTCGAGTTGTTGCAAGCACGGGTGCCCCCCGAGGCGTGGGCGGCGGCCATGCAGAGCTGCCGAGCCGTCGCGAAGTGTTACGGCGCGCTCCACGTCGGCATCGACCTCATGTTCGAGCCCGACTTCACGAAGCACCGCGTCATCGAGGTCAACGCCTTTGGAGACCTGCTCCCCAACTTGGTCGTGAATGGGCAAACGGTATACGACGCCGAAATCGAAGCGGCACTGAAGTGGTCGGCCGACTGAAACGACGCGTCGAAACCGCTTCACGGGGGCGGCGCGGGTGACCAGAATGCCCGGCGATGGGGTCGCTGTTCACGCTCGCGCTCTTCGCCCAAGCCGTCGCGGTGGAGGGGCCGGTGCGCCCCGTCGTGGTGGTGAGCGAGGGCGTCAACGGTGACTTCGTGTCGACGGCATGCGACCAGCAGCGGCTCGTGTGGGCCAACCTGGCCGACGCCGGCATTTCGGCCGAGGTCGACGCGGGCCTCGCCCCCGACGACGAGCACCACGAATTGCCCGAGCCGCCCGAGCCGACCAACGACGTACCCGCGACCGCGGGCCTGCATTCGGTGTCGCGCGAATTCGAATTCTGGCCCGACGCCATTCGCATCGACGTGGGCAACTTCTTTGGCGCGGCGGCGCTGAGCGACATTCTCATCACCCACGACGTGCGGGCCGTGGTCGACATGGTGAGGCTCCTCCAGCTGAGGGGGTTGGTCATGGGCCGGCGCGAACTGGCGACCGCGCGCCCCACCCTGCTGCTGCTCGCCAACGCGCTGAAAAACCAGAAGCACCCGTTCGTGTTGAACAATTTGCGGTGCGACGCCAGCGCCCAAGCGGTCTGCGACGCCGTCGTCGCGAGTGATTCGCCGGCCTTCACCATTGACACGCCGAGTGCGAAGGTCGCGTTGGTTTCGGCGTTGGCGAAAGAGGTGCTCGACCAAGTGGCGCCCGACCGAGCCGCCGGGTTGCACCTCGACGAGCCGGTTGACGCGTTGGCGCGCGCGACCGAATCGGCCCATGCCCAAGGGGCCCAGTGGGTCATCGCCGTCTTTGACGGGCGCCGCCAGCATGAGCTCGAAGACACGCTCGAGTTGTCGAAACAGCTCTCACAGCGGCCCATGCCCCAGCGCCCCGACGTGCTGGTCGCGCTGCACCTGTCAGACCAGCTCACTTCATTTTGGCCGGCGGCCGACACCGACGACGCGCCGGTACCGGTCGTGGCTTCGTCGTCGCGGCGGGCGGTGCAGGTGTGGCCCCACCGCGCCCTCGCCCCGAACACGGGGCCCCGTTCGGGCTGGCCCGTCGTACCGCCGCTGAGCGCGAACGCGCGCGAATTGGCCGAGTGGGCGAGCGCCGAAGCGGCGTGGGTCTGTGAAACGTACGACGACCCCAACCAGTCGTGGCCGCTGACCCACCCGCTCGACGAACGCGAGCTGACGAATGTGCTGCTCGACTCGTTTCGAGAACGCACCCGCACCGAAGTCGCGCTCTTCAGCCGGGCGTCGCTGCACGCGCCGTCGCTGGAGCGCGCCAAGCTCACGCCACTCGACGTGGCGACCATGCTGCCGTTCGACACGGCGCTTCGCACGACGCGGCTGACCGGTTCGGCGCTCAAGAAGATCATCGACGGCGACGCCAAGACCCGCGCCCTGCTCTTTCGCGGCGTGACCGTGAATGACAAAGGCGACGTACGGGTCAACGGGCGCGCGCTCGAACCGACCCAGCCGTACACGGTGGTGACGAGCGACTACCTGGCGAGCGGCGCCGACGGGGTCTTCACCGAGAAGACCTTCAAGTTTTCGAGCACCCCGCGGCTCACGGCACGCGAAGTGTTCTTCAGCCACCTGAACCGCCGGCTGCGGGCCCGCCTGCCGGGCAACACGGTGCTCGCCGACCCGGCCTACCGGGCGCGTTGGCTCTTTCGCGCCACGGCCGACGTCAGCTTCAGCTTCGTGCGGTTGCAAAACCCCGCGCCGACGGTGTTCACCGACGCGCAGCTCGCGCGCAGCAATGCCTTCGCGTTTCGAGGTGACATCGACGCGCGCGCCGACGCCGACCACCCCGACTACCCGTGGGAAAACGACCTGCGGCTCCGGTACGGGCTGTCGCGAACGGCGGCGGCCGACGGCAGCGCGGTGGGCGTCACCGAGACCGACGACCTTTTGTTCTTGCGCAACACCGCGACGCTCCGACATTGGGCGGGGGCACAGGCCAAGCCGTACCTGCCGGTGCCCTTCGTCGAGAGCTACGTCGAATCAGAATTCTCGCAGCCCACGACGCGGCCGTACCATCACCTCGAGTGGCGCCCGATTACGGGGTTTCGGCTGTTGTTGTTGACCGAGCTGTCGGTCTTCGCCGGCGTCGGTCTCGACTGGGAGACGCTCGCATTGCCCGCCCAGCGCCCGGCCTACGAGCCAGTCGCCGCGGGCGTGTTCGTCGGCGGTGCGGCGCTTCGCCCCCGCGCCCTGTTCAACGTCGGCGCCACGCCGCTCACGGGAGAAGGCTCGCTCGACGTTTCGTGGCGCGACCCGTTGGGTACCTCGTCGGCCCTCGTGCGGCTTCGGCTCAAGCTGTCGATGCCGGTCATTCAGGGGTTGGCGCTCACCGTCGCGTACGACTTGTTCGCCCGCTACATTCACCCGGCGCTGCTCAGCAGCAGCGGCGCGATCACCACGACGGGCTTTGGCGTGGCGAACGACCTCGTCGTCGGCTTCAGCGCGCAGTGGGCCGAGGTCCTCCAAGCGTTCGAAAAGCCCGACTCGACCTGACGAGCGCGGTTGAAACCGTTCGCTCGGCCGTACACCCCGCCGCGGCCAGTGGCCAGGGCACACGCCCCCCGACCAGCGAAAAGCACCATCGTTCTCATGCGTTGGCCGTGGCCGGCCCGCGGTCAGCTTCGTGCAAGGGGCCCACCCATGAACACGACGGCGACGCGCCCATCGGCTTTTCACCGCAACGACGGTTCGGTGCGACATGTCCTCACTCCGACGGTACCGACCGATGCGCGCGAATAAGAATGCAAACCCCAGTGCGGTTGTTGAGACGCGTCACGGCTTGTCTTGGCCAACGAGCGGCCGATCAGGGCGAGTGACCTTCGGGCTCGCTGGTTTCATGGCGGGGCTTTTGGCGGTGGCGCTGGGCACCTCGTGCGGCACACCTTCGACGGGCGGCACGGGCGGCACGGGCGGCGGCAACGGCGCGCAATTGGGTACTGGCGGCGGTGGCCAGTCTTCGAATCAGGGCGGCGGCGCAGGTGGAGGCGGCGCGACGAGCGCCGGGGGCGGCAGTGGCGGCGGCGGCGCGACCAACACTGGAGGCGGCACTGGCGGTGGCAGCGCCAGCGCGCCCGCGGTGGTGGGAGACACGCGACCGATCAAGGCGATTTGGGGGGCGACCGACAACGACTACCAGGCCGGCGGCCGAAAACTGATTCGCATTGACCCGGCGACGGGCCGCGACACGACCCTGTTCGTCTACGGCGAAGAAATCGAAGACCTCGATTTCTACGACGGGCTTGTGTACTTCACGGCCCAAGACAATTCGATCAACGCGCTCGACCCGGCGACCCAGAAACTCGTCTGGGAAGCGCCCGCGGGCACGCGCTACGAATCAACCTCGCTGGCCGACCCCTGGGTGCGGTGCAGCGGCGGCGTCTGTTTCACGGCTTCAGGCCTCGAGGGCCTGCTCGTCGCGTACGACGCCAA
>JBGAIY010000367.1:3563-8049 GCA_044225205.1 Myxococcaceae bacterium | reverse complement strand
ACCCGCTCGAAGATGAACGCGGCGACCCGCAGCTACTTCGTCGAGAACGGGTTTTTAGAGCTCGAGACGCCGTTCATGGGCCGCTACACCCCGGGCGGCGCGCGCAACTTCTTGGTGCCCTCGCGGCTCAACCCCGGCAAGTTCTACGCGCTGGCCGAGTCACCCCAGCTCTACAAGCAGCTGTTCATGGTGGCCGGCTTCGACAAGTACTTTCAAATCGTGAAGTGCTTTCGCGACGAAGACTTGCGGCTCGACCGCCAGCCCGAGTTCACCCAAATCGACGTCGAAATGAGCTTCGTCGCGCAAGACGACATTTTCTCGACCATCGAAGGCCTGCTCAAGCGGCTGTGGAAAGAGGTTCACAACCTCGACATACCCACCCCGTTCCCTCGCATGAATTTCGACGAGTCGATGGCGAAGTACGGCAACGACAAGCCCGACTTGCGCTTCGGCATGCCGCACGTGGTGTTGAACGACCTCATCGCGAAGTTCGGCGCCGACGGTGGCGTGGGCCCCATGTGGGACACGCTCCAGCAGAAGGGCCTCATCAAGGCGATGGTGGTGCCTCCGGTGCACGCAGGTCAGCACGACCCGACGGTCGTCAAAGCGAAAGAAGAAGCGTTTCGTCGGGCCAACCCGAACCCCACGGCGAAAATGCCGCCACCGCCGACCGAGCTTTCTCGCAAAGAGCTCGACGAGACCGAGGCGTACGTCAAAGGCATGGGGGCGATGGGGTTGGCGCGCGCGAAGATCGCCGAAAACGGAGAATGGACGCAGGCGCCGCTGTTCAAAAACGCGAAGCCCGAGCTCAAGGCCGCGATCATCGAAGCGACGGGCGCGAAGCCCGGTGACCTGATTCTGTTTCAATTCGGCAGCGAGGCGAAGGTTCACACGATCATGGCGAACCTGCGCGTGTACCTCGCGAAGCGCCTGTGGCTGATACCCGAATACGGGTCGGGCGGCCGGTGGAACTTCTTGTGGGTCGTGAACCCGCCTTTGTTCGAATACGACGAAGAGACGAAGACCTACGCGGCGGCCCACCACGCGTTCACCCGCCCGATGGACGAGTGCCTCAAGTACCTCGACGGGCCCGAGAAAGACCTGTCGAAGGTGTACTGCTACCGGTACGACGTGGTGCTCAACGGCTTCGAAATTGGTGGCGGCTCGATTCGGTTGCACGACCCGGCGGTGCAGTGCACCGTGTTCAAGGCTTTGGGCATTTCAGACGACGACGCGCGTTCGAAGTTCGGGTTCTTGCTCGACGCGCTCAAGTTCGGCGCCCCACCGCACGGCGGCATCGCCCTGGGCATGGACCGGCTGGCGTTCTTGATCACCGGCACCGAGTCGCTGCGCGACGTCATTCCTTTCCCCAAGACGCAGAAGGGCACCGACTTGATGACCGGCGCGCCCGGTGACGTCGACGACAAGCAGCTGCGAGACCTGTACGTGAAGTCGACTCCCCCCGCGAAGACGTGAGCGGGCGTGAAGGCGCGTTCGGCCACGGTGGTCGCCGTTCTGGGCCTCGCCGCGTGCGGTGAGGTTTCGGCGGTCGGCGGCGGGTCAGACGCCGGGGGTGATTCTGGCGTGGCGAGCGTCGACGCCGGGTGGCCGCTGCCAGGGTGCGATGCCGGCGTCACGTTCACCGAGGTGCTCGCGACCAATTTGAATTCGTGTGGGTCGAGCACCGGGGGCGTGCTGCGCGGCTGCCACCAGGTTTCACCGCCCGCGGGTTCGCTCGACCTGCGCCCCCAAGCGGCGTGGCGCTCGCTCGTCGGCGTGCCGGCCACCATGGCCACGAACAAGGTGCGGGTCGTGCCGGGCCGGCCACTCGACAGTTTTCTGTATCAAAAGCTGACCAATGCGCTGGGGCCTGATGAAGGCAAGCCCATGCCGCAAGGGGAGGGCATCATGTGGCACCCGCCCGCCGACGCCGAGCTGGCGCGCTTGCGGTGTTGGGTCGACCGTGGTGCTCCGAACGACTGAGCGCGGTCGACCAGGTTACTGGGCGCTCGTGCGAGAGAATTCGGGAGCGCTGCCGAGCCCCTGACCCGACGTGCCGGGAGGGAGGGCGCGGCCTCGGCCACGTGAAGCTGCGAGCACGACCAGCACCACGAGCACCGCGAAGACCGCGGGCAGTTCGAGCAGGCTGTGGGCCTCGGCACGCGACGCGTCGAGTATCAATTGGCGATCTTCGGGGGAGGCGTGCTGCACCGCTTCGAGGCAAGCGGCCATGGCGTCTTGAAAAGCGAGCCACCCGAGCGGGAGGCCCAGGCCCGCGCAAGCCAGCGCGGCTCTCCGTGACGCTTTCGCGCGGCCGACCGCCCAGGCCACGCCGCAGCCCAGGCCGTAGGTGCCCACCGCGAGGAGCGCCATCATGCCGACGCCTCCACCCACCCACCAGGTGGCGAGCGGTTCGACGCCGAAGCCAACCACAGCCCACGTGAGGCCAATCACGGCGGCCGCGACCGCGCTCGCCGCGACACGGGCGCGGTTCTTGTCGAGCAAGGCTTTCATGAACGCGAGAACGGCCGCTCCGAGGAGCCCTGAGAAACACGCCAGTTCGGTAAGTGAATTCATTGGTGCTCCTGGGAGAGCCCCGTCTGACAACGGCTCGGGCCGCCGGTTCCCTCCATTTCTCGTGGCGCCGTGGAGCGCGGGCGCGAGGTGTCGCTCTCGCGAAACGAAAGAGGCGGAGTGCTCGTGGCACTCCGCCTCGGGTGACCCATCAACCGATGCGCTTCACTTCGCGCTGAGCGTGACCCCTGAATAGGCGGTGTAGCCGCGCACCATCACGTAGTACGTGCCGGCGGCCGGGTTCGAGAAGGTGCACGTCTCGTTCGAGCCCGTTTTGTACGGGCGGCAGTTGTATGTCGAGGTCGTCGGGTGTGACCCGATTCGTACGTAGAGGTCGGCGTCATTGCTCGCCGACGTCGAACCGGTGATCGCCACCTTCACGGTGATTTGCCAATACTTTTGCGACTGAAGCGCACCGGAGAGGCCCGTGACCGAAGCTCCGCCGATTTCGAGCACAGGGTCACCGCCCGCCGCCGAGTAGCTCGCGAGCAGCGAGACGCCCGAGTACGCCGCGTAGCCGTTCAACATCACGTAGTACGTGCCGGCCTGTGGGGCCGCGACCGTGCACGTCTCATTGTTGCCACTGATGTACGGGCGGCAGTCGTAGGTGAACGTCGAAGGGTGGGCGCCGAACTTGAGGTACATGTCGGCGTCGCCAGTGCCGCCTGACATCGTGAACACCAACGAGGTCGCGCCGGCCGGAACGTCGATTTTGTAGAACGTGTTCGAGTCGAGCGCGCCGGAGAGATTCGTCGCCGCCTGGCCGTTGACCAAGACCACGTCGTCACTGCCGCCGCCGCCGCCGGTGCCGCCGCCGGTGCCGCCGCCCGCGCCGCCGCCCGTACCCGACGAGGTCACCGTCAAACTGGCGCTG
Organism: Myxococcaceae bacterium; assembly: GCA_044225205.1. GTDB lineage: Bacteria > Myxococcota > Myxococcia > Myxococcales > Myxococcaceae > JAEUJT01. Next base: position 4,601 of record JBGAIY010000367.1, on the reverse strand, counting down.
GCGGAGTGATTGGTCGCGGACGAAGTGCCTTTGATGGAGAGCGATGCGGTACCGGTGGTCGCCGAGGCGCTGGCGGTGAGGGTCAGCGTGGAGCTGCCGCCCGCGGTGACTGTCGCCGGGCTGAACGTGCCGCTGACGCCCGAGGGCAAGCCCGACACCGAGAGGGTGACCGTGGGCGAGCCCGACACGTTCGTGGTGCTGACGGTGAGCGACGTGGAGCTGCCTTGAACGACGCTCGCGCTCAACGGGCTGACCGAAATGGAGAAGTCAGAAGTGACGGTCTTCGTGGTGATGCAGGTGTTGGTGGCGTTGTCGAATTCTTGCTGAACGACCCACGACTTGCCCGAGCTGTCGGTGATGGTGCCTTGGAGCGCGTTGCAGATGTCGCCGATTTCGCCGTCGGTGGTGTTGTACCAAGCGAGGGGCCGGCCGACGACGGTGGCCACGCCGACTTCGGCGTCGGTGGTGGCTTCGACGAGCTCGTGCGAGGCCACCGACGTGGCGTTGTTCACGAAGTTCGAGTTCGAACCGCAGCCGAGGTCACAGCCGGTGCCCGACTCCAGGCTCGGCAGCACGCCGTAATAGACGTTCTGGTTCCCCCGTTTGAAGGTGCCGTGGTAGGCGCAGAACTGAACGCACGACGACGAGCCGCCCTGGGTAATGGTGACCCCTTTGGGAAAGTTGATGGCGTAGTACGCGTTGTCGTCGGGGGCGGGCAGCTTGCCGGCGGTGATCTGCGCGTTGAGTTCGGTTTGAATTTGCGAATCGTCAATGGTCGACGACGTGATCGACGGCGTGATGGTGATGGAGCCACCCGAGCTGCCGTGGCCCAACGTCTGGTTCGAGCCAGCCGCCCCGTCTTGGCCGTTGAGGCCGGCCGTCGAGTACTCTCCGAGCCAGTCGTACATGTTGCTCGCGGTGATGGCCGCGTAGAAGCTGGGCATGGCCGTTTGAATCTGCGAGTTCACCGACGAGCCCCAGTTGACCGAGTACGCCTTCACGTTCGGTATGATCTTGCCCCCGTAGTACGTGAGGTGA
>JBGAIY010000367.1:0-3500 GCA_044225205.1 Myxococcaceae bacterium | reverse complement strand
GTGAGGTGAGAGCTCGCCGCGGTCGAGTGCACCGCGTTCGGGTCAATTTTGGGAAACAGGTGAACTCGGGTGCCGGGCGTCATTTTTTCGGCTTTGACGACCTGCGGCGCGCGCTCTTCGCTCTTCACCGTGCCTTCGCCGTCTTCTTGAACGTTCACGTCTTCGGCTTGCTGACCGCACGACATGATCAACGCCGCGGCAAAAGCCGCGACCAGTACTCGTGGTGAATTCATTCGTTGCTCCCAGTGGGGTGAAAGGAGGCGGTGTACGACACCGTCGCGGGGGAGGGCCTTGTGCGACCGACGTGCCACGCCGCCCCTCACTGAGGAGATGTTCAACGAATTGACAAAACGAAGCCCTGACGCGGGGGGAAATTTTGTACCGCGCCGTCGAATTCGAACGAATTCAGGACGCGCCGCTACTTGAGCACCGGCTTGCCGGCGAAGACGGCTTTCTCGAGCGCTTCGAAGTCGTAGTCGTCAACGAATGCGGGCACCACGGCGTCTTCGAGCGGCTCGCCGTCTTCTCCGCCGACGAGGCGCGCTTTCGGCTTCTTGGCGAACTCGATCATGCCGCGGTCGCCGAAGTCGATGACCGCCTTGGCGGCCGTCGAACCCTGCACGACAAAATGCCCCGCGTCGGTCAAGTCGCAGACGACGAGTTGGTCGGCGGTGAGGCCTTTGCCGACAATGAGGCACGCGTCGCTGGAGGCGAGCACGTGCTCGGCTTTGAGCGTGCCGGTGACCCACAACGGCGTGTACACGTCGCTGTTTTCGAACGAGAACGGCCCCTTGATGGTGAGGTTGCCGTTGATGACGAACACGGTCTGGTTCTTGTCGTCGGGCAGGTGAAACAGCTTGAGGGGCCCCGAGACCACCACGTCGCCTTCGTGAATCATGAAATGCTCGGGCTCGTCACCGAACAGGTCTTCGAGCGCAACCGAGTCGCAAGTCGCCTCCATGATGTCATACGTCTCGCTGGCTTCTTCGGTGGGCACCTTCTTCCACTTCGTCCCGGGGAGTTTGTGAAGGCTGGTGGTTTTGGCGGCCATGGTGCGGGTGCTCCTTGTTGGGGTGGGTTAGGCGGGCGGCGCGGCTGTTTCGAGCCACCGCTGGTACGGTCGACTTCGTTTGATGTCTTGGAGCGCCGCGAACGACGGGTCGACCTGCAGGCCCCGTCGGGCCGCGGCGTACGCTTCTTCGGTTCTGCCGAGGTTGAGCAAGATTCTCGCTTCGGTGTCGAAAATGGCGGGCACGCGAAAGTTGGTCTTGCCGACCGACGCGAGCGCGCCCACGCGAATGATCTCCAGCGCGCGTTCGGGTTCTTTCTCGCGCAGTTCCCACGCGAGCATGTTCGAGGCGTACATGGCGAGCTCTCGGCACGCGTCGTTGGCCGCGGTTGAAATGAACCACCCCGCCGGGTCGCCGACCTCGCTCATGGCCAACTCGGCGACTTCGCGTTGCCGTTGGTAGTGCGCGGTTTGCGCCGCCCCCGTGGCCGCGTCACCCAGACAACCGTGAATGCACAACAGCTGGGCCATGATGTCGAAGCGCCCGACGTCGGTGAACGTCTCTCGGTTCTTTTCGGCGAAGGCCCACAGCTTCAGAGCGCGCGGCTTGGCCTTGGCGTACGACGCTCTGAGCAACAGGGTTTGAATCGCGTGCAGCTCAGCAATCGCTTTGGCCGTCGCCTTCGGCAGCTCACGACACACGTCGTCGGCAAAGGCGACGTGCAGGTGGGGTCGTTCTTTTCGCAGGCGCGCGAGGTCTCGGCGCCTGAGCCCGGGTTTGGGGTAGCGGTGAAAGACGGGGTTGGCGAGTTCTTGCGCCAGGTCGAGGCTCTTCAACGTGGGTATGGTGAAGACGGCCTCGGGCAACGCGCGAAAGTGCTGAATGCGCAATCGACTCAGGCGTGGCATGTGAGAAAACAGCGCCGGGTCGAGGTGATCGTCGCCATCGACGCCGATGATGCCGGGTGGCGCATGCGGCCCACAGACCGTCAACGCCTCCAGCTCGGGCAGTTGCCAGCCCGCGATGACGGGGTTGAGCTCACAGCCACCGAGCACGAGCGACTTCAACGCGGGGAACCGCGCGTTCTTCGGCAACTTCTTCGCGGCGGCCAGCTCTTCGCGACTCGTTGAAATCGACAGCTCGGTGAGCAAGTCGAGCGGCCGCCCTTTCCACGTCGGGCCGGTCGGGCGGGCCGTCGGCTCAATGACCGACAACCCGCGTCTGAAGCGGCGAATCACGGCGTCGAGGGTGAGCGGTCGCGCAAGCTCGGTCGACAACGCCGCGCTCGCGCGCTCCGCTTTGGGAAAAGCGGTCAGGTTCATGCGCTCGTCGCGCTGAATGACCCGGCCTCGAAAAGCCGAACGCACGCGAATTTCACCGCGCGGTTGCCATTGCAGCCACGCCTTCGCCGCAAGTGCTCGGTCGACCACCAACGAGCCTCCGGCCTCGAGCGCCGTGAGGACGAGGTCATCGACCTTGAGCGCCCCTTTGACCCAGAGGTTGGGCTCGCCTTCGAGTACGAGCGCGCCCACGTGAACGTCTCCGGTGACCAGCAACACCGAACCGGGGCCCGACGGCGCATGACGCCAATGAAAACGGCCGGTCACGGTGAGGTCGCCGTCGATGACGGTGATGCCGACGGAGGGGGTGAGCCCCTCGAGTGCGCCGTGGTGACGCACGCTGCCTGGCCGCACGCGTACCTCGTCGAGCCCGTCAGCGAAGAGGGCGTCGAGCCCCCAGAACCGGTCGGCGAGCTGGGTCAACCGGTAAGCCGCGTCGGCTTCGGCGAAAGGCACGTGTCTGGCGGCGAACCGAAGTGGCGACATGGGTGGTCGCTCGGCAGAGCATTCAGCGTGCCACGGGTCACCGAGCGCGCCCACCCGCCGCCGGTCAGATATGGCTCACTTCGGCAATGGTTTGCCGGCAAAGCGAAACACGTTGGGCTCGAGAACGTTACCTTGCTGACAGCTTTCACAAACAGCCCGATTTTCAACGAGTTGGTGACCGATGACGACCTTTACGAAGCGCAGCACCATGCCCGTGTCGGCCGCGGAGCTCTTCGCTTGGCATGAGCACCCGGCTGCCTTTGAGCGGCTCAACCCGCCCTTTGACCCAGTCGAGATCGTCGAGCGCACGGCAGGTCTCGAGGTGGGGGCGAAGACGGTGATTCGGGTTCGGGTGGGCCCGGTGCCACAAACATGGGCCGCTGTGCACACCGCCTACGAGCGGGGCGTCATGTTTCGTGACGAGCAACGAGGCGGGCCGTTTCGCAAATGGGTGCATACCCACCGCATGGAGCCGCGGCCCGACGGCACGAGTGAACTGAACGATTCGGTTGAATACGAGTTGCCGTTGGGGGTGCTGGGAGCGCTCGCGGGTGGGCCGCTGGTGCGTCGTCGGTTGGAGGAAACGTTCAGGTACCGCCACGCGCTGACCTTCGCTGACCTGACGCGCCACCAGGTATTTTCGGGCCGAAGCAAGCTGACCATC
>JBGAIY010000366.1:0-8090 GCA_044225205.1 Myxococcaceae bacterium | reverse complement strand
CCCGCCGGCGCTCCCGACGGCAACTCGACGGTCGGCACCGCGACCTCTTTCGCCTGGGCGATGCGCTGCGACAGCGTCGTCTCGAGCGCCTTCGCGAACGACGCCATGGCCAAGTCTTGCGCGCCCTGCGCCATTTTCAGCGACTGCCAGAACGGCGCGTCGGGCTGAGCGGCCTTGACGAAACCTTGCACCAGCGCGTCGACGCCCGCTTGTCGCTCGGCTTCTGACGACATTTTCATGGCGCTGAGCAGTTCGGCGGGAGCGTCGTTCGCCACGACGGCCAATTGTTCGCTCAGCTGCGCCCACGCGTGCTCGTCGCCGGCGGAGGCGCGAACGAATTCGAGCAAGCGGCCTTGGGCTTCACCCTGCCCGGCCGAAGCCAACTCGGCGAGCGTGGGCACGACCGGCAAGTTGAAGCCCGCTTCGAGCGAGGCCTTGCGCAGCCGGCCGTAGACTTCGTCACTCGCGAGAGCCGAATCGAGAAAAATGCGAACGTGCGCGGGTTCTTTGGGGTCTGACTGCACCAACGCTTCGGCAATGAGCGCGCGAACGGCGGGGTCTTTTTCGTTGCGCCACGCGGTGCGCAAGAAGCTCGCATTGCGCTTCTCGGCTTTCTGGGTGAAGTCGACGTAGAGCTTGAGGCTGCTCTTGAGCGCTTCGAACGGCCCCACGACCGAGGGGGTTTGGGTCATCGACGCGACGGCTTGGCTCGGGCCTCCGGGCGTACCCGCCGCGGCAATGGCCGCCCCGAGCGCGTCGATGTGCTGCACCACCATGCTCGCCCGCCCGGGAAAATCGTTCACCATCACCGAGAAGACGAACCGCTCTCCGCCCGTCGACTGCACGTAGCCCGACAACGCCGACACGTTTTCGAGCGTGCCGGTCTTCGCGCGCAGCCGCCACACCGCGTCTGAACCCTCGAAGCGAAACTTGAGCGTGCCGTCTTTGCCGGCAATGGGCAGCGCCGAGAGGTATTCGGGCATGAGCGAAAACTTCGAAACCATGTACGCCAGCAAGCGGTTCGTTTGCGCGGCCGAAAACCGGTTCGTGTCGTTCAGGCCCGACCCGTTCTTCATGACGTAGCTGCCGCGCGCGAGCCCCACGTCGGTGGCCAAGAAGTCTTCGACCGCGCTGATGCCCTTTTCGGTCGTGCCCGGAGCGCCCTTCACTTCGGCGCCAATGGCCTTGATGAGCTGCTCGGCCACGAAGTTCGACGAATGTTTCTCGAGCTTCTTGAGCACCACGTCGAGCGTCTCGCTCTGCGACACCGCCAAAATGCGCGACCCCGGCACCACGGGGCCCAACCGCACGCGGCCCTTCACCTTCACGCCGCGTTGCGCGAGCAAGGCCTTGAGCGTGTACCCGAAGTACACCGCCGGCGCGTCGACCTTCTTCCACTGGCTCCACGAACCTTTGTCGAGCGGCACCACGCCTTTGACTTCGATTTTCTGGCGAACTTTGTCTTTGTCGGGGCCAATGCTCACCGTGTAGCGGCGCTGGGTCTTCGTGCCGGTGACCAATTCGCTTTCGAGCGTGAAGTAGTCGCTCGGGGGCTCAAGTTCGGCGATCGCCTTGTCGCCCACGTTTTCACCGGGCCGCACGAACACGCCAATCGTGTTCCAGTTCAACGAGAGCGCACCGGTCGGAGCCAAATACGCTTTGTCTCCCCATTCTTGGTCGTAGCCTGGCGGCGTGCGGTCGAGGTCGAAGTACGACTCGTCGAGCACGACGTCGCCCGACACCTCTTTGAGCCCGCCGTGCAACAGGTCGCTGACGATGCCGTTCAGGCGCTCGGTCGTCAGCGTCGGGTCGCCCTTGCCGCGCACGAACAGGGTCTTCGCCTTGCCGTCGCGGCCGGCTTTGAAGTCGGGGTCGGTGAAGAATTCAGTGTCGAAGCGAAAGTCGGGGCCGAGCTTCGAAAGCGCCGTCGCGGCGGTGAACAGCTTCACGTTGCTGGCGGGGTTGAGCAGCTCTTCGGCGTCGCGCGCGTAAATCACCGTGCCGTCGTCGAGGCTCTTGACCTGCACCGAGACCCGCGCCGTCTTCAAGGGCGTGGTGTCGATGACCGACTGAAGCGCACGGGTCAGCGCCTCGCGCTCTTTCGCCGAAGACGGCGTGGGCGAGAGCGCCCCCGTTCGAGATTGCGCGACGGCCGGAGTGGCCACAACCAACGAAACCAACGCAGTGATCAGAGCGAAGCGCACGGAGAACATTAAAGGGCCAGTCGGGGTCAGGAAGCGAGTGGTGCGGGTACTGACCACATGTTCACCGGAGTTTGCAGCCGCCGCCACCTTCTCGCAAACAAACCGCCTCGGGCGACCAACCGGTACCCCCCTTTTTTCTCTGTTCGATGCTGCCGACCTTGTGTGTAGTGCCGCCATGTCCGAAAACCTCACGCTGTCGCACGTCATTCCCTCCACGCCGCAGCGCATTTTCGAGGCCTGGCTGTCGGCCGATGAGCACTCGAAAATGACCGGCGCCGCCGCCACCATCGACGGAGACACCTTCACCGCCTGGGACAAGTACATTTCTGGCACCACGGTGAAGACGACGCCGTACGAGCGCATCGAGCAGAAGTGGCGCACCAACGAGTTTCCCGAAGGGGCGCCCGACTCCGACGTCGTCGTCACCTTCAGCCAGACCGAGGGCGGCACCCGCGTCACCATCGAGCAAACCAACATTCCCGATGGGCAGCGCGAAGGGTACGAAGCCGGGTGGAACGACTTCTATTTCACTCCCATGACCGAGTACTTCGCGACCCCGACCGCCAAGTTCAAAGAGGCCAGCGAAGCCCTCGAGTCGGCCGTCGAGCACGCCGTCGAGCAAGCCTCCGAACAGGTCGCCAAGGTCGTCGAGAAGGCCAAGAAGGGCGCCCAGAAGCAAGCCGCCAAGGCCGCCAAGTCGGTCAAGAAGGCCGCCAAGTCGCTCAGCAAGAAAGTCAGGGCCGCGCTCAAGCCCAAGAAGAAGCCCGCCGCGAAAGCGAAAAAGGCACCCGCCAAGAAGGCGGCCAAGAAGGTCGTCAAACCGAAGGCTGCCAAGGCCAAGGTCAAGGCGAAACCCGCCAAGGCCAAGGCCAAGAAGAAGAAGTGACGCTCCGGCCGATTACGGCGCGGTGAACAGGCATCGCGCGTTCGGCAGCGCGATGTCGGCCAACACGTAGAGGTAGTACTTCTTGCCCGAAGTCAGCGCCGGCGCCGCGCCAGTGGCCGGAGCGAATTGCTCGAAACCGTCGGGCACCACGCCGTACTTCAGCGCGCCACTTTCGACCGGGCCCTTCGAGTACGGCACCTGAATGCGCCACACCGTGCCTTCAGGTTGGTCGAGGTTCGGGGGCACGCCCGGGGTCACCGAGTCGGCTTCGAGCACGTACACATAGCGCGCGGGGCCTTGCGTCCACCGCATGGTGCCGTCGGCGGCGACGCCTTCGCCGGCCACGCAGTCGGTCGGGGTGTAGAAGCGCTGCGAGTCGAGCGGCCCAGCGCCATACGGTTGGTCGGCGAAGTCAGCGCGGGTCTTGCCGCGATACGCCAACTCGGCTTCGAAGAACTTGCGAACGCGCTCGGGGTCGGTGGTCACGAAAATCGACCGGTCGGGGTGCTCGGGGTCGGCGCGCAAAAAGCCGTTGTTCTGTTCGGGGGGGTAGGCCCCGAAGCCGACCGTGTTGATCCACCCGGCTCCCATGGCGAGCCCGCGGCTGAAGAAGCCGTTCATGAAGTTGCCCGGCTGGTCGATGTACCAATTCGAGGTGCCGTTCGGCGCCTTGGTCGAGTGACAGCACACGCACGCCGTCGCCTGAATTTCACCTTTGAGCCAGTTGAGCTCGGCCACGTAAGCGGGGTCGTTGAGCCGCGGGTCTTCTCGGGTGGCGTTGTCGGCGGTCGGCACCGCCAGGTACGGGCGTTGGGTGCGCACGCGCTCGCAGCTCGCGTATTGCTCGAAGTGGCGCCCAGGCTCGGTGGCACCTGAAATCATTTGGTTCGTGCACACCTGGCCGTCGGGCCCTTTGCCAGCGGGCTCTCCTTCGACGGGCGGCTTGCACACCCGGTCGGGCCACTGAAACGTCGTCAAACCGCCCGTCGTCGAAGCGCCCGCGTCAACCGAGCCACACAGCGCCGAGGGGCCGAAAATGCCACCCGCGAAAAATTCGCACCCGCGCTTGGTCGACCCACACAACGAAGCGTCATTGCCGGGAAAAACGAGCCACGAATACTTCTCGGCTGAACCCAACGCGCACTCGCCCAAGGTTTCGCTGTAGCTGCAAGCCCCTTCGACCAGCGTCGAACCCGTGCCTTTGCAGTCGTTGCTCGCCTCTTCGGCCGACCACTTCGAGCCTCGGTATTCGCGGCATTCTTCGCGCTTGCTGAACCCATTCACGTACACGCAGTGACCCAGCAATGTGGCCGGTTTGTCGGGCAAGGGCCCCTTCGGGCCGCACCCCGTCGCCAAGACCACGCCCACCAAAGTCACCGCAACGACAAGACTTTTCGAGTTCACGACCAATCATACGGGCCAGCGGGCGACTTGTTTCACGTGTCAGCGCGTCAAAGCAGCGCTTCGAAAACGGGTGTCGTCTCTGGTAAGCCCACGCGATGCTTTTGCAACACCGCTGGCTCCTCGCCGCTTTGGTGCTCTCGGGCGCGCTGGCGTGCAATTCAACCTCGGGGTGCGGGGGCTTCACCTCGGTGCGCCCAGGCACCTACACCGGCTCCAAAATCGACACCGCGGGTGCGTTTCAGTTGAGCGCCAAAGGCTACACCGCCCTCAACACCAACAGCGGCGCCCTGCTCGAACTGTTGGCGCCCGGAGGCAAGCTCGACACGAAGGTCGACTGCCAGGTGCAGTCGGCCGGCCTGCTCGGCACGTTCGCGGTCGGCGACCAAGGTTCGGCGGGGTGCACCGACCCCTCGTGCGGCCGCGGAGACGGCAAGTGCGACGCCCAAGACCTGGCGCAGCCCATACCCATTTCGGTGACCGCGCTCTCGCTGGGCGCGAACACCCCCGACCTGGTCGAAGCGAAGCTGACCGCCACGGTGCAAACCGGGCTGCTCATTGTCTCGTCGACCAACCGCAACCACGCGTTGTGCCTCTTCAGCGGCGGTGGCCCCATCACCTGCAGCCTCGACTTCGATTCGACCCGCCAGCCGCCCACGACCAACGTCATCGACGTCGAAATCAAGCTCGGGCTGCGCAACGGCCTGCTGTCGCTCGAATTGTCTGAGCTGCGCGGCACCAAAGCGTGCGGCTCGTCAGGCGCCGGGTCGATGCCCGAGTGCATTGACCCCAACGACATCGTCATCGCCAACGCGGGCGGCTGCAGCGGCGTGTGCGACGCGGCCAATTCGGCCACGGTGAAGCAGCTGCTCATCGACCAGCTGACCAAGTCGCTCAAAACCCAGCTCGAAAAGTCGCTCAAGAAGCTGACCTGCCAAGCGTGCGGCAACCAACCGAGCGACGGGTTGTGCCCCACCAACGCCGAGTGCGTCATCGACACGAGCACCGACGCCGGCACCGGCACCTGCATCGAAACGGTGGGCGGCTTGTGCAGCCCGCGCTTCTTGGGGCTCGAGGGCCGCGCCGACTTGGGCTCGCTGCTCGGCAACTATGGGGTGGCTCCCAACGCCGCCCTTGACGTGAGCCTCGCGTTGGGCGGCGCCACGACTTCGGCTCCGGCCCAGGGCTCGACCGTGGGCATGCGCGGAGGCGCCCAAGAAGTCACCATCGCTCCGTGCGTCTCGCCGCTGACCCCCACCGCCTGGCCGAACCTCCCGCTGCCCGACTTTTCGGTCGAAGGGCCGGGCTCGTACGACTTCGCCCTGTCGGTCTCGCAGCAAATGTTGTCTGAAGCGCTGTACCGGGCGCAGCAGTCGGGCGCGTTGTGTCTTGAATTGGGGTCGGCCACGGTGGCCCAGCTCGACTCGGCGACCCTGCAGGCGTTTTTGCCGTCGCTCAAGGCCGTGACTCACAACCAGAACGTGCCCATGCGCGTGGTCATGCGGCCGGTACACCCGCCCACCGCCATCGTCGGCAAGGGCACGTTCGACGCGTCGGGCAAACCCGTGGAGCCGCTGATCACGCTCAGCTGGCTCGGCCTCGAAATCGACGTGTACGCGTTGGTCGAAGACCGCCAAGTGCGGTTGTTCACCATTGCTGCCGACCTGGCGCTGCCGCTCGGGCTCAAAGTTGCGAACTGCCATTCGGTGCAGCCGGTGGTCGGCGACGTCACGAATGCCATTTCGAACGCGACGGTGAAGAACGCCGAGCTGCTCGCCGAGAGCGACGCCGACATCGCGAAGCTCGTGCCCACGCTGTTGAACTTGGCGACTCCGGCCTTGGCGAGTGGTCTGCCGAGCGTCGAAATACCCGCGCTCACCGGGGTGCCGTTTCAGTTGCAGCTGGTCGACACGCGGGGCGTCGGCGCCATTTCGGGTACCTCGCAGTACAACCACATCGGCTTGTACGGCACGCTGGCTCCGGTCGACGCCGGCTGCCCCTGAGGGCGGGCTACGGCGCCCACTCCCAGGTGGTGGTGTCGTAGTCGGTGCCAGTCTGCGGAGCGCCTCCGAACACCAGCACGCGCCCCGAGACGCTGTCAAACGCGCCCTGAACGCGGCCCCTCGGCGGGGGCGAGACGCTCGAGACGCGCTGGGCCCAGTTCGCACCGTCCCATTCCCACGTGTCGTTGAAGGCGGTGGTGTTGTCATTGCCACCGAAGAGCACGACCCGGCCGGTCGTGGCGTCCCACGACATGGCGAAGTTCGACCGGGCCGAGGGCGAACGCGCGGGGGTGAACTGCACCCAGTCGGTACCGTCGTATTCCCACGTGCTGGCGTACACATTCGAGCCGTTGCGCCCGCCAAAGAGCACCACCCGCTTTCGGTTGGCGTCGTATGCGAGACCGTGGCTCGACCGAGCCGACGGCTTGTGGGCGGGGCTGCGGGAGACCCAGGTGGTGCCTTGCAGTTCCCACGTGTCGTCGAGCACGCTGGCGGTGCTCTGGCCGCCGAAGAGCACCGTTCGCCCACGGGTCACGTCGTACGCGAGGCGATGACCGTCGCGGGCCACGGGCCCCGACGAGGTCAGCTTGGCCCACTCGGCGCCGTTCCACGACCAGGTGTCGCCGAAGGTCTGTTGCCCGTCGTACCCGCCGAACAAAATGGCGACGCCGCGGTCGCTGTCGAAAGCCATGGCCGCGCCGAACGTGGTGGCGGGAGACGGGTCGGGCCGGGCGCTCTGCCAATTGACGCCGTCGAACTGCCAGGTGTCGGCCGAAATGCTGTTGTTGCCGGTGCCGAGCCCGCCGAAGAGCACCACGGTGCCGTGTTGAGAGTCTCCGGCGACCGCGGCGTCCCACAGGGGTGGGGGCGCGTGCTCGGTGCGCAGCAGCGCCCACTGAGCGCCGTTCCACTCCCACAAGTCAGAATGCACATCGGTGTTGAGGCCTCCGCCGAAGAGCGCGGCTTGACCTCGAATGGGGTCGAACACCATGACGCTGCCCGACCGGGCCCCCGGGTCGACCGTGGTGGCGACCGCGGCGCTGAGAGTCGTGCCGTCCCACTCGTAGACGTCGTTCGACCATGATGAGAAGAGCTGGCCGCCGAAGAAGAGGCTCTTGTGGCGAACGGGGTCGTACGCGGCGGCGCATTCGCCCCGCGCGCGGCTGCTCGACGTGAGGCGCCTCGACCAGTCGGTGCCGGTCCACTCCCACAGGTCTGACAAATAGTTGCCGCCGTTGTACCCGCCATAGAGCACGCCCACGTTGCGGGCGCTGTCCCACACCATTGAATGGCTGAGTCGAGCCGAGGGCGCGCTCGTCGTCGACAGCAGCGCCCAGGTGGTGCCGTCGTAGGCCCAGGTCTCGTTGGTGCGGCCCGTTTGGGTACCACCGCCGAACAAGATGACCCGGTGAGAAACGGGGTCGTACACCAATGAGTGCCCCCAGCGGGCCGTGGGGCTCGTGGGAGGCGTGCGCAACGACCACGACGTGCCGTCCCACTCCCAGGTGTCTTGGAGCGCGTCGACGCCGTTGCTGCCCCCGAAGAGCACGACTTTCTTTCGAGCGGCGTCGTACGCCATGGCATGCCGCGACCGCC
>JBGAIY010000365.1:0-8089 GCA_044225205.1 Myxococcaceae bacterium | reverse complement strand
CGCGCGGGTCGAAGCGGTTCGTCTCTGCGACACCGACATCACCGGCGCGACGACGAGCGACTGCCTCGACGTGCCCGAGTCGACGCTCGAAGGCGCGCGGTTGTGGTGCAGCGTCGCTCCCAACGCCGACCCGAAATTCAGCGAATGATTCTGCGCGCTTCACATGCCGTCGTGCTGTTGCTTGCGTGCGCTGCGTGTTCGGCGTGGCAGTTTCCCGAGCCGCAGGCCCGGTGGCCGCGCGCCCCCGCGCTCGGCGTGCCCGCGTGGGACGGCCCGCCCCTGAGACCAACGGCGTTCGCCGCCGTCGCTTCAGGTGACGGCGTGTACGTGAGTGTGTTGCAGAGCCCCGGCCGAGACTTCGAGTTGAAGCCGGTGACCGAGTCGTCGCTCGAGCTGTTGGCCTTCACTCCGGCCACGGGCGCGACGAAAGTGCTGCCGCGGTTGAGCTGGCCGGCGACGCCCGTGGTGCTGTGGCCGTCATCGGCGCCCGGCGTGGTGGTGCAGCAGGGGGCGCGGGCGGCGTCGTTCGACGGAGCGGCGTGGTCTGAATTGCCCGCGCTGCCGGCGTCGCCGCTCGACCTGTTGTGGCGGGTCGACGGGCAGCACGTCGTGGCTCGGCGAGGCTCGCAGCTCTGGTCGCTCGCTGGCGGTGCCTGGCTGCCGTTGACGCTGCCGGCCCAAGCGAATGTGACGAGCGCCGTCTTCGGCCCGGCCCAAGACGGCCGAGCGCGCCTGGTGTGGTCGAACGGCGCCGACGGGTTGTGCACCGCGATGGTGGGGCTGGGCGACGGGGTGTTGCTCGACGCGCCGGTCTGCCGAAGCGGCACCACCGAAATGCTGGGAGGCGATTCGTTGAACGGCACGCCCGACGACTTTCACGCCTGGTCGGTGGTGTTCGCGAACGTCGACATCGCGGTCTGGCGCTACTCGGTCGCGGGCGGCTGGGCACGCGGCGTGACGACGGCGGGGCGGGGGCTCGGGTTGACGCCGGCGAGCCCGGGCGCCGTGGTGACCCAGCGCATCACCGGTACCTTTCCCATCGACACGCTCACCCGGGTGGGGCAGGGCCGGCTCACCGAGGCCCTCTTCGTGCAATCGTGGGAACTGATGGGCTGTGACGGCGAACCGTGGGTGTGCGCGAGTCGCGTGGGCTTCATGCAACAAGTCGTGGCGCTCGACGGCGCGTCGACCTCGTTCGTCATGGAAAACGTGGTCGACGGGCGGCGGTCGCTCTACGTCAAGACGTTGGCGTTGCCTCACCGCGACGGCGGCTCGTGTACGCCCGCGTGCGCCGCGAACCAGCTGTGCGTGCGCGGCAGCGGCATCGCCAACCTCTGCGTGGCCGACCCCGCTGCCGACGCGCGCTAAGGGCCTGCGAATGGGTAAGTCGGTCGATGATCAGCGTCGAGGCGCCCCGCAGGCAAGGCGCGAGGAGGGAGCATACCCGTTGGTACGTGACCGACGAGCAACGAAGCCGGCGGGGATGCATCGGCGCTGAGGGCGATCGACTTACCCGTTCGCAGGCCCTCAAGCGCTACTTGAGCGCCGCCTGGCAGTCGGCCGAGATGCCGCTGAAGGCGCCGAACGCGCACGACACCATGCCGTTGACCGCGCCCGACTCATTGCCCGTCGTGCAGGCCGGCACCTTCGCCGCGCACGACAGGTAGCTGTTGATCGACGTCAAATCGGCCGAGCTGCACTTGCCGATGCTGGCCGAGCAGCTCGCCTGGGTCGCACTCGATTTCGTGACCGACAGCCCGCCACTCGAGCACGTGGCTCCGTTGACGAAGATGCGGTTGTTCTCGGCGATCAGCTGAGGGCAGGGGTCGGCCGGGGCACCGCCACAACCAACGGCGGCCAACGTCAACACCACGAGGGTCAGAAGAGAGCGCATTTCGGGGGTCCAACCACACAATGGGGGCAAAGTCGCGGGCGGGTGTAAGCTCGCCGGTTCATGGTGACACCTCCAGTTCCCCATCTCCGCATGAAGCTGACCCCGCTGGGGCCGACCGACGGCGCGCTGGTCGACCGCTTCGGAGGCTCGCCCAACCGCTGGGCCGACGGCACGCCGTGGCCAGTGTGTGGCTACTGCCAGACGCCCATGACCTTCGTCGTGCAACTGCGCGGGCAAGCGCTCAAAGGCCACGCCGCTCTGGGCCGCGCCGAATGGCTGCAGCTCTTCGTCTGCCACAGCGGCGAAGACTGCGGTTTCTACGACTTGCGCTCGAAGGCCTCGCACGTGGCGCTGCGCCAGTCGCTGGTGGCCGAACTCGCGCCCGCGCCGACTCCGGCCGGCAAAGGGCAGGGGAGGCGGTCGAGAGAAGACCGTCTGGTGAGCCCGCGGCGAATCGACTTCGAGCCAGGTGAAGACGACGTCGACGCGCTCAACGACTACGACGACGACGTACGACACCGGCGCGCCCACCAGGCGGGCTTCGTCGACAAGTTGAATGGGGTGCCCGTCGCCGCGAATCAGCCCGAAGACGTGAAGTGCCTCACCTGCGCGCAACCACTGCGGTTTTTGGCGCAGCTGCTCTCGGCCGACGACTGGTTCATCTACTACTTGCACACGTGCCCGAACGGCCACGAGGTGACCTTTCACGCGCAGCGGGCGTGACTACACGCTCCACCAGTACGTGAACTTCACCATGAAGGTGTCGGTCGCCGGCCCTTGAAACAGTTGTGACGGCAGCAAGCTCGCCGACGCCTGCTGCCCCGGCAACAGCGCGCGCTCTTGTTGCCCGTGCGAGTACACGAAGAAGAGCGTCGAGCCCAACCGGTATTCCCACCGCAAGACGGCGTTCAGGTTGAGCGCCGACGCGTGCCCATTCGCGTTGCCGGCGTAGTCGGTGAAGGCCAGCGCGCTGGCGGGCAAGTACTGCCGCCCTTCGAGTGACGCCGAATAGAACGGCCCGTACCGCACCGACCCCGAGAACAGCTGCGCGTACACCTGAAACGTGAGCCGCGGCGTCATCACGACTTGTTGGCGCAAGGTGACCGACAGAAACTGCGGGTTCTGCCAGCCGAAAATGGCGACGTTGGGGTCAGCAGAGTCGATGTACCGCGCGCCATTGGGCTTCTGGCCGATGTTGCCGTCGAGCCGGGTCTCGAGCGCGTCGATGGGGTGCCAAATGACGCTCGCGTCGGCGCCCCAGCCCCACCCCGGCGCCTCGACCCCTTGGGGAAACAGGCGAAACCCGAAAATGTCGCCGCTGAAGAACAACTTGCGGTTCTGGTCGGTGGTCGCGAACAGCGCGACGAACAGGTCGGTAAGCCGCTCGAACGGCACGCCCGAGCCGTAAATTTCACGGGTGTCGTACTGCGGCATTTCGAGCCCCACCCGAACGCCGACCGTGTCGTAGCTGGGCAGCTGAATTTGGCTCGCGATGTTGGTGTTGATGCCGCGCGGCAGCCCCTTGCCCTCGGTCGACCAGTTCAAGTCGAGGTTGTAGTCGACGCTGAAGAAGTGAAACGGGCCGAAGCCGCTGGGCTTCACGTAGTGCAAGTTGAGGTCGGCCCACTGGTAGTTCGACAGCGGCTGAAACCCGACCGCGTTCAAGTCGAGCTTCGGGCTCTCGTAGACGTAGGTGACGTCGAAGCGAAACGGCTCTCCCGCGAGCTTGCCCGCGCGCAGGTTGCCGCCGTACCCCAGGTCGCCCGGCTTCATCACCGTGCCGTCGGCCAGGGTGCGCCCGCCGGGGTCTCCGAAGACTTGCTGCGAGCCCATGGCTTGGCCGAAGAAACCCCACACCCCGTCGGCGGTGCGCAGGTTCCAGTCGAGGCCGAGCGCGTTGGCTCCGCGCGACGTGCAGTGGGCCGCCGCGTACGCGTCGTCGCTGCCGAACTCGCTGCGCTCGCACCGTGCGGCCAACGGCGTCGCCGCGGTGAACATGGCCCCCACGCTCGACGACTCGGCGAAGCGCTGGCGCACGACCGCCGCCAAGTAATTCGTCGGCACCGGCCGCGACGTCGGCAACGCGTCGTTGAGCCCGAAGTGAAACGGCGTCGCGGGGTGAAATTGAAACCGCCGGTCGGGGCTCGCTTCGTACGGCTCGAGCGCCAACGAGCCCGGCCCCGCCGAATACCCGACCGGTGTCGTCGACGGGTTGCCGGCGCCCAACACGACCGAGTCGAGCAAGCCCACGTCGAGCGTGCTGTTCACGCTGCCCGTCAGCTTCACCGCCGCCAGAATGGGCGCGTTGAGCCCAATGCGCCGCGAATAGAACATTTGCTGCGGAGAGCCCCCGTACTCGGCCCCCACCGCCTGAAACAGGTCGAGCCCCTGCAAGAAGAACGGCCGCTTCTCGGGAAAAAACGGTTCGGCGGTCGACAGGTTTTGAATGACTTGGTCGGCTTCGACTTGCCCGAAGTCGGGGTTGATGGTGCCGGTCAGCAGCAGGTTGCCCGACAGCGCGAACTTGAAGTCGAGGCCCACGTCGAGCGACGGGTCGAACAGCCGCGGGGTGGGGCGCGTCGGGTCTGAATACTGTGGCCGCACGGTGCCCCGCGGAGCCGCGTACGCCATGAACTCGACGTCTCGCCCCGGCTTCACGTCGGCCAGGCCCTCGAGCGTGCCGAAGCGCGAGACCACCAGCGCGCCCGGGTTGTTCGCATTCGTGTCGCGCGGTATCGGCTTCGAGTCGAACACTTGGTGCGTGCGCGGCACCACCCGGCGCACCTCGAAACCCCACGCGTGGTCGACCGACGAAAACCGCAGCGAGCGCAGCGGTATCGCCACTTCGACCGACCAGCCCTCCGCGTCGACGTTCGCCGCCCCGTTCCACACCGCGTCCCAGGTGTCGGTCGCGTTGAAGTCGCCGTACAACAATTGATCGCGCAGCACCCCCGCCGCGTTCACACTGAAGTCGAACCCCGTTCGGCGGTCGGCATTCGAGTCGATGGCAATTTCAACCAGGTCGGCGAACGGCGACGAGTCGCGCCGGCCCAGGTTGCGAATGATGAGTTCAGGCTGCGGGTCATGGCATCGCACACCGACGTACAAGAAGGTGTCGTCGTACATGACCCGGGCTTCGGTCAGAAAGTCAGGCGCGCGCCCCGCGTTGGGAAAGCTTTCGACGAAGTCACGGTAGGTGGGGGCATTCGCCCAGGCCGCTTCGTCGAGCCGCCCGTCGACTCGAACCGACGCGCTCGTGCGTACCGCACGCAGGGCTCCGCTGACGCCGCCGTCTTCTTCGGCCATGGCCAGGGTTGACGCCACCAGCGTGAGCACCGCAAAGCCGTTTCGCATCGCCAGTGCGTACGTAACGGCCCGCGTTCGATTGCACCGCGCGGAGGCACCCCTTCTGTGAAACAAAAAGCGCGGCGGCCTCATGGAGAGAAGCCACCGCGCCGTGGGTGTGACGCAATTCGTGTATTTACGCGGCGGGCGTCGCCGACCCGGTCGCCGGCAGCTCGGCCGACTTCGCCGTACTCGCGCGGCTCACCCAGGTACCGAACGCCGCCGCCGTGAAGAACATGATGAGGCTGTACACCACCGCCGGTATCGCCATGACCGAGTTGTTCAGCAGCGTCGGAGCGCTCGCAATCGCGATGGCCAACGTGCCGTTGTGAATGCCAATTTCCATGGCGATGGCGGTCGACTGCCGGTGCTCGAGCCGCAACAGGCGCGGCAAGAAGAAGCCCACGCCCATGCTCACCAGGTTGAAGCACAGCGCGGCCACGCCCACTTGGGCGAAGAAGCTGCCGATGTGCTCTCGCTCTTTGAGAATCGTGCCCAAGATCACCAGCAGCAACACCAGCGCTGACAAAATGCGCACCGGCTTGTCGAGCCGCTTCGCCAAGTCGGCCTTGCGGGCGCGAATGAGCATGCCGATCGACACCGGGCCCAGCACGATGACGAAGACCTGCACGACCTTGCTGAACTGCAACGGTATGGCCTGCTCGGTGCCGATGAACGACGCCAACGCGAAGTTGACGATGACGGGCAAGGTGAAGAGCGACAGCGCGCTGTTCACCGCCGTCAGGGTGATGTTGAGCGCCACGTCGCCCTTCGCGAGGTGACTGAAGAGGTTCGCCGTGGCGCCCCCGGGAGACGCCGCCAGCAACATGAGCCCCACCGCGAGCTCGGGCGCCAGCCCAAAGCCCTTCGCGATGCCGAAACACGCCGCGGGCAAGATCAGCATTTGCGCGACCAGGCCAATGATGACGGCCTTGGGGTACTGCACGACGCGCTTGAAGTCGTCGAGGGTGAGGCTGAGCCCCAACCCGAGCATCACAATGCCGAGAGCAATGGGCAGAAAAACCGCGGTCAATACGCTTGATTGCATCGCAACGTCTCCTCGCTTCGGTGTTGGCTGAAAGTCGCCCCCGGGTGAAACACCCTTTTTCGAGGGCGCACCGTGGTGCAACCGGGCCCACAGTACAAGGCCCCACGTTCAGATTTTTCACCTTTGCCCGCACGGGGCTCAAGACGGCTGCACGTAGCTGACTTTTGCCTTTTCGAGCACCCATTCGGCCGTCGACAACTGCATCAACAGGTCGGCCGTGCGGTTTTGCGCCCAGTCTTCGGCGGCCAAGGCCTCGCGAATTGCGCTCGGCTCGAGGCCCAAGAAGGTACCCCAGCGCTGGGCGGTGTGGGCCAGCCGTGCCGGTGACAACGTGTGCGGGTGCGCCTTCACCAGCGCCGCCACCACCGACGTCGTTCGAATGCGCCGCACCAGCTCGTCGACGACCTCGGGCCGCGAAGACCATTCTCGAAACGCCGCCGCCACCGCCTCGGGCTCGACCCCGTGCGACATGAGCGACGCTCCTTCGCCCTCGTTCCACACGCGGTGAATTTCTTGGCGCTTGAGCGCCTCCGACACGTTGACCTCGACCAGGCGACTCACCGTGTCGAGCGCCACGTGCAGCGCGGTCAACGCCGTCTGCATGCTGCGCCGCACCGCCAGGTCTTCGCCCAACTTGAAGAGCGCGTCGGCCATGTCTTTCGCATTGCCGACCGCGGCCAAGAACTCAGGGCTGCCCGCGTCGGGCAGCGTGAGCGCGCGCGCGTGCTTGAGGTCGATGACGTAGGTCGCGGCCGCCGTCTTCACCTCGAGGCGCTGGCCGACCTTCGCGGCCTTCAGCGCGCGCTCGATGTCGGGGTGGCTGAGCGGGGTGTCGAGCCGCAGCCATTGCTCGAATTGCGCCAACCCGGGCACCACCACGCCCTTCGCGTAGGCGACGACGTCGACGCACACTTCGTCGCTGGGCCCGACGGGGTCTCCCACGGCGCGCGGCTCGCGCTTGGCCAACGCGCCCCGCACCGCTTCGACCTGGGCCAGCAGGTCGCGCTCGGTCACCGGCGCAGGAGCGGCCACCGACAGCTCCATCGGCTCGATCCGAGGCGGTTGAACCACGGGGTAGGGTATCGGGGCCGTCATGCGGTCGTGGCAAACCTGTGAACTGGAGTGGGCTGCGCGGCCGATCGTATACCTTGCGGTCGGCGCGCGACGGGTGAGAAGTTGCGCCCCCATGACGCGTTCTGCCTGCAGGTGCGTGCTGTTGGCCGCGGTGCTGGGCCTGGTGGCGTTGAGCGGGTGCAAGAAAGAGACGCTCGTGCCCACCGCTTGCCGAGAAGACTCGGCCTGCAAGAGCGGAGAGCTGTGCGACAACTTCGCCTGCGTGCCCGCCGCCACCAAGGCGTGTGAAAACGTCATCGACGGCACGCCGATTTTGCAACCCGACCCGTACGTCGTGAACTTCGGCACCCTCGACGTGGCTTCGGCCACGCAAGAAGTGGGGTTGCGCAACATCGGCAACTGCACGTTGACGCTGTTCGAAGCGCAATTGGCGCACGGCGCCGACGCCGGGTTCGGCTGCGAATTCTGCGGCGGCGCGTTTCCGGTCGAAATTTTCCCCGGGCGGGCCAAGCCCATGACGCTCACGTTCGACCAACGCCACGTCGGCGTCGCCGAAGACACCGTCACCATTTTGAGCGACGACAAAGAATTTCCTGAACTCAAGGTGCCGGTGAAGGCCAATTACCTGGGCTCTCCGAAGCTGCAGGTGACGCCCAACCCGGTCGACTTCGGCTACGTGGCGCAAGGCCGGCAAGGCATTCGCTCGGTGACCATTTCGAACCAAGGCA
>JBGAIY010000364.1:0-8374 GCA_044225205.1 Myxococcaceae bacterium | reverse complement strand
AGAACCTGTGGTTCGCCTTCAACACCATGTACGACTGCATGACGGGCACCCCGCCCTACCCGTCACTGGTGATGGACGAAGGCCTTGGCGACGGGCCCGGGGTGCGAAACGTGTTCTTCAACAACAT
The DNA here is from genome assembly GCA_044225205.1 of Myxococcaceae bacterium. Classification (GTDB taxonomy): domain Bacteria; phylum Myxococcota; class Myxococcia; order Myxococcales; family Myxococcaceae; genus JAEUJT01. Next base: position 8,247 of record JBGAIY010000364.1, on the reverse strand, counting down.
TTTCGCATTCGGGCCGAACACGAATTCGAACACCCAATGGGAGGTCGACTACAGCACGCCGTCGTCGGTCGACAGCTACAACTTCAAGCGCAACGTGTACTCGGGTGGCGGGGCGCCGACGGGCCTGGGCGACTCGCAAGCCATTCACGCCGACCCGAACTTCACCAATGCCGCCGGCCACGACTTGACCTTGGTGGCGGGCTCCCCGGCGCGGGCCACGGCCAGCTACGCGTTGCCGGTGGGCTTCACCGTGGTCGACGACTTTCGCAACTGGCGGCGGCCCGGTTCGCTCGTGAGTTTGGGCGCTTACGAGGCCAGCCCGTGAGGGGGTGACCACCGTCGTTCACGTTGCCCGACCCTGTTTCGCAACCGTTTCAGGTGTTGCCGCACGGCAACACGTTGGGCCCGAGGCGACCAGGCGTTTGGCGGTGTTGACCTCGCGGGAGGCCTGGTCTTGAGGTTGCTCAGTGGGTCGGCATGACTCGACTCCCTGGCGTGAAGACGAAGCGAAGTTGGTCTTTTGGTTGGCTCTGGTTGGTCGGGGCCGTGCTGGCTCCGGGCTGCCTGGGCGTCATCGAAGGCGGCCCCGCGGGCGACGACGACCCGGCGGCGCTGTCGGTCGAAGCCCCGTTGTCGACATATGCGAAGACGCAGATGTACGAGCTGGCGAACCCGGCGATCACCGTCGAAGCGGGCCAAGACACGACACTCAAGGTTCGTTTCTACGGCGTGGGGCTGCCTGATCAGAGCAAGGTCTTCACGCACCTGTACGCGGCGAACGACAACGCGAAGGTCTACGCCGACATCATGCACCACTACCAGTGGCTGCCGACGCAAACGTGGTCGGGGTACGTCGAGTACGACTACGTCATCAACGTGCCGGTGAATACCCCTCCGGGCACCTACCGCATCGGTTCGGGCCTTCACGAAGGAGTGCCGCCGTACACGCCGCGCATGGGTGACGTGACGTGCAACGGCGTCGCCCGCATTCAGCCGAACGCATACCCCGCGAGCACCGACACCTGCGAGGTGGGCACCATGGTGGTGACGGCGGCGGTACACCCCCGTTCGACGGCGACCGACGGGCCGATGAACATGTTCTACGTCACCGGGCAACGGGCGTGGGCGCCGGGGGGTACCGCCGCGGCCTCTGGTGGGTCGACCGAGCAGTGGCAGGCCTGCGCAACCGAAGGTGGCACGTGCGCCTTCACGGGCACTCGGCGGGTCACCTACGGCGAGAGCCTCACGGGGCGGCACACCGTGCTGACCTTGACCGGCGGCACGGCGTGCACGAACGCCGTGTTCGGCGACCCGGCTCGCGGAGTGACCAAGCAGTGCTGGTACGAGTCGGCGGCGAGCGTGACGTGGGCCAAATGCGCCACCGAAGGAGCGACCTGCGACTTCGGCGGCACCCACCGGGTGCTGTACGGCGAGAGCCTCAGCGGGCGGTACACGGTCTTGCAGTTCACCGACGGCGCCGACTGCGACAACGCCACGTTCGGCGACCCCGCGCCAGGCGTGAGAAAGTCGTGCTGGTACGACCCGACCGTGCCTCCCGTGAACGCCGTGACGTGGACGAAGTGCGCCACCGAATGGGGCACCTGCGCCTTCACCGGCACTCGGCAAGTGCGGTACGGCACCGCGACGGCGAACGTCGTGAAGACGTTGAGTGGTGGTACCCCGTGCAACAACTCGGTCTTCGGAGACCCCGCCGAGGGCGTCACGAAGACGTGCTGGTACGCCGACCGAACCGGGAGCGCCGGGGGTGGTGCCGGCGGCGGTGGTGGTGGGGGCGGCGGCACCGGCGGGGGCACCGGCGGGGGCACCGGCGGCGGTGGGGGTTCGACCGGGGGCAGCGTGCCGACGCCCGAGACCATTTCAGGCAAGCGAGTGGTCGGCCCCTACCGCTTGACGGGCACGTCGGGCTCGAACACGACCATCGACAACGTGCACATCGTCAATCACAACGGGCCGTGCGTGGTGCTCGACGGCGTCACCAACGTCACCATCACGAACAGTGAAATTGGGCCGTGCGGCGACGCGACGAACAACTTGGGAGACGTGGGCATTTTGCTGCGGGGAGGCACGACGAGAGTCACGATTCGCCAGAACGTGATTCACGACGCGTCGAACTTGATTTCGGGCAACGACGTGCGCGGGCCGGTGACGATCGACAAGAACCTCTTCTACAACGTGCGTGGCACCTCGTGGGAAGCGTCGGCGATTCAGTTCGGCGAGTCGCGCGCGCACAATGGGCCGGTTCGCATCACCTGCAACGTCATCGACGACCGGCTGGTCGAGCACTACCCGATGGCGGGCGGTCGCCAGCGCCGCAACGAAGACCACATCAACATGTACAACAGCGGAGGCACGGCCGCGGCCCCCATGGAGATTGCCTACAACCGCATTCGCGGCGGGCTCGATGGGTGGGGCGGCATTTCGGGGTCGGGCATGCAGCTGGGCGACTCGCCGGCCGGTGGCGGGGGCAACGGCAGCAACACGCCGGGGTACATTTTCGTGCATCACAACATCGTCTACTGGGTGAACGGGGCGGGCATTTCGTTCGCGGGTGGTACGGCGGGCAACCGCGTCGAATACAACCTGGTCGACAACCGGGGCTCGGGCCCGGGGCCTTCGAGCTCGGTCGGTGGCACGCAAATCTACGGCAAGGGCACCTCCGACACCGGGTGGGCGTACGGGCTGCGCAAGTTCGACACGAAGAGCACCATGGCCATTTCGTACAAAGGCAACCTGGGCAACGCGAACCTGTGGGCCTTCAACAACGACGGCCAGGCGGGCCCACCGACGAGCGCGGTCTTCGGGGCGGCGGGGGTCTCGGTGACCGACCAGGGTGGTAACAATTTTCAGTACACCGGGGCGCCGCTGGGCACCCGCCCGGGCGTCGACACCGTCTGGGAGCAGCCCGTCGCCACCGCCTGCCAGTGACTCCAGCCCACGCACAGCCACCCACATGCGAGTTCTATTCGCGGTCGACGGCGGAGCAGGCAGAATGAGTGAGCGTGAGTGACCGTCGAGCAGGCAGCGATCGAAAAGGCGTCAACTTGTTGGTGAAGTTGACGCACAGCGGAGTCGACGAATTCGTCGAGAAGTACGCGACGAACCTGAGCCCGGGCGGCATGTTCATTCGGTCTCGAGAACCGAAGCCCGTGGGCACGGCGGTCAACTTCAGGGTCGAAATCGCCGGGGGTTTGCGGGTCTTGCAAGGCTCCGCCGTCGTGAAGTGGACGCGCGGCGCCAACGACCCGGCGGGGCCGGCGGGCATGGGCGTCGAATTTTCGGCGCTCGACCAAGCGAGCGAAGCGCTGGTGATTCGCATGCTGTCGGGCAAGACGGCGACCCCGCCCCCCGCGCCGCCGCCTCTGGTGGCACCGGTCGCGCCGGTGGTGCCCGCGATCGCCGCGGTGGTGCCGGTGGCGGCCGCGAAAGTGCCGCCCATGGCCAGAGCCACCGCCCCCGGGCGCGACGCCGTGCCCTCGCCCCAAACGACACCGGCCCGACCGCACGTGGCGACGGTCAGGCCCGCGCCACCCGCCCTCGACCTCGACGCTCTGGTCAGTGACTTGGGGCCTCCGGAGCCCCCCGCCGCGGCGGCGGGCGCCGACGAGCCGCTCGATTCGGGGTTCGAAATTTCGCTCGAGCCGAATTCGCCCCGCCGCCACCCGCCGGCCCGCACGAAATCGAGCTCGACCTCGAAACGCTGATTCAGCAGACCCCACCGCCGCCTCCGCCGCCGAGCATCATCACCCAGATGCCCGACGTTGCCCGACCTGCCCATTGCGCAAGGCATCGAGGTCGACTTCGAGGTCGATTTGTCAGACTCGGCGATGGCATACACCGATGCCGCCGCCCGCGCCCGCGCCCGCTCCACCGGCTCCGGCTCCACTGCCCGTGGCAGCGAAGCCGGTGGCGGCCGCCGTGCCCGAAAACGCGCTGCCCGAAATTCGCCGGGCGCCGCCGCCGGCGCAGGCGGCTCCGAGCGCTCCAGCGGTGTTGCAGCAGGCGGTGCCCGCGGTACCGGCTCCGGCGACCCGCGCGGCGCCGGGCAAGCCCGTGTTTCTCGAGCCCCCCGGCACGATTCAGGCGACCGGCCCGGTCGTCGGCATCGACCTCGGTACGACGAACTCGTGCTGCGCGATTCTCAACAAGGGCAAGCCGCAAATTCTGAGTTCGAAAGACGGGTACAACACGATTCCGTCGATTGTGGCGTTGGGCAAGCAAGGCAACTTGTTGGTGGGCAACCGCGCGCGCTCGCAAATGTTGCTCAACCCGAACCAGAGCATTTACGGCGCGAAGCGGCTGGTGGGGCGCGACTTCGACAACCCGACGGTGGCCGAGGTGCGCCAGCGCTTTCACTACGACATCGTGGCGGGGCCCGACGGCAAGGCGGCGGTGGCTTTGGGCGCGAACGTGCTGTCGCTCGAAGAAGTGCAAGGCATTGTGCTGCGCGAGTGCAAGCAAATGGCCGAGCAGCACTTGGGGCAGCCGGTGTCGCGGGCGGTGATCACCTGCCCGGCCTACTATTCTGAGCAGCAGCGCGAAGCGGTGCGGCGGGCGGCAGCCATGGCGGGCCTCAAGGTCGAGCGCGTGCTCAACGAGCCCACGGCGGCGGCCCTGGCCTACGGGCTCAACCGTGAATTGTCGCGGCGGGTGCTGGTGTACGACCTGGGCGGTGGCACGTTCGACGCCACGCTCATGCGCATCGACAAGAACGTGTTCGAAGTGTTGGCCACGGGCGGCGACATTTTCTTGGGCGGGCTCGACTTCGACAACCAAATCGTCGACACGTTGCTGACGAAGTTTCAGCAGCAGAACAACGTGCAGTTCAGCGGCGACGCGGTGGCGCTGTCGCGGGTCACCGACCAGGCCGAGCGCGCGAAGGTCGCGTTGTCAGAACGCATGAGTTTCGAAGTGCACTTGCCGATGTTGCAAATGTCGGCTTCGGGGCAACCGCTCGAGCTCAAGTGCACGTTGACGAGAGAAGAATTGAACACCACGTGTGCGACGCTGGTCGACCGCACCATCGACGTGGTGCGCGACGTGCTGCTCGACGCGTCGCTCAAGCCGAGCGACATTGACGACGTCATTCTGGTCGGTGGCATGAGCCGCATGCCGCTCGTTCGCGAGCGCATCAAAGAGGTCTTCAAGAAAGCGCCGCAGGCCAGCGTCAACGCCGACGAAGCGGTGGCCTTGGGCGCGGCGTTGTATTCGGGCACGGTCGACAAGTTGTCGAGCGTGGTGCTCATTGACGTGGTGCCCATGACGATTGGGTTGGGCCTGCCCGGAGGCGGGTTCAAGCGCATCATCGAGCGCAACACGCCCTTGCCGGCCTCGAAGTCGTTCAGTCTGGCGACGTCGAAAGACAACGAAGAGACCATGGAACTGCAGGTCTTTCAGGGTGAAGACGCGAACGTGGGCGCGAACGAATACTTGGGCACGCTGCGCATCGAAGGGTTGCCGCGGGGGCCCAAGGGCTCGGTGCAGTTGGCGGTGACGCTGAAGCTCGACGCCGAATGCGTGCTGCACGTCGACGCGCGCGAACTGCGCACCCGAAAGGCGTTCACCAGCACCTTGGCCACCCGCTACACGCCCGACGAAATTCGCGGGAGGCTGGGCATGTCGGCCACCGCCAAGCCGAGCCAAGAAATGTCGCAGCGCGCTGAAGAGCTCAAGCAGCGTGGCGGTCGGTTCTGGAGCTTCTTGAAGCGCGTCGTCGGGCGCGCCTAAGCAGGTTGCTGAAGAACGCGGTTCTGGCTCACTTACTTGCAGACGGAGGCGCAGTTGGCGCTGGTGGTGTTCGAATCGGCGCAGCTGGCGGCCTTGATGTCGGCGATGCACTTTTCAGCGGCCGCGGCGTTGTAGGTGCCCGAGGTGCCACCGTCGGGCAATTGGCACCCTTTGTCGATGGTCGCGCACTGGCCTTCAGCCGAAGCGAAGCTCAGCTCGATGAGGGCACCGAAGTCACCGGCGTCGGGTGTGCACTGGTGAAATTTGTCGCGGGTGGCGGCCACCGTGTCTTTGCATACGTCTTGAATGCTGCGACAGGCGGTGAGGGCCACGGCCACGGCGACGACGGCGAAGACGAGTTTGCGCATGACCCCATTGGAACTCAGTGGCGAGCCGCGTCAACTTTGCCTCTGGGCCGAACGTTGGCGTTTCGTGAACTTCGAAGGCGCGAGGTACGCCAGCAAAATTCGTTCGAGGTGCCGGGCGAAGCGTTCTGAGTCGAGCAATTCGGGTCGGTAGAGCAGCGCGTGGTCGCTGAGCGCCACGAGGGTGCGCAACACGAAGTGGGCGGCCAGGGTCGGGTCGTCGACTTCGAGTTCGTCGACGTGGGCCTCGAGCCAGGCCGCCAGCAGCTCTTCGAAGCGCCGGTTGAGCTGTTCGAGCCCGTCGAGCGCGCCGACCTTGGGCACCTGTTCGAGCAACACCCGGTGCAGCCGCGGGTTTTCACGGTTGAAAGCGAGCGTGTCTTTGACGAGCCCGCGAATGCCTTGGCTCAAGTCGGCCGGCACGAGCGATTCGCGCAGGGTCATCACCCGCCCCATGACGATGTCGGCCCAGCGCAACATCACTCCATGCAGCAGCGCCTCTTTGCTGGGGAAGTATTGGTAGAGCGAACCGATGCTGACGCCCGCCTCGGCGGCCACGCGGTTGGTGCTGAGCAGGTCGTACCCGTCGCGCAGCAGCAGCCGGGTCGTGGCGTCGAGCAGCGCGTCGACCATGGCTTTCGACCGGTCTTGCGTGGGCGCTTTGCGCGCGGTCGTCTTGAGTCGCGGGGGCATGAGAACGCGAGCAGTTACTCGCATTTGCACAAAAACGCGAGTGCAGGCCCGCGCAGACGCGCCCTTCTCGAGTGAAAGACAGACGCGAGTCGGGCACGAGCGCGGCGCGAGTCGAAAACGCGAGTCATCGCTCGTATTGTTCGCGCCTTTCGCCCTTCACCCAAGAGAGCCCGCATGCAGACGACTCCGACGACTTCGACTTCGCCGCGCCCCAAACCCCCGCCCCTGCCGCCCGGCCCCAAGGGGTGGCCGGTGGTGGGCCTGTTGCCGCGTTGGCAGAAAGACCCACTGGGCTTGCTGGCCGAGGTTCGCGAGGCGCACGGAGACTTGGCGCACATCACCCTCGGGGTGCACACGACCATGGTCACCGCGCCCGACCACGTGAAACACGTGTTGCAAGACAACCACCTCAACTACGTGAAGGGCTTCGACTACCAGCGAATGGAGCCCTTGCTGGGCCACGGGCTGCTCACCTCGAACGGCGAAGAATGGCGACGGCACCGACGCTTGGCGCAACCGGGGTTTCACCGTCAACGCGTGGCGGGGTTCGGCGCGCTCATGGTGCGCCTGACGCACGCGATGCTGCGGCGTTGGCGGGCGTTGGGAGACGGGGCCGAAGTCGACGTGCACGCCGAGTTCATGCGGCTCACGTTGGAAATCGTGGGTGAAGCGTTGTTCTCGGCCGAGCTGGGCGACGTGACGCGGCTGGTGGGTGAAGCGCTCGGCGAGGCGCTCGAAATGACCGACGAGCGGGTCAATTCACTCGTCATGTGGCCCTTGTGGGTACCGACGCCCTTCAACACCCGGTACCGCGCGCGGCTGGCGGTGCTCGACCGCGTGGTGCGCGACATCATTTCGGCGCGAAGGGCGCGGCCTGCGAGTGACGACCTGCTGTCGATGTTGATGGAGGCACGCGACGAGGGCGACGCGGCGCTCGACGACACGGCCCTGCGCGACGAAGTCATGACGCTGATTCTCGCGGGCCACGAGACGACGGCGAACGCGCTGACCTTCACGCACCTGCTGCTGACCCGGCACCCCGACGTGGAGCGGCACCTTCACGAAGCGGTGACTTCGGCGGTGGGCACCCGCGCGCCCGAGGCGGGTGACGCCGCGACGCTCGGCTTCGCCAGGCAAGTGGCCGAAGAGGCGATGCGCTTGTACCCCCCCGCGTGGATCTTCGGTCGCCAGGCGTTGGCCGACGATGTGATCGGTGGGTGCCACGTGCCAGCCAAGTCGCTCGTCATGTGCGTGCCGTACTTGACGCACCGAGACCCGCGCTGGTGGCCAGACCCGTTGCGCTTCGACCCGCGGCGATTCGCACCAGACCATTCGGCCGCTCGCCACCGGTTTGCGTTTTACCCGTTCAGCGCCGGGCCCCGACAATGCATCGGCAACGGTTTTGCAGTGTTGGAGCTGCAGCTGATTCTTGCGACGCTCTCGC
>JBGAIY010000363.1:0-8114 GCA_044225205.1 Myxococcaceae bacterium | reverse complement strand
GTGTTGGCCGCGGGAGCTGCCGTCGCGGTGTTGGTCGCCGCAGGGGCCGCGGTCGCCGGTGAGGGCGCCGCCGCGGTCTTGGGTTCTTCGCCCCAGCCCGCTTCGACCATGGCTTTCCACTTCCAGTTGCCGTCGACTTTCACCAACAGGCCCGCGTTGCGGCCGTTGACCTTGTTCTTGCCCATGGTCATCGTGAATTCGTCGACCACGTTGACGAGCGAATCAGACAACACGGTCAACGTCTGCTTGTGCGTCGTCTTCGAGTCTTTGGGCATGTTGTCCATCATCGGCTTCATCATCGCGATGAACTCTTCTTTCGAGTACGGCTTCGCGTTGGGCATGCCCTTCAGGTCGTCAGTCGCCATGTAGACGGGGAAGTCGTGCATCGCGACCATGGCTTCCCAGTCACCCTTCGACTCGGCCATTTCGCCCTTCTTGAAGAACTCTTCGACTTCTTTCTTGGTCTTCTTTTCGTCGGTGGGCTTGCGCGCGGCCGGGCCCATTTTGGTCATCATGTCGGCCATGTTCATGCCCGCGGGAGCCGTCGCTCCAGCCGCGGCGGGAGCGGCCGTCGCCGCGGGGGCCGGAGCCGCCGTCGTCGAAGGCGCGGGCGCCATGGCTGCTTTGCCGTCGGCCGCGAACGCCGAAACCGAAACCGCGACACCACAAGCGAATACGAGTTTCTTCATGTGTGCTTCCCCCAAACGTGAAGTGAAAACAGCGGTGCTGCTCAGCCCGGGAGGCACGCGTTCGCCCCCACCTGGCTGTTTCGAATGAACGACACGACTTCGATTCGAACGGCCCCCGAGATAGGTGTCGCCGACCGCTGGGTCAACGCCGAAAAGTGCCCCTGTCCGCTGGAGCGGAAATGTGTCTGGTCGCGGGGCGTCGGGCCCGCCGCGGTTCGTCTCGTGAAAGTGGCCGTTCGTCACGTGTTCGCCCGACTTGGTCGGAAACGGTGATGCACGCCGGCCGGCTCGGTCGTAACTGGGGTCATGGCGTTCATGCATGTTTCAGTGGGGCCCCTCGGTGCCTGGCCGCGACGCTTCGGCGTGGCGGTGGCGTTGGTGGCGGTGGTGGGCCTCGGGTGCGCCCGCGGGGCGTCCGACGCGGCGCCGGGCAAGGCCTCGGCCGACGGCAAGCGCGGGGCGGGCCCGAGTGCGGGTGAGCGCAAAGTGCCGGTGCTGTTCGAAACGGTCGCTCGGCGCGACGTACCGGTGGTGCTCGAAGGGCTGGGCACCGCGACGCCCATGGCGACCGTGGCGGTGCGCGCCCAAGTCGACGGCCCGCTGATGAGCGTCGCGTTTCAAGAGGGGGCGGTCGTGAAGAAAGGCCAGCTGTTGGCGCAAATCGACCCGCGGCCGTACATCAACTCGGTCGCGCAGACGGCGGCCACCATGGCGCGCGACGCAGCGCAGCTCCAAAACGCGAAGCTCACGCTCGACCGCGACCTGCAGCTGCGCGAACAGAACCTGGTGGCCCAACAGGTGGTCGACGACCAACGCGCGCTGGTGGCGCAAAACGAGGCCACGCTCGGCATGTCGAAGGCCGCGAACGACGCCGCGAAGCTGCAGCTCGAATATTCACACGTGGTCGCCCCCATTGAGGGCGTGGCGGGCCTTCGCCAGGTCGACCCGGGCAACATGGTGCGCGCGGTCGACGCCACGCCGCTGGTCGTGCTCACCCAGCTCGACCCCATGGCCGTCGTGTTCACCGTGCCGCAAGACGAAGTGGCCCGAATTCAGGCCGCTTTTTCGCGCGGAGCCCTCGCGGTCGAGGTGTGGTCGCGTGACGGGCGGGTGCGCTTGGGCACCGGCACCCTGAAGTTGAAGGCGCTTTTCGGCAACCCCCAGCGCGCGCTCTGGCCCAACCAATTCGTCAAGGCGCGGCTCACGGTCGAAATTAAGAAAGACGCGCTCGTCGTGGCGGCGGCGGCGATTCAGCGGGGGCCGCAAGGCACGTTCGTGTACGTGGTGGGCGCCGACGAGACCGTGCAGGCGCGGCCCGTCGAAGTCGACCTCATTGAAGGCGCGCTCGCCGTCATGAATGCCGGGCTCGCCGAAGGAGAGCGGGTCGTCGTCGACGGCCAGAGCCAGTTGAAACCCGGGGCGGTGGTCGACGCGCGGGCGGCGCTCGGGCCCGACGCACGGGGCGCGCGATGAGCGTGTCAGAACCCTTCATTCGCCGCCCCGTCGCCACGACGTTGCTGACGCTCGGGCTGCTGGTGTCGGGCGTCGTCGCGTTTCGCAAGCTGCCCGTCGCCGCGCTGCCGCAAGTCGACTACCCGACCATCGCCGTGTCGACCTCGCTGCCGGGCGCGAGCGCCGAGACCATGGCGTCGGCCGTCACCACCCCGCTCGAGCGCCAGTTCGGCCAAATGCCGTCGCTGACCCAAATGACGTCGGTGAGCAGCCAGGGCAGCTCGCAAATCACCCTGCAGTTCGACTTAGACCGCAACATCGACGCGGCCGAACAAGACGTGCAAGCCGCCATCAACGCCGCGGCGAGCGTGTTGCCGCGCACGCTGCCCGGGCCGCCCACCTACAGCAAGGCGAACCCCGCCGACACGCCGATTCTCACGCTCGCGCTCTCGTCGGCGAGCCTTTCGTTGGCGCAGGTCGACGACCTGGCCGATTCGATTTTGGCGCAGAAAATTTCGCAGGTTTCGGGAGTCGGCTTGGTGAGCCTCAATGGCGGCCAGAAGCCGGCGGTGCGCGTGCAAGTCGACCCCGTGGCGTTGGCCGGTTCGTCGCTCACGCTCGAAGACGTGCGCGCCGCGCTCGTGGCCGCCAACGTGAACCAGCCCAAAGGCACGCTCGACGGGGCCCGCCAAGAATACACCCTGGCGACGAACGACCAGCTCACCTCGGCCGAAGCGTTTCGCCCCCTGGTGTTGGCGTACAAGAACGGGGCGCCGCTGCGGCTGCGCGAAATCGCCGACGTGGTCGACGGTGTCGAAAACGCGGCGCTCGCCGGGTGGGCCAACCGCCAGCGCGCGGTCATTCTCAACGTGCAGCGCCAGCCAGGCGCGAACGTCATTCAGGTGGCCGACCGGGTCAAAGCGCTGTTGCCCCAGCTGCAGGCGTCGCTGCCGCAAGGGCTCACCGTGACCGTGTTGTCAGACCGCACCGAGACCGTGCGCGCGTCGGTCGAAGACGTCGAATTCACGCTGACGCTGACCGTGGGTTTGGTGGTCTTGGTGATTTTCGCGTTTCTGCGCAACGTGCGAGCGACGCTCATACCCAGCATCACGGTGCCGTTGTCGCTCGTCGGCACGTTCGGCGTCATGGCCCTGTTGGGCTTCAGCCTCAACAACCTTTCGCTCATGGCGCTCACCATTTCGACCGGCTTCGTGGTCGACGACGCCATCGTCATGCTCGAGAACATTTCGCGGTTTCTCGAAGAGGGTGACTCGCCGTTCGAAGCCGCGCTCAAGGGCGCGAAGCAAATCGGCTTCACCATCATTTCGCTGACGGTGTCGCTGATCGCGGTGTTGATACCGCTGTTGTTCATGGGGGGCCTCATCGGTCGCTTGTTTCGCGAATTCGCGGTGACGCTCAGCGCCGCCATCGCCGTGTCGGCGGTGTTGTCGCTCACCCTGACCCCCATGATGGGCGCGCACGTGCTGCGGGCCGAACCGAAAGACGCCCCGCGCGGCCGGCTCTTCGTGCTGTCTGAACGGGTCTTCGACGGCCTGCTGGCGGTGTACCGGCGCGGGCTCACCTGGGTGCTCGACCACCAGACCTTCACGCTGCTCGTCACCGCGGCGACGGTGGTGCTGACCGTCGTGCTCACCGTGGTCATACCGAAAGGCTTTTTCCCCCAGCAAGACACCGGGTTGTTGCTGGGCGTCACCCAGGCGAGCGGCGACACCAGCTTCGCCGCCATGAGCGGCCTGCAAGAACGCGTCATCGACGTGGTGTTGCACGACCCCGACGTAGAGTCGGTCGCGGCGTTCATCGGCGCTGACGGCACGAACCCGACCACCAACAGCGGCCGTCTGTCGATCGCGCTCACCCCCCGCTCGCGGCGAAGCGCCACGGCCGAAGACGTCATTCGCCGGCTCCAGGCCAGCCTGTCGTCGGTCGTGGGCGTCGCCGTGTACCTGCAGGCCGCGCAAGACCTCCAGGTCGACAACCGGGTGAGCCGCACGCAATTTCAACTGACGCTCGAAGACGCCGACCCCACCGAACTCGAGGCGTGGGCCCCCAGGGTGCTGGAGGCGATGAAGACCTTGCCCGACCTCAAAGACGTGGCGTCTGACCAGCAAGACTTCGGGCCCGTGACGCACGTCACCATCGACCGTGACACGGCGGCGAGGCTCGGCGTGACCACCCAGGCCATCGACGACACGTTGTACGACGCATTCGGGCAGCGCCAGGTGTCGACCATTTACACGCAGCTCAACCTGTACCGCGTCATTCTCGAGGTGAAGCCTGGGTACGCGACCGACCCCACCGCGCTGCGCTCGCTCTACGTGCGCAGCGCGTCGGGCGACGCGGTGGCGCTCTCGCAACTCGTGCACGTTGAAACCCGGTCGGCGCCGTTGGCGCTGAGCCACCAGGGCCAATTTCGCGCGGTGACCTTGTCGTTCAACGTCAAAGAGGGCTCGTCGCTGGGCAACGCGGTCGACTCGGTCGAGCGCTTGCTCAAGAAGCTCGACGTGCCGCCGGGCGTGCATTCGAATTTTCAAGGCGCCGCGCACGCGTTTTCGGAGTCGCTCGCGAGTGAGCCGCTGCTCATTTTGGCGGCGCTCATCACCGTCTACATTGTGCTGGGGGTGCTCTACGAGAGCTTCATTCACCCGCTGACGATTCTGTCGACCTTGCCGTCGGCGGGTGTCGGCGCGCTGTTGGCGTTGATGCTCTTTGGCGGCGAATTTTCGATCATCGCGCTCATTGGCGTGGTGCTGCTCATCGGCATCGTGAAGAAAAACGCCATCATGATGATCGACTTCGCGCTCGAGGCCGAACGAGACCGCGGCCTTGGCCCGCGCGACTCCATTTTCGAAGCCTGCCTGTTGCGGTTTCGGCCGATCATGATGACGACCATGGCCGCGTTGCTGGGCGGCTTGCCGCTCGCGGTGGGCACGGGCATGGGTTCTGAGCTGCGGCGCCCCTTGGGCATCAGCATCGTCGGGGGGCTGTTGGTCTCGCAGGTGCTGACCCTGTTCACGACCCCCGTCATTTATTTGATGATGGACCGGTTTTCTCGCCGGGTGCGCCGGTTTCGCGGCCTGCCCGAGGGCGCGGCGGCCCGCCCGGTGCAGCCATGAACTTGTCGGAGCCGTTCATTCGCCGCCCGGTGGCGACCACCCTGTTGGCCGTGGCCGTGCTGCTGGCCGGGTCGGCGGCGTATTTCGAGCTGCCGGTCGCGCCACTGCCCGCGTTCGATTCGCCGACCATCAACATCAGCGCGAACTTGCCGGGGGCGAGCCCCGAGACCATGGCTTCGGCGGTGGCGACTCCGCTCGAGCGGCGCTTCGGCCGCATCGCCGGGGTCACCGAAATGACGTCGACCAGTTCGCTGGGCACCACGTCGATCACCCTGCAGTTCGACTTGAACCGCGACGTCGAGTCGGCCGCGCGCGACGTGCAGGCCGCCATCAACGCCGCTTCGGCCGAGCTGCCGACCGACCTGCCGTTTCGCCCGAATTACCGCAAGGTGAACCCCGCCGACGCGCCGATTCTCATCATGTCGCTCACCTCGCCCACGGTGTCGCTGCCTGAAATGTTCGACCTGGCGAACACCCGCCTCGCCCAGAAAATCGCTCAGGTGCCCGGCGTGGGGCAGGTCTTCGTCGGCGGTGGGCAGCAGCCGGCGGTTCGGGTGCAAGCCGACCCGCGCACCTTGGCGGGCGTCGGGCTCACGCTCGAAGACGTTCGCCTGGCGCTGGTGGCGGCGACGTCGAACCAGCCGAAAGGCGTGTTGGCGTCTGACCGGGTGGCTTCGTCGGTGGCGGCGAATGACCAGCTCTTCGGCGCCGCTGCCTGGAGCCCCCTCATCGTCAAGGTCGACGCGGGGTCGGTGACCCGGCTGGGCGACATTGCCCGGGTGTTCGACGACGTCGAAAACAACCGCGCCGCCGCGTGGACGAACGGTCACCGCGCGGTGCTGCTGATCATTCGGCGGCAGCCCGGGGCGAACATCATCGAGACGATCGACCGCATCAAGGGGCTCATGCCGTATTTCAAAAGCTCGTTGCCCGCGGCGATTTCGCTCGAGGTCGCGCTCGACCGGTCGGGCACCATTCGCGCGTCGGTCGAAGACGTCGAAAAGACGTTGGCGCTCAGCGTCGTGTTGGTGGTGTTGGTGGTGTTCGTGTTTTTGCGCTCGTGGCGGGCGACCGCGATACCGTCGGTCGCGGTGCCGTTGTCGCTCGTCGGCACTTTCGGCGTCATGTACCTGTTGGGCTTCAGCCTCAACAATTTGTCGTTGATGGCGCTGACCATTTCGACGGGTTTCGTGGTCGACGACGCGATCGTGGTGACCGAGAACATCGCCCGGGCCATCGAAAAGGGGGCTCGCCCGCTCGAGGCGGCGCTCACCGGAGCGCGACAAATCGGCTTCACCATCGTTTCGATCACCGTGTCGCTGTTGGCGGTGTTCATACCGTTGTTGCTGATGGGCGGCATCATTGGGCGGCTGTTTCGCGAATTCGCGGTGACGCTCGCGGTGGCCATTGCCGTCTCGGCGCTCATTTCGCTGACCCTGACCCCCATGATGTGTTCGAAGTGGCTTCGGCCGCAAAGCGAGCGGTTGCCCGGGCGGCTGTCACGCTCGCTCGAGCGGGCCTTCGACCGGCTGGTCGCGCGCTATGCCCGGGCACTGGGGTGGGTGCTCGACCACCCGCGCTCGATGTTGGCGGTGACGCTGACGCTCATGGTGTGCGCCGTGGCGCTGTTCATCGTGGTGCCGAAGGGGCTGTTCCCCCAGCAAGACACGGGGCAGTTGGTCGGGTTCAGCGAGGGCCCGCAAGACGTCTCGTTCCCTTCGATGAAGGAGCGCCAGTTGCGCGTGCTGGCCGCGCTCGAGTCAGACCCCGACATCAACCACACGGTCGCGTTCATCGGCGGAGGGCCGGGGGCGGGGGTGAACACGGGCACCGTGTTTCTCGAGCTCAAGAAGAGCCCCCCGCGCACGGCGTCGGCCGATCAGATCATCGCCCGGTTGCGGCCCAAGCTGGCGAAGCTCGAAGGCGTGAATTTGTTTTTGCAAGCCGCGCAAGACCTGCGCATCGGCGGCCGGCCGACCCGCACCCAGTACCAGTACACCCTGCAGACCGCGAACCTCGACGAGCTGCGAACGTGGGCGCCGCGGTTGTTCGACGCGCTCAAGAAGTTGCCCGAACTCAAAGACGTGGCGACCGACCAACAGACCGCCGGGTTGCAGCTCACCTTCGTCATCGACCGTGACAGCGCGGCCCGTTACGGAGTCACGCCCCAGCAAATCGACAACACGTTGTACGACGCGTTCGGCCAACGGCAGGTGGCGACGAGTTTCACCCAGCTCAACCAATACCGGGTGGTGCTCGAAGTGCCGCCGGCGTTGCAGCAGGGCCCCGAGGCGCTGGGGGCGCTGTACGTGCGGGGTGCGGCGGGGGGGCTCGTGCCGCTGAGCGACTTGGGGCGGGTCGAGCCGGGCACGCTGCCGCTCGCGATCAACCACCAAGGCCAATTTCCCTCGACGACGTTGTCGTTCAACGTGGCGCCGGGCGTCGCGCTGGGGTCGGCGGTCGAGGCCATTCACCGGGCCGAGGCGAGCATCGGCCTGCCCGCGAGCGTCAAAGCCGGTTTTCAGGGCACGGCCCAGGTGTTTTCAGACTCGTTGTCGAGCCAGCCGCTGCTCATTCTCATGGCGCTGGTCGTCGTCTTCATCGTGCTGGGGGTGTTGTACGAGAGCGCGATTCACCCCATCACCATTTTGTCGACGCTGCCGTCGGCGGGCGTCGGGGCGTTGGTGGCGTTGCTGCTCTCGGGCATCGACCTGTCGATCATCGCCCTGGTCGGCTTGATCTTGCTGGTCGGCATCGTGAAGAAAAACGCCATCATGATGATCGACTTCGCCATTGAAGCCGAGCGCGACGAAGGCCAGAGCCCGCGCGACGCCATCGC
>JBGAIY010000362.1:0-8115 GCA_044225205.1 Myxococcaceae bacterium | reverse complement strand
GCGCGAGAGTTGGAGGTTTTCGTCGGCCACGCCGTCTTCGTGCAGGCCGTCGAGCGACCACCCGTCGAGGGTCGACACTTCGACCCGGTGGGCCCGCAACGGCAAGCCGATTTGCACGGTGTCGCGGGCGGGCAGCGCGCCTTCGAGCAGCACCTGGTGGGCGCCGGGCGTCACCACCAGCAACAGGCGCCCCGCGCGGTCGCGCGCCAACGCCGAGGCCGGCCGGCCGTCGAGCACGACGGTGTCGGGCACCCAGTGTTGGGCTTGGCCGGGCAGCGGCACGGCGGTGGTGGCGGCGGCCAGCACTTCAAAGCGCAGCCGCAGGGTGGTGGGCGTGGCCTCCAACAAGAGCCTCGGGCTCGACGCACAATTCGGGGCGCATTCGGGCAGTTCGAGCAACCGCGCCTTCAGCTCGGCGAGCAGCGCGCTCGGCTGGTTCGGGGCCCGGGGGCCACGCCCGCCTTTGCTGGGGGCCTTCGCCGCTTGGGGCGCATCGACTTCTTCGGGGTCGGCGGCCTCTTCGGGGTCGGTCTGCGCGTAGGCGGGCTGGGCTGCCAAGGCGACCCATGCGGCCAACGCCAGGGCGAGCCCCGCCGAGGCCGTTTTCACGGCGCGCCTGAGCGACTGCGGCCAAAACCCACCGGGAAACCCGAGCACACACAGCAACAGCAGTGCGATCAACAGCACGCGAACGAAGGCGAGCACGACGTTCGTTTTCGGGCCGACCAACCACAGCGAGAGTTGCTGGGCGCGCTGCACCGGGCCCGAGAACCGAATCGACACCTGGCGCCAGTCCCACCGGGGGAGCCCGGGGCCGGTCTGCACCGTGGCGTTCTTGTCGTATTCGCCGGCTTTCCACCGTTGGCGCTTGCCGGCGACCACCTGTTGCGGCGCGCCGAAGGCGTTGGGCTCGGGCTCGGCTTTCTGCACGGCGTCCATCACTCCGTCTTCATTGTCGAAGCCATACCCACCCGACGCTGAACCGAGGGCGTTTTGGGCCCGACCCTCGAGGTTGCGTTGGTACTGCGCGGCGTTTTCACTCGAATATTCTGAATACGTCTTCACGCCACCGAGCGAGCGTTCTTGGGCGAGCGCGGGGTACATGCCGTGCCGCACGTGGTCGACCATGAAGCCCACGCTGATGACGACGAGCGCGGCCCAGGCGCCGAAGCGGTAGACCTGCGTGAGCGTCTTGACCCAGTGCTTGGGCAACACGCGCACCAAGGCTTCGCCCACGAGCACGGCCAGCCACACGTACTGCGGGCCGTCTTCTTCGTGCCAGGTCAGCGTGAGCGTGGCGAACGCGAGAACGCCCCACGGTATGCCGAACAGGCGGCCCATGGCGACGGTCACGACGAGCACCAAGAAAATGTCGAGCAACGACCAGCGCTCGACCCAGGTGCCGGGCACCGAGTCGGCTCCCGAGACCGACACCAGTGTCCACCCTGGGGGCAGCTGCAGGGTGGTTTGCACCGAAGCAAAGTCGGCGTCCCACGAGACGGCGGGTATGGCGCCAATGTGGCCGACGATGCGGCTGTCGGCTTCGAGCGCGAGCGCGCCTTGGCGCAGTTCGACGCCGGCGGGGGCCGTGGGCGAGAGTCTCGTAATCGACTGGTCGGCGCCCGAGGCCACGACGCGGCCCAAGTCGGTGCCGGGCTGCATGTCGAGCCGCCACGACGAATGCAGCTGGCCGGTGATGGCGTCGCTCACCGAATAGCCTGTGCCGTCGAAGTCGAGCCAGAGGGTACGCGAGAGTCTCAGCACGTCGGGGGCGGGGTCGCTGTTGCCGCGGCCGCGCTCGGTCAGGGTCATGACGTCGGTGGCATTCATGCCGTACGCGGGCAAGCGCTTCCATTCGGGGGGGAGCGTCGTTTGCTGGGGGTCGATGGCGCTGACCCCCTCGACGAGCACTTGGCGCAGCGAGGGCCGGGCCTCGAAGACCCACACCTCGTCGTCGGCCCACAGCCCGTCGGCGACGGGGCGCTTCAAGTCGGTGACCGGGCCGTCGTGGCGGGCGGTGAATTCGACGACCCACGAACCGGGGCGCACCTGCAACCGCAGCCGCCCGTCGGCCTCGATTCGCACGGGAAACGGGCTGTTCACCGACATGGGCACGAACCCGTCGGGCAGCGCGCGACCGAGCAGCACTTCGCGGCTCTTGCCCGACACGTTGAGCTGGAGCCTGGTGACGACGGCGAGCGGTATGTCGTCGACCACCTGGCGGTGCACGACCAGGTCGACCCGGTCGGTTTCTTCGGCGACGCCTTCTTTCTGCAAGAACACGCGGCCCTCGGGGTCGCGGTTGGGCTGGGCGATGAGCTGGTTCTTCACCGTCAGCGACAGCACCCCGGTCGCGGGTGGCACTTCGACGGCGGCGGGCAGCGAGTCCCATTCGAAGGTGCCGGTGACTTGGTGTTCTCCCAGGCCGACCTGCACCTCGGGCACGTCGCCCCGCTCAATGACGATGGCGGGGCGCCCGTCGACCTGCACGTGCTGCGGCCACCGGCGGCTCGACCCCGGCAGCGGCAACCAGGTCTCGGGCATGAACGCCTGAACACTCTGGGTGAAGCGACCGCCGCGGCTGTCGAGCACCAGGCTCAGCCGACCGGGCCAGGTGCAGGTGCGCTCGCTGCCTCCGAGCACCGCGGGGCATTGGGCGTGTTGTTCGCCGTGCAGCACCCACGGCACCCATTCACGCAGCGAAGGCGGCAGCTCGTCTTTCGACGGGGGCGCGGCCAGCGCCACAGACGCGAGCGCAAAGGCCACGACAGACACGCACAACGGGGTCGACGAGGGGGGGCGGGTCATGGGTGGCCGCAGCCTCCCCCAGGTCAAGACGTCTTGGCGACGTCAAACTGCTGCCAACCTCACCGCACGACCGAAACGACAATCGACCCTTTGACCGGCAACGCGTGTTGGTCGTGCCCGAACATCGACGCGCGCACGGTGTACACGCCGTCGAGCTGCGCTCCGTTTCGGTCGACCAACTCGACGCTGCCCTCGAGCTGTTTGGTCTCGGCGGGTTCGAACGAAATCACGGTGGGGTTGCGGTCGAACGACCGCCCGTCGCTCCACGCGCGCACGACTTGCCCCGACGCGTCGACCAGCTCGAAGTCGTACCGTTTTTCGGTGCGAAATTCGCAGTCGTGCATTTCGCCCTCGGCGTTCTGCACGCTCAGCGCGAAGGTGGCGACGGCGTTCACCGCGTTCGAGGGGCACGGTTGGGTGATGCACCGAATGGTATTCGCATGGCTGACGTACTGGTTCTGCTCGAGTACGAGCGCGGTCGGCATGCGCGCATGGTGCAGCACGGTGTCGCCGATCATCGCGTGTTGGAGACTGCTGACTTCTTCGTTCGACGCCGAGCGCATGGCCACGGGGCCGGTGCCGTTCACGAGCACGAGCCGGTCGAAAGGCGGCGCGGCGCAACGAACGTTGTCGGGCGCGGCCAATTGAAACCGAAAGGCCTTGCCGGTGAAGTCGCCGACGCCGGTGGTGACCTGCTCGTCTCCGACCCGAGTCACCTTGTACGCGTCGCACGGGTCGGCGCTGCCTTCGAACCGCCACGACCGGCGGTCGAAGCGAAGAAACGGGCCCCACGCTTCGGTGTCTTCATTGAACGCGAGAATCACATTGGGCACGCGTTCGTCGGTCTTGAGCCAGAGGTCTTTCGTTCGCAACAACCCGCTGACCCGGGCGCCCTTCTCGCTCTGCTCTTGAACCCGAATGACCCAGTTCGCCGCGGAGTGCCCGGCGTGCCCGGGGGGCGCGAGCTCCCAGCGGTTGCCAAGCACGGGCGGCAACCAGTCGGCCAATTCTTGGTCGTACCGAATGCTCTGTTCGGTGCCCAGCCCCTCGTCGTCTTCGGTGAAACCGTCGGCTCCGATGCCACAGCCGACCAATGCCAAAGCCCCCACCAGGTACATGCGCTGCATTGTGTTGTTCCTCCCTTTGCTGCAACCCATGTGTGCAGATGTGGTGCCAACGGGTTCTCGAGGGAGAAACCGTCGAGGGGTGCGCAAATACCGCGTTGGCGCCCGTGGGGCGGGCGACTTCCGCAGTGTTTGCGCGAGCGGGGGTCAAGTCGCGGTCACATGGCCAGCCCGGGGTCACCTTCGAGAATCGAGGTCTTGAGCCGCGGGCGCTCTCCGCTTTTCCACAGCGAGGCGGTGTGCACGACGCGATAGCGAAGGGGGCCGCCGTCGGGTCGTTCACTGCGGGCAATGGGCCGGGGTATGCACACGAATTCTGTTCGCATTTCACTGCCCGTGACCCGAACCTTCGCGTAGCCGTGGCCACCGAGGTCGACGAACTCGAGGTGCGGCGCCAGGTCGGGGTTTGACAGGGCGCGCGCGCGCTGCAGGTCGAAGCTCTTTGCATATTCAAGGCACGAACGAACCCCGTGCTTGACCAGCATGTTGTGGGTCCACTCCGGCTTCGCGCCGCCTGGCCGGTCGGCGAGAAACAGCGGTCGGAGCGGGTCGGTCTTCGAAAGAGTGTGTTCGACGGCCTCCATGGTGCCCGGGCTCGTGAGCGAGCCGCCGACAAAGCTCAAGCCGACGGGCTCGAATTTGCCTGGCGGCAGCGCCGAGGTCGCGTAGCCCGCCCAGAAGCTGTGGCGGTCGCCGGAGACGATCGCGAAGCCGGTGATCTTCGCGTCGCGCACGAGGTCGTAGATCTCGGCCCGCTCGGCGTAGGCCGTGCCGTAGTCGCCGTTCAAGAACGCGGCGTAGGTCGTTTTCGGCCAGGCTTCTTTGGTCAGGCCCGTCGGCAGGTTCTGCGGGTCGGCGCGGCAGTCGAGCGCGCCTTGTGAATTGCCCCAGATTTTCCACGTCGCGGTTGACGCGCGGAGCTGGTCTTTGAACCACGCTTTCTGCACGGCGCCGAGAATCGTCTGCGGCGGAGCGTTGCGCTGCGAATTGGGCACCCGCGCGCCATTGAAGCTGACTTCGGCCGGCGCTTGGCCGCCGTCGAACGCTCGGCCCCCGTCGAGAACCCGCGCCACGTCTTCGGGAAACAGGCCGGGGTACTCGGGCCCGAACGCTCCGGCCGCTGGGTCGCTGAAGGGGTCGGCGCTGCGATGGCTGTGCTGGTCGGTGATGATGAGGTCGAGGTGCTTGCCGCAGCGAAACGAGCGGTAGCCGACCAGGCTGTTGATCGCGACGAGGTTGTTGGGTTCGTCACCCAGGCCGTTCTCGTCCCACTTTTCGATGGCGACGTTCGTCACCGCGGGTGGGTCGAAGCTCTCGAGCGAGGGGCCGCTGACTTTCTTGCAACGCGAGGGCAGGTATTCCCACCAGGCTTGGTTGGCCGCGACCTTGATGCTCTGGCCGGGCCTCTCCTTGCCGGCCTTCTGAATGCTCTGCCAGCCTTGCCATGAGAATTCGTGGTTGTCCCAAATGGCGACGAACGGCCAGCGGGCGCGAGCGTCTTGGAGGTCGGGGTCGGCGAGGTAGCCTTGGTAGATGGCGCGGTACCCGTCGACCGTCGTCGGTATGTGAAACCCACCGACCTTGAAGTCGCCCGGCACGCGCGCGACCTCGTAGATCGTGCGGTCGTAGCGGGTCTTCACCTCGTCGGGGTACTCGACGACTTCGTAAATGAAATCGCCCAGGTGCAAAACGAAGTCGAGCTTCTCTTGGGCGGGAGCGCGTTCGTCTTCGAAAATCATTCGTCGATACGCGTTGAGCTTGCCCTCGTTGAGGTCTTGGCAGCTGACGAAGGCGAAGTTCACCGCGCGGGGGTCATCGGGCAGAGGCGTGGTGAGCGTACGGCCGACGCGGCTCCCGTTGCCTTCGGCGTCGGTGAACCGGTACCAGTAGGTGCGCGCGGGCTTGAGCCCACCGATGAGCACCCGCGCGGTCCAGTCGGCGGCGCTCACGACCGGTGTCGGCGCCTGCGCGACGACTCGGCGAAACGCCTCGTCTTCGGCGACCTCGACCGTCAGGAGCTGCCGCGTGCCCTCGGCAAAGGGCCGCCTCGTCCACAAAATGACGCTGCGCGGGTCGGGGTCACCCGACGCGACCCCTTGGGGGTAGAGCTCACGCCGCTCCCGCCAGTTGACGCGTGAGGCTCTGGCGGGGCCCACCCACGCGAGCGAGGCCCCGATGGCTGCGGCAGCGTTGAGAAAAGACCGTCGGCTGATCGTCATCGTCTCACTCCGTTCGTGCTGGGAGGGTGAACTGGCTGACCTGTTTACTGGAGTCGCGAACTTCGAGCGTTCTGCTGAACCGCCATGTGTGGAGATGTGCCCCGGGGGGGGCGGCAGGCCGGTGCGGCGCTCTCGCAATCGGCTATAGAGCGCCCATGGTGAAACGACGGGTCGTGGTCATGGTGCTGACGCTGGGTTTGGGGGCCTCGGCCGCCGAGCCCAAAGCCGAGGTGAGCGCGCCTCCGGCCGACGTCATTCGCTACCGCCAAAGCGTGATGCGGGCGCTCGGTACGCATTTCAAGGCCTTGAACGCGGTGGCGAACCAAAAGGTACCGTTCACGAAGCACGCCGCGTTGCACGCGCGGGCGGTGGCCGACCTTTCGCAGATCATCGGCGAGCTGTTTCCCAAAGGCACCGGGCCCGGCTCGGGAGAAACCGACGCGTTGGGCGCGATTTGGGCCGACGGCAAGGCCTGGGCGACGGCGGTCGACAAATTTCGGGCCGAAACCGACAAGTTGGCGGCCCAAGCGAGCAGCGCGACCGACGTCACCACGCTCAAGGCGCAGCTCGAGACGGTCAACGACTCGTGCGCGTCGTGCCACAAAGCGTTTCGCGCGGGCAAGTAGTCGATGCGCGCGGCTTCGATGTTGGCGCTGGGGTGGTTGGCCTTGGCTGGCTGCCAGCGCGCGGCTCCGGCTCCGGTGAGCGACGCGGGCGCGGTGACGGTGACGGTGACGGTGACGGTCGACGCGGGGCCGGCCCAGGCCGCGGCCGACGACGACAGCGACTTGCCTCCACGCCTGGCGTACGCGGGTTCGGAGTCATGCCGCGATTGCCACGTCTCCCAATTCGACGGGTGGTCTCACGACTGGCACCGGCGGGCCCTGACGGTGGCGACGCCGGCCAACGCGGTGGGGCCGTTTACCGGGGTTCGGTACCGCGGGCAGTCGACCGAAGCGACGATGCTGACCCGCGACGGGGGCTTCGCCATGAAGACGGCCGACCGCGAGGGCGTCGTGCACGACTACCCGGTGGCCTGGTTCGTCGGCGGCAAGCGCATGCAAGACGCGCTGACCGAGTTCGACGACGGGCGGTGGCAGGTGTTGCCGGTCTACTTTCACGTGACCGGCCAGGGCGCGTGGGTCGACTACAACGAAGCGAAGCAAGGCGTGGTCGGCCCCCAGCACCCGTTCTTTTGGCAAAACTTTCGGCGCACCGCGAACCGCGAATGCCTGCCGTGCCATGCGACGGGCGTGACGGTGCGGTACGCGCGCGAAGAACACCGGTGGCAAACGTCGCTCGTCGAGCCGGGCGTCGGGTGCGAGGCCTGTCACGGGCCAGGTGCCCGCCACGCCGAAACGAAAGCGCTGGGCGACATCGTTTCGTTTTCGAAGCTGAGCCCCGCGTTGACCAATTCGGTCTGCGCGAGCTGCCACGGGCCCCGCGAACCCAACCACCCCCTGCTCGACGCGTCGCACCGCTTCGTGCCCGGGCAGCCGTACGAGGCGTCGTTTCAACCCTCGGGCCTGGTCGACGGAGACCAGCGCTCGGGTGAGTTCTTCGTCGACGGGCGGCCGAGCAGCTCGAGCTTCGAATGGCAGGCGCTGCAACAGTCGAAGTGCTTTCGCGAAGGCGGCGTGACGTGCCTCACGTGCCACGTGGCTCCGCACGCAGCGGGCGCCGCGAACGAGTTGAAGAAAGGGGCCTCGCTCGACGCGCCCTGTCGGTCATGTCACCAGGCCGAAGCGAACGACGCGCGCGGCCATTCTCACCATGCGACGGCGAAGGGCCAAAGCTGCGTGGGGTGCCACATGCCCAAGGTGCTCAGTGGCGTGCTCGACCACTTCGCCGACCACGCGCTCGACGTGCCGGTGCCCGAAAACACGGCGAAGCATTCGGTGCCGAACGCGTGCGGCGTGTGCCACCCCACGTTTACCGCGGCGGCGTTGGCCGAGCGAACCGAG
>JBGAIY010000361.1:0-8146 GCA_044225205.1 Myxococcaceae bacterium | reverse complement strand
GACCCCGCGGGCACCGACCTGGCGGCCGCGGTGGCTCAGCTCGAACCCCAAGTGCGGGCCTCGGGAGCCGACGGCGCCATGAACGTGCGGGTGACGATGACGCAGTACCCCACCGCCACGAAGATTCTGGGGCTCATCTTCTTCTTCGTGCCGTTGCCGTCTGAAGTGACGATTACCGGAGAGCTGGTGCGCATGCGCCAAGGGCCTCCCGGGGTCGTGCCGAATGCGCCGCCGCCCTACCCCGCCCCCTCGCCCGGAGGAGCGCCCCTGTGAGCCCGTTGCGGTCAGCTCAGTTGCTGTTCGTCGTGCTGTTGGCCCTGGTCGCCAGCGGGTGCAACGCGGTCGTGCGCGGCGGCCGCTTGTCGAACGTGCCCATCGACAGCGGGGGCGTCTTCTTGTCGACCGGTGGGTCGCCGAAGCCGTTTCGCGTGCTGGGCTTCATTCAGGTGCGGGGGTACGGCGTCGAAGTGGGCGGCTTCACGCAGTGGGGCGACGCCCAGCTCGACGGCACCATCAAGGGGGCCATGGCCACCGAGGCGGTGCGAATGGGTGGGCAAGGGGTCATCAACATTGAATTCGAAGACGAAAACCCTTCGACCGAATACGAGCGCATCGGCAGCGCGGTGAACAGCGCCAACGCGCTGTTGACCGGGCGGGGCAACGTCGAAAGCAAAGACCGGTACGTCACGGCGACCGGCGAAGTCATTCAGTTTTTGCCTTGAGCGGGTGAACGACCATGGCGGTTCTTTTTTCAGAAAAACAACGATGCTTCGCATGGGCCGCGGGCGCCCTGCTGTTGGTCGCCTCGAGCGGTTGCACCATTGTGAACAGCGTCACGCTGCCCTCGCAGCCTGGTACCGGCGACGTGTTCGTCACGGCCGGCGACATTGCCCAACCCCACGACGTGCTGGGCCTCGTGCAAGTCAAACGCAGCGGCGTCTTGCTCTTCGGGCTCATCGACGTGGTGGGCACCGACCTCGAAGCCGGGTTTCGCGACGTGCTCGTGCCCGAAGTGAAAAAAATGGGCGGTGACGGGGTCGTTCGGGTGCGCTTTCAGATGACCCAGTACACCGGCTGGGCCAAGGCGATGGGGGTGCTGTTCTTCTTCGTGCCCCTGCCCTCGTCGGTCACCATCACCGGGCAGGTCGTCAAGCTCCGCGCCGGCCCGGTTGCCAGCCGCTGAGCTCGCGCAGGTCGTTGGTTGGGTGACCGTCGTTGACGGCTACGGCCCCGCGCCCTTCTTGCGCACGCCCGAGTCTTCGACGCCGCCGTCACCCGCCCCTCGCAACACGGCGTGGAGCGCGTCGGCGAACGCCAGCACGCCTTCGACGTAGGCGGGCTCGTGGTTGTACCCCCACACCGCGCGAGAACGGTCTTTCGAAAAACCGTGCTCTTTCAGGTACCGCCCCACCGAGGCAATGGAGTCGTCAAAGTCGAACAGGTCGATTTTGCCGTCGCCGTTGCCGTCGTCGGCCCATTGCAGGCTCGCGGGCATGAACTGGGGGTACCCCAGTGCACCGGCCCAACTGCCCTTGAGCTCGAGCGGGTCGATGCCCTTGGTTTTGCTCTGGCGGGCGAGCGCGAGCAAATTGCGCCGAGCTCGTTCGCGAATGACTTCGACGCGGCGTTGCTGGGTCACGGGGTCGCCCAGCTTCTTTTCTTCTTTTCGTAACATGGCGACCGCGCTGGCTTCGTCGATGAAGAAGGTCTGCGAGGTAAAGGCGTTGAACGCACGAAAATCACCCGTGATGGTGCCGAGCTTCGTTTCCCACATGAGAATCGCGACGATGACTTCGCGGGAGACGCCCGTCTTGGCTTCGACGGCGTCGAGCACCGCCTCATGGCCGCGGGCGAACGCCGCGCCCGCCTCGAGTCGCTCGGGCTTGAGAAACAGCTTTTTCAAGTCGAGGTGGTCTTGCCGCTGCCGAATGATCATCGACGGCGCGACGATGCTCACCGTGCGGTCGCCGTAGACGAGCTCGGCGCGAGGGTCGTCGAGCAGCGCGTTCGCCTCGGCTTGGGTCAACGGCGTTTCGCCGACGGCGCCCGCGTCGGGCGGCAAGGGGGCGGTCAGGTCTCGTACCAAGTCGGCCCGCAACCCACCGTCGGGCGTGACCTTCGCCGTCAGGTGCCACGACGCCGGCACCGCCGGGTCGAACCCGCCGTCTCGAGGGGCCACCGCGCCACCGTCGGCAAAAGTCAGCCCAAGCAACACCATGACCACCAGCGAAGAGCCCATGGCCAAGCCTTATACCCGGTCACTCGCGGTGGCGACCGTCAGGTGGAGCTGACGCCGTTTCGGCGCAAGCGGGCCATTTTGCAAACGCGCCGCTCGGCCGAAATGTTGCTCTGCGGAGGCTGATGCGAAACGTCATTCTCGGCTTGTGTCTCCTGGGCTTCGGCTGCTCGGGCGAGATCCTGGCGCCGATGACGGCCGTGTTCGTGGCTCCCACCACCCCTGGTGGTCAACCCACGCCCGGGGCGGGCGAGACGACGCCACCGCCGGTCGCCACGGCGGCCGTCACGGGCCTGCGCCGGTTGAGCCGTTCAGAGCTCG
The DNA here is from genome assembly GCA_044225205.1 of Myxococcaceae bacterium. Taxonomy (GTDB): domain Bacteria; phylum Myxococcota; class Myxococcia; order Myxococcales; family Myxococcaceae; genus JAEUJT01. Next base: position 5,589 of record JBGAIY010000361.1, on the reverse strand, counting down.
ACACGACGCTGGCCGAGCTGACCGGCGACGAGAGCCACTTGGCGCTCGCGCTCTTGCCCGGCGACGACCCGAACCCCTTTGACAACGAATACGCGCGACAGACCGCGTCGGCGGTGTGGCTCGAGGCCGTCGAAAAAGTGGCGGCGCGGGTGACGAGCGAAGCCCTCGCCGACCCCAAGCGGCGGGCCCTGGTGGTGCCCTGTGAGCCCTCAAGCGACGACGACCTGACCTGTCTTTCGGCCGTCATCAAGACCTTCGGGGCGAAGGTGCTGCGGCGCCCGCTCGAGGCGGCCGAGGTGACCGAACTGGAGAGCCTGCATGCGCTCGCCCGGCAGCGCGGCGGGTTCGACACGTCGGTGGGCCTCGTGGTGCAACGCCTGCTCCTCGACGCCGAGTTTCTCTTTCGCGTCGAGACCGGCGCCCCCGTCGAAAGCCAGCCGGGGGTGTTCGCGCTCACGCAGAACGAGCTGGCGACCCGCTTGTCATTCGTACTGCAGGGCCGGGCCCCCGAGGCCTGGTTGCTCGACGCGGCTGCGGCAAAAGACCTCGCGAGCGCCGACGGTCTGCGCGCGGCGGCCACCCGGCTGATGGCTGAACCCGCCGGTCGAGCGCAAGTCGAGCGCTTTCACGCCATGTGGCTTGGGTACCAGAGCCTGCCCTTCGATGCCGCGCTGTCTGAGGCCGCGTTTACCGAAACGTCAGCGCTGGTGCGCAAGGTCGTGCTCGATGACCGCGCCGACTACGCCCAACTCTTCACCGCCGACCAGACCTACATCGACGACGATCTGGCGGCGCACTACGGCCTGCCGGCGACCGGCACCGCGGGCTTTCACTGGGTGAAGTACGGCGTTTCACCACGCCGGGGCATTCTCTCGCACGCCGCGCTGCTGGCGAACGGGGTCAAAGCGTCAGACACGAGCCCCACCCGACGCGGCAAATGGGTTCGCAACCGCCTCTTCTGCCAAGAAATCGCCGACCCTCCGCCCAACGTGAACGCCGACGTGCCTCCCGCCGGTGCCAGCGGCGTCGTCTGCAAGAAAGACCGGTACCGCGCCCACAGCACCTTGGCCGCCTGCGCGTCGTGCCACTCGCAGATGGACCCCATCGGCTTCGGGCTCGAGCAGTACGACCGCACCGGGGCCTTTCGCGCGGCCGAGGTCGACCACCCCGAGTGCGCCATCGCCGGAGATGGTGAGCTGGCCGGCGTCGGGGCCTTCAACGGGCCTGGGGGGCTCGGAGCGCTGATGGTGCAGTCGTCGACGTTCGAGTCGTGCGTGGTCAAACAGGTCTTTCGCTTCTCTCACGGGCGCCGAGAGCTGGCGTCAGACGCTGGTCTGCTCGCGCACCTCGACCGCGCCTTCAAAGACTCGGGCCGGCGCTTCGACGCGGTGCTGCTGGCGCTCGTGACCCACCCGACCTTCGCCCAACGAATGGAGACCCCATGACGCGCGCGCCACTCACCCGCCGCACCCTGCTTCGGGGCCTCGGCCAAGTCGCCATCGGCCTGCCCTGGCTGGAGGCCATGAGCCATTCGGCCTGGGCCGCCCCGATGATGCCCAAGCGCTACTTGCTCGGGTTCGCCGGCTGCTCGCTGGGTGGGTACAGCGGCCGCATCGCCGACACGTTCGTGCCCAGCGTCGTGGGCGCCGGCTACGACCTCAAGCTCGCGCTCGGCAACCTGGCGCCGGTCAAAGACCAGGTCACGGTGGTCACCGGGCTGCGAATGCCGTCGGCCGCCGACAACGGTGGCACCGTGCCCCCCGGAGGCCGACCCGACCACTTTCACGAGAAACAGGTCGCCCCGTTGCTGACCGGAGTGCGAACCACCGACGGTACGTTCAACGGGCCGACCACCGAGCACATCGCCGGCGACTTCTTGGGCGCGGGCACCCTGTTCCCCGCGCTGGTGACGCGCGTACAGGTCGCCGAATACCTGACGGGCGCGGTCGCCGGCTCGGGGTACCGACTCTCCTACCGGTCGAGCGGGGGCCAGTTGCAAGAAGTGGCGCCCCGCTACAGCCCGCATGACCTGTTCGTTTCGCTGTTCGCCAATTTTCAAGGCACCGGCGTGACCCCCGACCAGGTGGCCGAGCAGCAGTGGCGCACCGAGACACGGCGGAGCGTGCTCGACTCGGTGGCGACCCGCGGCGCGGCGCTCTCTTCGAGGCTCGGCCGAGCCGACCGCCTCAAGCTCGATGAGCACCTCCAACAGGTGCGAGAACTCGAGCTGCGCGTCGCGGCCATTCCTCCGCCGGTCGTGGGCGCGTGCCGAAAACCAAACGACCCGGGCGCCGACCCACCCATCGGCTCGGGCGGAGCGCTCGACACCTACAGCCAAAACCTCGGGTACAGCGGCGAAGACCAACGCGCGCGGGTGATCTGCGACCTGATTCACATGGCGCTCGCCTGCGACCTGACGCGGAGCGTGCTCTTTCAAGTCACCGTCAGCCATTGTTGGATGAACATGTACCAACTCACCGGCCAGCTCTCCGACCTGCACGAAATTTCTCACGGAGGCGAAGGCCGGCTCACCGAAGACACCTGTGTGTCGTTGGCCAGGTGCATCAACTGGCACATGAAGCACTGGGCGTACCTGATTCAAAAGCTCCGCCAGACGCCCGAAGGCGCGGGCACCCTGCTCGACAACGTGGGCTCGGTCTTCACGTTCGAGGGCGGCCATGGCAAAGACCCCGAGTCGGGCGCCACCGCCGACGCCCACAGCACCGAGAACATGGCGATGATTGTCGCGGGTGCGGGGCTCAAAAAAGGCGTTCCCTTGCCCGCCGCTGGCAAACACCCCACGAGCGTGCTGCTGACGGTGCTGCGGGCCCTGGGCTCCTCCAGCAACTCGCTCGGCGAAGTCAGCGGAGAGATACCGGGCCTTCGGGCGTAGGCTTCGGCCGTTTCAACAGCGACGGCGCGCTCAACACGACGATGGCGGCCACCACCAAGGCCGCGCCCACCCCTTCGGCGAAGTCGAGCGGCGGCCCCTTGAAGGCGAAGTGCAAGGTCAACGTCGCCACGACGCCGGCCAACACGCTCGACGCGCGGTTCACCGGCACCGAGAACGAGTTCTCGCTCTTGTCGAGCAACACGAGGGCCCCGAAAATGCCGGTGCCCTGCGACAGCACGCCGATCACCACCGCCCACGGCCACATCGACGTGAAGGGCAACTGGGTGAACCCGTTGCGAATGTCGGTGAGCGCGTCGCCCGAGCCGACGAGCGCCAGCACCCCCAACGCCACGACTGCCGCGGGGGTCGACACCAGTTGCTCTTCGACGAAATACCGCCGGGTGACGTCGGCCGAGTCGTTCTTGGCGAGCCGGCTCATGAACTGCAGCCGAATGAAGTAGGCCGTGAGGTACGCGGCGACGTTCAACGAAGCGCCCAGTGAAATGGCGACCCCGTCGACGCGGCCCAACATGGCGACCATGAGCGACACCAAAGTCAACCCGAGCGCGACCCACGACGTGACTCGAACGGGGCGGCGGGCGAGCGCGTCGACCACGGGCGCCATGATCAACACGCCCCCGCGCATGAGCAGCATCATGAAGACAATGCTGACCCCTTCGAACGTGTAGGCGAGCGTCGTCGTCGTCAAAATCGTGGTACCGCACAGGCCGGAGAGCGCTGTCCACTTGGTGGGGCGCGGCAGGCTCAGCGAGCCCCATGAAAACCGAGTCGCTGCTTTCCACCACCCGGTCGCCACGAGAAACACCATCGCCGCGACCAACGAGCTCACCGTCGAAATGGGCAGAATTTCGTTGCCGGGCACCCGAGTACCGAGCCACCCGTCGCTCAACGCTTTCGTGAGCAACGAATACGGCGCATAGGCGGCGAAATACCCGAAAGCCCACACCCAAATGCTGGTCGCGCGACGAGCTGACACGCCGCCACTGTGTCACTTTTTGGTAACGTGTGCGTGTGAGAGTCACGGCGCTGCAGTTGCCTTCACGCTGGCACCGACGCGCCGCGGCACTGGCCGACGTCGACGCGCTGTTGTCGGCCGGCCCGGCCACCGACCTCGCGTTGCTGCCCGAAGCCTCGTTGACGGGCTACGTGTCAGACCGGTTCGAGTTCGACCTGACGCCCTTCGCCGAGCCGCTCGAAGGGCCGACGGCCCAAGCCCTGGCCGCTCTCGCCCACAAGCACCGCACCCACCTCGTGGGGCCCCTCATCGAACGAGACGGCGGCGCGCTCTACAACGCCATGGTCGGCTTTTCACCCACGGGGCACCGGGTCGTGCACTACCGCAAGCGGCACCCGTGGTTTCCAGAAACGTGGGCGACGGCGGGCACCGACCCCTTGCCTTCGTTCACCGTCGGCGACGCCACGGTCACCCTCGCGGTGTGCTTCGACGTGCACTTTCTGTTGGGCGAACCCACGTCGGTCGAGGCGCTCACCAACGCCGACCTGATGCTCTTCGCTTCGGCGTGGGTCGACGAGGGTCACGACGAGCGCTCGCCGCTGTTGGTCGACCTGTCGCGCCGCTTCGAGTGCGCGGTCGTGAACGCGAACTGGGGCGAAGGGCGACCCTCGCTCTTCGGCCAAGGTGGCTCGGTGATCTACGCCCCTGGTGGCGCCGTCAAAGCGCGGGCGGTCGACGGCCAGGGCCGAGCCCTGCGAATCGACGCCGACGTTGAATTTTACTAGGCAATTGGGCCGCGCTGGGCCATGGCCTCGACCATGACTTTCGAGCCGTTTCTGTCTGCCGCCATTGACGCCCGCGCCGCGCTGTTGGGTGAGCCGCACACCGGCGGGTACCGGCTCTTCAACGGGTTCACCGAAGGCGCGCCGACGCTGGCCATCGACGTGTTCGCGCAGACCGCGGTCTTCTACGACCACGCCGAAAGCACGAGCGGCGACGAAGCGGCCATCAAGCGTGCGGCCGAGCTGGTTCGCACCCGGTTGCCCTGGCTCAAAAGCGGCCTGTGGAAGATTCGCAACGCGAAAGACGAAGGGCTTCGCAACGGCTCACTGCTCTTCGGCACCGAAAAAGACCTGGCCCGCCGCCTCGTCGAAGACGGCGTCACCTACGCGCTCAACCTGCGGCTCAACCGCGACTCGAGCTTCTACCTCGACACCCGCGAGCTGCGCGCCTGGGCCAAGCGAAACCTGACCAACAAGCGCGTGCTGAACACGTTTTCGTACACCGGCTCGCTGGGCGTCGCCGCGAAAGCCGGCGGCTCGGGCCAAGTGCTGCACACCGACTTGAACAACGCGTTTCTCACCGTCGCCAAAGACTCGTATTCGATGAACGGCTGGCCCATTGCCAAGCGCGATTTTCGGGTCGGCGACTTCTTCGACGTGGTCGGCCAACTCAAGCGCGACGACGAATTGTTCGACTGCGTCTTCGTCGACCCTCCGTACTTCTCGGTGACGGCGCAAGGGCGCGTCGATCTCGCCCACGACATGGACCGCGTGCTCAACAAGGTGCGACCGCTCGTCGCCCACAACGGGTTTCTCGTGGTCGTGAACAACGGCCTGTTCGTCAGCGGCGCGCAATTCGTGGCGACGCTCGAAAAGCTGTGCGAAGGCGGGTACTTGCGAATCGCCGAGCGCATTGGCGTGCCCGAAGACTTCTTGGG
>JBGAIY010000360.1:4357-8211 GCA_044225205.1 Myxococcaceae bacterium | reverse complement strand
GGCCGTCGACGACGCGAACACCCGGCCCGTCGGGGAGTCGAGCGCCGCGAAGCAGGTCGTGCCCGACGACCACCATTCGGCCGGTGACGACACGGGCGCGACGGGCATCACCGCCCAGCTCGCGGTCGCCGGCACGAACCGAAACGCCGCCTGCGCGAACGCGTACGTAACGTCGGCGACCCGGTCGCGCACCAAGCACACCGGAGGCACCGGCTCTCCGTCGCCTTCGGGGTCGGCCGTGGAGACGGCCCAACCGGTCGAGCGACGCACCCACGTGCCCGCCGCATTCACCGCCACCACGCCGTCGCGCGTCGGCGCCATCGCCGCGGGAGGTACCGGGTTGGCGCCACCCAGCGCCGGGCCAAAGGTGTTGGCGGTCGGCACCCACGTCGTGCCGTTGAACAGAAATTCACCGAACGAGCTGAGCCCACTGGTGACGAGCAGGTGCTTCGCGTCGCCGGGAGACCAGGTCACGACGCTCGTGCTCTGCGAAGCCAAAAGGGGGCCGGCCACGGTCTGCCAGCCGGTCGCGCTGCTCCACTGGTACATGGCCGACGTGCCGATGAGCAGCATCGCCGACTGGGCGTCGCCCGACGGGGCGAGGCTCGCCACGCTGGTGCCGACGGTGAAGGGCAAGCCGGTCAACGGCGACCAACGAAAGCCGTCGAACGTGGCGGCGTCGGTCACCTTGGCCGAAGCCGTGCCGCCGAACAGTTCGAATTGGCCCGTCTGGGGGTTCGAAAAGACGACCGGGTTGTTGCGGTTGACGCCCTTCTCGCGCAGCGCGAGGTCGTCATACGGCGAGTCGAGGGTCACCCAGCCGTTGGCCATCGACCATTCGAACATGAGGTCGTTGCCCACGAGCTGAATGGTGCCGGTGGTCGGGTTCGCGACGATGCCGCAGCCCGGAGCCGCGGGCACCGACGACTGCTTCACCCACGCCGTGCCCACCAGCACGAGCACATCACCGTTGTCGGCAATGACAAAAGGGGTGCCGCTCTTCGGGTCGGCCAACAGCAGCCCCAAAGCGACGGGGTTCGAGGTGATCAGCGAAAAGCCCGAGCCCGCCCATTTCCACAACTGGGTCGACAACGTCTGTCGCACCAAGACGTACGCGCCGACGCCGACGATGGTGGCGGCCTGGGCCGGGGCCAGCGTGGGCCAGGGGCCGCTTTCGGTCACCCGCGACCAGGCACCGCCGTCGAATTTCCACACTTCGAAGGCGGTACCGCCCGGGCGCGTGCCGCCGAAGCTCACGAGGCTGCGCGAGTCGGGCGCCCCGTCGAAGACGACCACCGAATCGGCGGGAGGGCGATTTTGGGGGCTGACCTGATCGCCCCGCTGCACCCACGAGCGACCCGACCATTGGTACCCGACCCGCGTGTCGGTGAACGCCCACAGCCCGCGCTCGAAACCGTCGACCAGGGGCGCGGTTGCCGGCGGGCTGCCGTCGCCTTCGGGGTCTGACACTGGGGCTCGCAGCCAACGCTCGCCGTCCCACAGGGAGACGCTGGTCACGTTGCCATTGGGGTTGACGGCGACGAGCTGCCCTTCTTGCGACCAACTGCCGAGCGCGCTGCAGGTGCCGACCGACGCCTTTTCGCGGTCTTCGACGCCGAACCAGCGCCCCGCGCCTTCGACCTGGGCAGTGACCCCGTCGGTCGCGATCAACTCACTGTCGAGGCGGGGGTACGTGGCGCGGTAAAACGCGCCCTCCCACGTCTCGGAGAGCAACGTGGCCGAAGGCGCATTGGCCGGCGCCGCCACCCACTCGTGGTACCGCACCATGATGGCCGGCGACACGTTGCCCGCCCCGTCGACGAAGTCGACGTACGGTTGCACGACGTCGGCCGTCGATACTTCGGCCTCGTCGAAACCGCCGTCGGCGTTCGTGGCGATTCTCAGCAATTCACCCTGCGCGCCGGGGCCGACGAAGACGCGCAACGTGCCCGCTTCGGGCGCCGCCCCGTCACCTCCGCGGAGGTGCGACGAGCGAAGCCCGTGGGTCTCATCAGCCCCAAAGGGGAAGCGCCGAAACAACAACGCCGACGTCGACGCCGGTGACGCGGGCTTGACGGTGTCGACGACCAGCCCAGGGGCTGGCAGCCCGAGCGGCACGCTGGCGCGGTTGCCCACCGAGTCTTCGGCCACGACCGTGAGCGTCGTCGGCCCCTGCTTCGCCACGCTGGCCGGCACGACCGCGTCGAAGACCCACAGCGACCCCGTGTTGAGTGAATTGGCGAAGGCGAGCTCGTCGGCTTGCAGGGCCGGCGTCGTCGTGGGCTCCGACAACATGAACGTGACCCGAACCGTGGTGCCGGGCCCGGCGCTCGTCGGGTGGGCCAGGGGGTTGCCCAAGGCGGGCAAGAGCTGCAGCGACGTCGAAGCGTCGACGACCGCGGGAGGCGTAAAGTCGTAAATGACCGAGGCGCGCGCTTCGGCCAAATTGCCCGCCGCGTCTTGGGCTTGAACCAAGATGCCGGCGACGCCCTCGGGCTCGGCCGTTCTCGGCGCCACGGTGCACTGGTGGCTCGTGCCGACGACCGTACACCGCGCGCTCTGGTCTCTGACGGTGGTGGTGAGGCGGGCGCTGGGCTCGGCGGTGAACGAAAAAGCCACTTGGTTGTGGCCCGCAACGCGGCTCACCACCGGCGTCGCCACGACAATGGGCGAAATGACCGGGGCGGCGTCGTCGACGGCGAACGTGCCGAGTTCGACGTTCGGCGCGACGTTGCCGGCGAGGTCTTGGAGCCCCACGACGGTCAGCGTGACGCTGGTGTCACCCGAAAAAGGAGCGGCGTCGACCGCGAAACCGAGCGAGGCGCCGCCGGCGAGCTGGGCGGCGGTGTCGGTGACGTGGTGCGAGGGGGTACCGGTGGCGACGAGCTTCACCGAGTCGCCCACCACCGGCTCCGACGCGGTGAATTGCACGAGCACCTGGTCTTGCGAACGAACCACGCCCGGTCGAATGGCCACGGCGTCGGTGGGCACGGTCGGCGCCGAAAAGTCGAGCTGCACGGCGCCGATGGTCACGTTGGTCACCGCGTTCGAGCCGAGGTCCTCCATCGACACGAGCACGGTCGCGAGGCCTTCGCCGTCGTCGAGCTCGGCCGTCACCTGGGCGGTGAAAGACGTGGCCTGCGCGTCGAATGGGCCGTCGAGCGGCAGGGGCCGAAGCCGCCGGCCCGTGCTCAAGAACAACGAAGGCGCCCGAATCAGCTTTTCAGACACGTCGAACGACACCGTCATGGCCGCGCCGAGCTTCAAAAACTTTTGGCTCAAGGCCCCCTTCACCACGCTCGGCGCCACGACGTCGTCTCGACTGACGACACACAACTGCAAGTCGAGCCGGCACACCCGACCGCCCGGGCAGTCGGCGTCGCTGCGACAGGTGATGCCACTGGCTGACGACGGCAACGACGAATCAAAACGGCAGCCGCTCGCCGCCAGCACCAGACCGAGCAGAGGAAAAATTCGAAGAGCCAAGTGACCGAAACTCCATTGGGGCACCTGTTGAATGCCTCGACCGCCGACAAAGTTAAGCGATTCGCGACGCGGGGCCCTCACCAAGCCACGATTCAGACGACTTGACCCCACACCGCCCACTGTCTGCCTTATTTCTATAAGTTGAAACAGACAATCACCTAAGAATATACGTACCCCATGGACGCGATCGATCACTTGTTGGTGCAGCTGCTCCAAGAGAACGGCCGGGCGACGCAGCTCGAGTTGTCGAAGCAGGTGAAGTTGTCACAGCCGGCGACGGCCGAGCGCATTCGCAAGCTCGAAGAGAGCGGCGTCATCGCCGGGTACACGGCGCGGGTCGACCCGGCGGCGCTCGGCAAAGACGTGAC
>JBGAIY010000360.1:0-4319 GCA_044225205.1 Myxococcaceae bacterium | reverse complement strand
GACGGCCTTCGTCGGCCTGTCGATCGAGCACCCCAAGTATTTCGAAGGGTTCGCCAAGAAAGTGCAGGCGCTCGAAGAGGTATTGGAGTGTCACCGGGTCGCGGGAGCAGACTCCTACCTGCTCAAGGTGCGAACCGAGAATACGGCGAGCCTCGATTCGCTGTTGGTGGAGACGCTGCGCACCATCGCCGGCGTGACGAGAACGCACACGACCATCGTGCTGTCGTCGGTGAAAGAAACGACGCGCGTGCACGTCGACCCGGCGCTGTTGCCGGGCGCGGGGGCAGCAACCGAAACCAAAACCGGAGGGCACAAGCCATGAGCCTCACTTTCGCGCTTCGAACCCAGGGCGTCATGCCGTCGGCGGTACGTGAAATTCTGAAAGTGGCCGAGCAGCCCGACGTGCTCTCGTTCGCCGGCGGCTTGCCCGCGCCCGAGCTTTTTCCCGTGGGGGCCATTGCCGAGGCCCACGCGCGCGTGCTCGCGCACGACGGCCCGGCGGCGCTGCAATACAGCACGTCTGAAGGTTTCGGCCCGTTGCGTGAATGGGTGGCGAGCGACTTTCGGCGGCGCGGGGTGAACGCGAGCGCCGACTCGATTCTCATCACGAACGGGTCGCAGCAGGGCATCGACCTCGCGGCACGCGTGCTGCTCGACCCCGGCGCGGTGGTGGTCACCGAAAACCCGAGCTACCTCGCGGCGCTGCAGGTGTTTTCGGCGGCGCAAGCGCGGGTCGTGCCGGTCGAGAGCGACCACGAGGGGCTCCGGCTCGACGCGTTGGCCCGCGTGCTCGCGACTGAAAACGTGCGGCTCGTGTACGTGGTGCCGAACTTCGCGAACCCCACGGGCGGCACCTTGTCGCTCGCGCGCCGGCAAGGGCTCATGGCACTCACCCAGTCGTACCAAGTGCCCGTGCTCGAAGACGACCCGTACGGCGCTTTGCGGTTTTCGCTTTCGCCCGTGCCGCCCCTGGCCGCCTTCGACGACGCGGGCCTGGTGCTGTCGATGGGCACGTTCTCGAAGACGCTCGCGCCTGGGCTGCGCGTCGGTTGGGTGTTGGCGCCGCCGGCCGTGCGTCGGCACCTGGTGGTCGCCAAGCAGGCGTGCGACCTGCACACCGGCACCCTCACCCAGCGCGCCACCGCCGACCTGTTGGCCCACTTCGACTACGAAGCGCACCTCTCGCGGCTGTGCCAGGTCTACAGCCAACGCTGCGAGACGATGAACGACGCGCTCGGCGCTTTTTTGCCGGCCGGGTCGACCTTCACCAAGCCCCACGGAGGGCTGTTCTTTTGGGTCGAGCTGCCCGGCGACTACGACACCACCGCGTTGCTGCCCCGCGCGGTGGCCCAGAAGTTGGCCTACGTGCCGGGCGCCCCCTTCTTCGCCACCGCCCCCCGCGCCAACACGCTGCGGCTCAATTTTTCGAACCGCTCTCCCGAGCTGATTCGCGAAGGCATGAAGCGGCTCGGCCGAGTACTCGAACAGGCCGCCCACGAGCCAGGCGCGCTCACCGCCCCCACGGCGGCGAACGACCACCAGCGGTCAATTCATTGACGGTGGGGTCAACCGGTACCCCTGGTGAAGCCCTGAACCCCCTGGGGCGGGTCACTGGCTCGAAGGCTGCAGCACCCCGCTCGAGGGGCCCCGTGATCGGTACAACACTGCTGAACTACCTCGTCGGCGCCGAACTCGGCAGCGGTGGCCTGGGTACGGTCTACCGTGGCGAACACAGCATCATTGGGCGCAAGGTGGCGCTCAAAGTGTTGAACCCGCAGGTGTCGCACGACCCCGCCATGGTGGCGCGGTTTCTGGCCGAAGCGCGGGCGGTCAACGCCATTCGGCACCCGAACATCGTCGAGGTCACCGACTACGGCCAAGACGGCCAAATCTTCGTCATCGTGATGGAGCTGCTCGAGGGCGAGACGGTGGCCCAGCGGCTCGAGCGGGTACAGCAATTCGACGAACCCGAAGCGCTGTCGATACTCACCCAAGTGGCGTCGGCCATGGGTGCGGCGCACGAGCGCGGCATCGTTCACCGCGACCTCAAACCCGAAAACGTGTTTCTCACCCAGTTTGCCGACTACCCCGACTTCGTGAAGGTGCTCGACTTCGGCATCGCCAAGTTGTCGGGCGAGTTGCAGAGCGCGGCCCGCACTTCGCCCGGCCTCATCATGGGTACGCCGGCGTACATGTCGCCCGAGCAGTGCACCGGCGACACGAACCTCGACCTGCGCAGCGACGTGTATTCACTCGGCGTCATGGCCTACCGATTCGTCGGCGGCCGGCTGCCGTACCCCGGCACCAACCCGATGCAGGTCATGCACGGGCACGTGAACGGGCAAGCCCCGAAGCTGCGCAGCTTGAACCCGAACGTCTCGGTCGAATTCGAGCGGCTCGTCGAAAAGTGCATGTCGAAGGCGCCGAGCGACCGGTACGATTCGATGATCGCCCTGCGGCGCCTCTTGGCGTCGATGGGCGGTAAGCAACCGATCGCCTTTTCGCGAGAAGAAATGGGCGAACCCGAGCCCAAGGTTGGCCGCACGACCAACGTCGCCACCCAGGCCCCGGCCGAAGCCGACGACGCCACCCAGCAAACGTTGGTGCGGCCGAGCAAAGCGACGACGCCGAACAAGACCGAAGAGCAACGCCTGAAGGTCGACATCGTGATGACGGCGTCGAAGGTACGAGAGGTGCTCGCCGAAAAGCTCAAAGGCAACTCGCTGAAATTGCCCGCGCTGCCAGAGGTGGCGGTGTCGTGCCTCGAGCTGGCGCACGACCCCGACGTGAAGTTCTCGGCGCTCGCGAGCGTCATCGAACGCGACCCGTTCATCGCTTCTCGGGTGGTGCGCCTGGGCAACAGCGCGATGTTCGGCGGGTTGGCCCGGGTGACCAGCGTCGAAGGCGCGGTCGCGCGGTTGGGCATTCGGAGCTTGGTGACGCTGCTCCAAGAACTGGCGGCCGAGCAGGTGTTCGTCTCGCGCGACCCCGTCATTCGCGACGCGTTTCGCGGCATTTGGGCGCACTGCCTCGGCGTCGCGACGCTCGCCCGCGACTTGGCGACCATCACCCGGGGCACCAACCCCAACACCGCGTACCTCGCGGGGCTCTTTCACGACATCGGCAAGCCGGTGGTCGGCTCGCTGTTGCTCGAGCAAGAACGCGGGGCCAAGAAAGGGCACTTTCGCATGGCCGCCCCGGTGTGGCTGGGGGTGGTCGAAGAGCTGTACCGCGACGTCGGAGCCATTTTGGCGCTGCGGTGGTTTCTGCCGCGCGAGGTGGCCAACGCCATTGCCGCGGCCGACGTCTACGACTTGCGGCGCGGGCGCTTTTCGGCCGCGAACATGGTGCGGCTGGCGAACGCGCTCTGCGCCCAAGAAGGGCTCGATTCGATGGAGCGAGACCCCTTGAACGCCGACCGGGCGATTCTGCAAGGGCGCCAAGTGTTGCAACTTCGAGCCGAGCAGCTGACCCAAGTGACCAACGGCATCGTCGAACGGGTCGCCGCGCTGACCGAACAGCAAGACGAAAACAACGCGACTCGGGTCTTCGACCGCGGCAGCGTGCAGCTCTAAACCGGTCGGGTTCTGCTATGCAGGCACCGTGTTGCGCACGTCGAAACGAGCCGCCGACCGTTTGGCCTGGGCACGACGGGCGTTGGGTGACGCCCCGGCCCAAGGCGACGTCGTCGTACTCACCGGCCACCCCGAAGCCGCGGCCGCCGTCGTGCGCGCGGTGGGGCGTTCGACCTTCGGGTGGCAGCGGGTCACGCTCTCGCGCTGGGCGGCGCTGCTGGCCGAGCCGTTGTTGCTCGAGCGGCGGTTGACGGTCGCCTCGTCGCTCTCGCTCGAAGCCGTGTGGGCGCGGGTCGTCTTCGACTTGCAGCAGCGCGGGCAATTGGGGCGGTTCGCCCCCGTCGAACACTCGCCGGGTCTGGGGCGCGCGTTGCACCGCACGGTGAGCGAACTGCGGCTGGCCGGCGCGGGGGTCGACGCGCTGGGCGCCCAGAGCGAGCTGCAAGCCGCGTGGGCGGCGTGGCACGAACTGGTGAACGAACTTCGCTTGGTCGACAGCGCCGAGGTCTACCGGTTGGCGACCGAGCGGCTGAAGCATGACCCCTCGGCGCTGCGCACCGCCCTGCTCGTCGCCGTCGACGTGCCGTTGCTGCACCTGCGAGAAGTTGAATTCGCCCGGCACGTCGTCGCGGCCGCCAAAGACGTGTCGGTCGTGCTGCCGGCTCGCGACGAGCAATCACTGGCGGCGTGGCGGGCGGTGCTGGGCGACCGAGCCCAAGGGCCGACGGCCCCCGACGAATTGCC
>JBGAIY010000359.1:0-9579 GCA_044225205.1 Myxococcaceae bacterium | reverse complement strand
TGGGCGCGATCGTCGCGGCCTGCCTGCAGCACGGCCTGGGCCCCAGCATCTTGACCTTCATGGCGGCGCACGGCCCGGTCGAACTGTCGGTGATTTGCATTACCAGCGGCGCGGGGCTCATGGTGGGCCACGCGCTCATCGAGCCGCTCGAAGCGCCGCGCAGTGAAGTGTTGCGCGTGCGCGCCACCCAGGCAGTTCAACTGGTCGTGGGCTGCGCGCCGTACCTGGTGGCCATTGGCATCGTCGAAGGCTTCGTGAGCCCAGGCGCCTTCTTCCCCTGGCCGGTGAAGGTGGCGTTGGGCGTGCTGACGGGGGTCGGGTTTTGGCGCTCGCTGCTCAAGGCGCGGTCTGCGCAGCCGGCTTCGCCGCTGACTCGAGGGTCTTGACCAACTCGAGCGCTTCGGCGGCATGGTCTTTCATGCGCAACGCCGAATCGAACCGGTGTCGCAAAATGGAGTCGCGGTCGATGACGAAGGTGACTCGGCCGGGCAACAAGCCGAAGACCTTCTTGACGCCCATGGCTTGGGCGGCCGCGCCCGAGCGGTCGGTGAGCAAGGTGAACGGCAAGCGGTGCTTGGCCTTGAAGGCTTGGTGGTCTTCAGCCGAGTCGGGCGAAACGCCAATGACGTCGGCTCCCGCCTCGGTGAAGTCTTCGTACGAGTCGCGAAAGGCGCACGCCTCAATGGTGCAGCCGTAGCTGTCGTCTTTCGGGTAAAAGTAGAGCACGACCGTCTTCTGACCGAGCAAGCTGTGCAGGCGAACGGCGGCTCCGTCGGCCCGGGTGAACTCCACGTCGGGCACTTTTTGGCCAATGGCGAGCGTCATGCACGGCAGATGCTCGAACCACCGAACGGTTTCACCAAAAATGGCAAATGTCAGACAATGGCGGCTGACCCGGCCTCGAGCGCCCGCCGCTTGCGTTGTTCTCGGTGGTTGGTCACCCGCTCCCACGCTTCGTTGATCGAGCGCATGGTCTCGGCGCTGCCGCCGCGATCGGGGTGATGCTGCCTCGCAAGTGCCCGGTATTTCAGGCGAATGGTCTCGTCGGTATCAAACGGGGAGCAGCCGAGGGTGCGGTACGGGTCTTCGTGGTCGAGCGAGCGAAGCCAGCGGTCGAGCCGGTCTTTGACGGCGTCGAAGGTCGAACGTTCGGCTTCGGGGGCCCGGGTGCGCACCTTGGCGTCGGCCCGAAAGACTTCTTGGTACACGCTCGAGACCCAGCGCTGACACGACGGGCAGTGAAAGTAGCGAATCTGCCCGCCGCTGCCGGTGTGGGGCGACATGCGTACCGAGCAGTGCGTGCACTCGACATCAACGCCTTCGAGGGTGGTGCAGGCCTGGGCAGTTCGCATTTCGATTCGACCTCCTGTGCTACAGATGTGTTTCGGTTTGTACCCCCGCTGCAGATCGACGCAAAAATTTGGCTGTTTTTCTCCTGTGGGCATCATGACCATGGCCATGCCGGTGACGACCTTTCTGAAGCGAACAACGCTGGGGGCCGCGGTTCTGGCCGCGACGACGGTGAGTACGCTGGGCCTGGCGGCGAAGGGCGGCGCGCCCCAGCCGACGTCGGCGGCCCCTTCGGCGCTCGGCAGCGCGAAAGAAGACGACGCGGGGTTTCTCGAAATGCTGCGGCCGGCGAGCGCCGCGGTGCCCAGGGTCGCGGCCATGAGCGACGTGGCCTTCATGCGAGGGGTGATCTGGGCGTTCGAGCCGGCGCCTCCCGAAATTCGCACTCAGGCCATTGAAGACCTGGGGCTATTGGGCGACCCGCGAGCGCTCAACGTGTTGGCGCAAATCGCGCTCGACCCGAACCCACAGTTCGCGCGCGCGGCCGTTCGGGCGACGGGGCTCATGCACCACACCCGCGCCGAAGAAATCTTGTGCAACATCGTGCGGCACCCCACCCTGCCCGAGGCGCTCAAGGTGCAAGCGCTCGAGTTGCTGCCGTTGCAAAACACTGGCTCGGCGATTCGGTTCTTGAACCAGGTGGTGGGCGGCGGTTTCTCGTACGCGGTGCAGGGTGCGGCGCGAACGGCGTTGAGCGAAATACCCAAAGCACGAGGCGGTTTGCTGTGATCGACAGACCCATTGCGTTTCTCGGCGCCGGCAACATGGCCAACGCCCTCATCAAAGGGCTCGTGCGGGCCGGTACGTCGCCCGCGCACATTTCGGCGACGGTGAAGCGCCAAGAAAAAAAGCAAGAGCTCGAGCAAGCACACGGCATTCGGGTTTCGTTCGACAACGTCGCCGCCGCCGCCGCGGCCGACGTGATCGTGCTCTGCGTGAAGCCCCAAGCGATGGACAAGCTGCTCGCGCAAATCGCGCCGGTGGTCGACTCGCGCAAGCTCATCATTTCGGTCGCCGCGGGCGTGCCCATTGCCGCGATCGAACGGCGCTTCGGTTCGGGGGCGCGCATCGTTCGGGCCATGCCCAACACGCCGGCGTTGGTCGGCCGCGGGGCGACGGCGCTGTCGGGTGGAGAGCACGCGACCGCCGAAGACCTGACGCTGGCCACCAAGTTGTTCGAAGCGGTGGGCCTCGCCATGGTGCTCGACGAATCGTTGCTCGACGCGGTGACCGGGCTGTCGGGCAGCGGGCCGGCGTACATTTTTTTGATCATCGAAGCGTTGTCAGACGCGGGCGTGAAGGTCGGGTTGTCTCGGCACAGTGCGCTCAAGTTGGCGGCCCAAACCGTGCTCGGCAGCGCGCATTTGTTGCTCGAGACGGGGCAGCACCCGGGGCACCTCAAAGACCAAGTCACGAGCCCTGGCGGCACGGCGATCGCGGGCTCCACGCTCGAAGCCGGCGGCCTGCGCACGACGCTGATCGACGCCGTCGAAGCCGCCACCCGCCGCGCCAAGAGCTCGGCGATTCGTTTCTCGGTAAACCGTAAGGAGCCCGCCATGAAGATGACCCCGCTCGACATTCGGCAGAAGCGTTTCGAGGTCGCCTTGCGCGGCTATTCGCGAAAAGAGGTCGAGGGGTTTCTCGAGCTCACCGCGGGAGAATTCGAAGACGTGGTGCGAGAGAACATTGGGCTCAAAGAAGAACTCAAGCGAACCCAGCTGAGGCTCGAGCAGCACCTCGAGCGCGAGAAGACGCTGCAAGAGACCATGGTCACCGCTCAGCGCATCAGCGAAGAGCTGCAGGCCCAGGCGAAGAAAGAGGCCTCCGTCATTCGTGCCGAAGCCGAATTGCAGGCCGACAAGATCATCGCCAGCGCGAACAACCGGCTGGTCGACCTCTCGCGCGACATGAGCGAGCTCAAGCGGCAAAAAGTGCAGTTCGAATCACAGCTCGAGTCGATCATCGACTCGCACCGCAAGTTGCTCGAGACGTTCAAGACGGCCGCCACCGGGGCCGGCGGCGAAGTGGCGCTCTTTCGCAAGAAGACGTCTGAGTCGACGTGAGCTGGGCCAAAGAAGTGCCGGGGGGCGTCGAATTGGTGGTGTTGGTGCAGCCGCGGGCTTCACGCACCAAGGTGGTGGGTGAACACGACGGCCGGCTCAAAATCGCCTTGGCGGCGCCACCGGTCGACGGTGAAGCGAACGCGGCGTTGGTCGAATTCGTGGCCGAACTGGCGAAGGTGCGGCGGGCGCAGGTGACTCTGCTCGACGGCGAGACCTCGCGCCGAAAGCGCCTGCGGGTCGACGGGGCGACGATCGGCCAGGTGAGCGCCTGGTTCACTTCAAAATGACGAATGGCAACAAGTTGAGCGCCCGGCGATCTGTTTCTGAAAAGGTGTCAGACACCACGAGCGTCTGAAGCCCCGAGAGCCGGTCGCGGTGTTCGAGAATCAACTTGGCGGCGTTGGGCCCCAGCCGGCTGCCCGACAGGTCGACGGTGCGCAGCTGACCCACCCGCGGCCATTCGAGCAGCCCTTCAAGCAACCGCAACGGGTTCGTCGCGCGGCGGGCGACAAAGTGTACCAAGCGGGGCGTCGTCGCGAGCACGTCGGTCGCCGCCGACACTCCGCGGAGCGACAGTTTTTCGAGGTTCGGCCACCGCGCCGCGAGCAACGACGCTCGCAGGTCATCACCCGCGGGTTGTGTCTCGAGACGAAAGACCTTGAGTTCGGGCAAGTCGAGGCTGCCCAAGGTGACATTCGAGCCGACAATCGCCAGCGACTCGAGCCGTGGCAGGTGGTGCCACAGGCCGGTGAAGTCGCCCTCGCCTCGCAGCGTACGGTCGTCGGGGTCGGTGTCTTCACCGAAAACGAGAGAACGAATGGCCCCGCGGCCGGGCGCGGTGGTGAGGCACCGGGCCAGGGCAGTGTAGTTCATTTGCGGCCACGACCAGGCCCGGGCAAAGCGGGCGGCGCCGCGCAGCAAGAGCCGCTCGGTGACCCAGGCGGCGTTTCGCTCGTCGACGAGCGCGCACCGGTCGATGAGGCCGTGGGCCCACTTCAGGTCGACGGTCGGTGAGCCGGTGCCACCGCGCACGGCGTCGGCCGCCTCGCCCAGCAGCTCTTCGAGCAGTTCATTTCGTTGGTCGCCCGCATGGTCTTTGGCGTGGTGCAACACGAGTTCGCCACGCACGTCGCCCTGCGCCTGGAGCCAGTCGGCGTGCACGAGCCGACGAGCGGGGTCGTCGAGGTCGGCTTCGACCACGGCCTCGAGTTCTTCATTGACGGCCACGAGGCCGGGCACACGGTGCGCCGCGGGCTCGTAGTTGTCGTCGTCGCGGTCGGCCAGGTCGCAGTCGGTGAACGAGACATCGGTTTGGTCGGCTTGGGCCAAACCCTTGGCCGCAGCGCACCGACAGCGAATGAATTCGACGTTTTCGAGCGTGGCGCCCTCGAACGACGCACCTCGAAAGTCGCACTCTTCAAAGCGGGTGTCGTGCACGTACGCGTTGCTCAAGTCGGCCCGTCGAAAGTCGACCGCGCCGATGATGCAGTCGGCCCATTCAGAGCCGACGAGGTTCAAGTCAGAAAAGTCGGCCCGGGCGAACGACCGAGCGTTGAACGTGGCGCCGACGTGATCGGTGGGTGCCTCCCCCCGGGCGCGAAGCGCGTTCCACTCGGTGCTGCCATGAGCCACGAGCTGGTCAATGGTCGGCATGTTTCACGCATCTGACGCGGGCCCAGGCCATATGGCCAGGGCGAATTGCACACGGGCGCCCGCTGGTTAACCTGGTGCCCGTGCTCGGTCTTGTGCTCAGCGTGATGGTCGCGGTGGCCCCGCCGCCGGCCCTCGAAGACGAGCCCCCGGTGCCGGTGCCCGCGGGCCCGGTGCTCGCCGCGCCGCTCGAGACCCACTCGCTCGATACGCCTCGCTTTCACGTGGTGTTTACCCCGAGTGCGAAGGGGGCCGCCGAGTTCTTGGCGCGCGACCTCGAGCGCATTCGCGACCAGGTGCGCGAGGTGCTGGGGCGCGACTGGCCGGGGGTGACCGAAGTGCGGCTGGGCTTGGGCCGAACTGAATACGAAGCGCTGGCCCTGCCCGGCCAAGGGCCTCCGAGCTGGGCGGTCGCCCTCGCCTACCCCGAGCGCAACATCGTCTTGGTCGAAGCGCACTCGCTCATTCAGGGCGACGGGCAGACCACGTTTCGCCACGAGTTGGTACACGTGGCGCTCGGGCAATTGGGTCACGGGTGGCCGCGGTGGTTTCAAGAAGGCATGGCGCAAGATGTGACCTTCGAGCGGCAATTTCGCGTCTCGCAGTTCGCGCTGCTGACCCAGGCCGTGGCAGCCGACCGCATTTTTCACTTCGACGATTTGGCCCGCGGTTTCCCCGAGGGGGCCGACGACGTCGAGGTCGCCTACGCCCAAAGCGCCGCGTTCGTTCGCTTCTTGCGAGAGCGCCACGGCCCCGCGGCCATGGCCGAACTCATCGACCATGTGGGGGCCGGTGACAACTTAGAGAAGGCGCTTCGGCGTTGCCTTCATTCTCCTCTCGGTCGAAGAACAGGCGTTTCGTGACGAGTTGCCGCGCCGCTACCCCTGGTGGCCCTGGCGCTGAGCACGGGCTCGCTCGCGTGGGTGGTGAGCGCGGGGCTGTTGGTCTTGGCGCACGTCAGGCGCCGCCGGGTGGTGAATGCGCTGCGGGCCGAAATCGCGCGCCAAGAAGTGCTCGAAGACTCGGCGAGGTGGCTCATTGCCGTGATGCCCTACGCAGCCAACGACGACGCGGGGCTGCGTTGGTCGAAGCCGACGCGCCGTGGCTCGTGCACAGTGTCACCGACCGAGAGCCGTTCACTCCGCTTGGCCGGGTTGAGCTGCGCCGCGCCCGCGAGACCTCGTCATCCGCATGCCTGCTGCGCGCCCAGCTCCACCCGCCTCAAGCTCATTGCCCGCTTGTCGTGGCTGGGCTGAGCTGCGCGCGCTCGCGAGACCTCGTCAACTGCATGCCTGCCGCGCGCCCAGCTCCACCTGCCCCAAGCTCATTGCCTGCTTGGGTCGGGCTGAGCTGCGCCGCGCTCGCGACGACCCGTCAACTGCATTGCCGCGCGCTCACCCACCCGCCCCAAGCTCATCGCTCCGCTTGGGTCGGGTTGAGCTGCGCCGCGCTCGCGAGACCTCGTCAACTGCATGCTCGCCGCGCGCCCAGCTCCACCCGCCCCAAGCTCATTGCTCCGCTTGGGTCGGGTTGAGCTGCGCCGCGCGTCACCCGTTCACTTGGTTGCGGCCTCGGCTTTCGCCGCGTAGAGGCGCTCGTCGGCCAGTCGCACCAACTCGAGCGGGTCGGCGACCGGGTCTTGCCAATGCTGGCGACGCCGGCCGAAATGGTCACGGTGATGTTCACGTCGTCGAACGAAAACTCATGCCGTTCTACGAGTTTGCGAATTTTCTCGGCGAGCAGCGCCGCGCCTTTTTTGGTTCACTTCGGGCAAGAGCAACGCGAATTCTTCGCCGCCGAAGCGAGCGACGACGTCTTCGCGCCGCACCCGGCCTTTGATCAGCGTGGCGACGTTCTTGAGCACCATGTCGCCCGCGAGGTGGCCGTGGGTGTCGTTGATTCTCTTGAACGAGTCGATGTCGAGCATCACCAACGACAGCGAGCGGTGGTGGCGCTGGCATCGAGCGACTTCGCGGTCGAGCGTATCTTCGAAATAGCGGCGGTTGAAGACCTGGGTGAGCTCGTCGACCGTGGTCAACCGGTACACCTCGTCGTGGTACGCCGCTTCGATGTTGTTGCTGGCGATGAACTTGAAAATCGTGCGCCCGATTTTGATGAGGTCACCGTTGCGGAGCCGAAACGCGCCGTCGGCCTGTTCGTCGTTGACGAAGGTGCCATTGGTCGACCCGCCGTCTTCGATGGTGACTTTGCCCCCGTCACTGACGACGCGCGCGTGCAGCCGGCTCACCGATTCTTGGTCGACTTGAATGTCGCTCTTGGAGCTCCGGCCAATGGTGACTTCAGGCTGGGCAAGGTCGTACTTCTTGCCCAGGCCGTCGCCGTGAATGACGACGAGCGCCGCCACGTGGTGAACGGCCGGCGAGGTCAAGTGTGAAACGACGGTGATGGCAGTGGTGGGTTTGCGGCCCATGGCACCTCTTCAAGTAGGCGACCGAACCTACCACGGGTGCTACCGTCACCACCGCGATGGACCCTTTCGTTCGCCGACTCGTCGAGAGACTCTTCGACCCAAGTCAGCCACTGTCGCGAAACCGGCACTTTCACACCTTCGACAACGCCGAAGGGCGCCTGGCCTTGCGCATCTCAAAACGCCTCAAAGCGCTCCAAGCCGACCTCAGCGCCTGTGTAGCCGAAGGTGGGACACCATCGATCGACCGTCGCCAGACCGACGAAGGTGAAGTGATGGTGGCACTGCGTTTCGAACGGCTCCGGAGCACCCGAACGGCCATGCTCAACAGCGCCGAATTTGAACTGCTCTGCTCACTGCCGGGTGTGCGCGAAGCGCTGCCACCCTAAACGCCAAGTTTCCTACGCCGACTGCGTGGGGTCGGGGGCGGGCTGGCTCCAGTCGGGGCCGCGCAGCCGCCGCTCGCGCTCACGCAGCCGCGCCCGCTCACCAGCCGGGTACGCGTGCAACACGATGGTGTTCTCTGGAGACCGAATCGAAAGCGAGGGCGTCATGGTTCACCGACAATGCATTCGGAGGGCCAGCGGCCGGTGAAAGCCGAAATGGCCGTGATTGCTGCACCATGGCCGGCGGCCGCGCGGTGGCCAGGGAGGTCGACGGTCACCCGATACCCGGTCGGGCGCGAACCACCGACTCCGCCGTGAAGTCGCCGATTGACGGGGCGGCCATGGCCGAGAGCAACAGGGTGCGAACCGCCGCGCTGATGTCGGTGCTCACGACACTCGCTCCCATGGGGGCCCCCCGAAGCGCCGGAGGCAACGTGTCGACGTCATTGCGGCCGTTCGACGCCGTCTTCGCGGCGAAGACGAGCGGCAAACGCATTTCGAAGGCGCAGAAGCGCGCCAGAGCCCAGCGCGCCGTCGGTGCTTTCGAGAACGAGGGCGCCCAGCGCACCGGTGATGAACGGCCGCCACAGCGGTCGGGCGGCGGCGGTCGTCGGCAGGTAAATGAAGTCGACCCGAAGCACGTCGCTGACCTCGAGACGGCCCAAGGTGCCGAAGCTGCTGCGCAAACACGACGGGTCGCTGACCGGGCTCAGCAACCCGGGCAACGCCCGCAGCAGCCAACGACCGGTCGAAGCGCCGACGCCACAGACAATGACTTTGGCGGCGAGTGCGTTTCGGGCGGCCCGACCGCGCATCAACCGGCCGCGCAGGGCATGCACTTCGGCGGTGCCCAGCAACGGCCCCTCGATGGCGGCGGCGCCTTCGTGGCGCTGCACCACCCCTCGCTGCAACAGCGCCCACACCGCGGCCAACACCTCGAGGTCGGGGGCGTCGGCGAAGTCGAGAATTTCGGTCAGGCGGCGCGGCTGCGAGAGCACGCGCAGCACTTCGGCGGTGACCGGGTGCGGCTCGACGGGCTCGTTGGCCTCGGGAGCCACCGAGAGCAGCTGGTTCATCGGAGGCAGCACCTGGAGGAGCCGCCCGCGCTCGTCGGCCTGCCGCATGCCTTCGAGCAACGCGTCTTCCATCACCCGGTCGATTCGCGAGCGGCCCGGAGCGGGCCCGGGCATGAACGCAAAGGTGCCTTCGCGCCAACCGACGAGTCGAAAGAGCGCCTTTTCACCTTCGATGTCACCGATGCGCGCGTTCGCGGGGCGGCCTTCGGCGAGGTGAATTTCGCCGCGCTCGGAGCCGCGGGTGAGCACCAACTTGCCGGTGCGCCGGTTCATCGACAAAATTTGGAGCAGGTCGGCCAGGGGCAGCTGCGCCAGCCCCCCTTCGATTTCGCGCGCGTCGCCTCGGAGCTCTCTCGCGGTTTCGGCGCGGCGGCACAGGTGGTCGATGCGGGAGAGCACTTCGTCGAGGTTGAACGGCTTGTGCAACAGCCCCTCCCGCAGCCCCCGACTGCGGTCGAGGTCGTGCGAGCTGGTCGTCATCACCACCGGTATGTCGTCGGTGCGTGGGTTGCTGTTGAGAATTTGAATGAAGTTGCGCGCTTCGATGAGCGGGCACCGCTCGTCGTACAGAACGACGTCGGGGTGGCGAAGAACCGCGATTTCCAACGCTTTGGTGCCGTCGGGGG
>JBGAIY010000358.1:0-8219 GCA_044225205.1 Myxococcaceae bacterium | reverse complement strand
GTGTTGACGCATCTCCGCGTGCCGACACATCTCCACGTGCCGACGCATCTCCGCGTGTTGACGCATCTCCGCGTGCCGACACATCTCCACGTGCCGACGCATCTCCGCGTGTTGACGCATCTCCGCGTGACGACGCATCTCCGCGTGACGACGCATCTCCGCGTGCCGCATCTTCACGTGACGACGCATCTCCGCGTGCCGCATCTTCACGTGACGACGCATCTCCGCGCGCCGTCGCATCTCCGCGATCGAAGACCTCTGCGCCAGGCGACGCACCGCGCCCCGCGTCGGCACCGCGCAACGCCACGTCGCCGCGCCTCATGGCCGACCGCCCCAGATCACCAGCCCGCTCGTTCGAGCGACTTGAGCCCGCTGGGTGTTCCGAACGCTCAACGAGGGCCTTCTCACCCGGCGTGTCGGCACCCACCGGCGAAACCGAGGGCTCAGGCTCAACCCGTCTCGCGTCACGCAAGTCGAGTTCTTCGCTCTCGTCGGGCTCAACCGGAGGCAACGGCGGCGGCGCGGGCGTCGCGAAGAAGTCGAAGCCCAGCTGCCCCGTGTCTTTCGGCTTCGTGGCCTTCTTCATGACCCTTCACCCGGAGGGCCTTCTGCCACGATTCGACGGCTCGAAATGCGACAGACGGGTTGCAGCTCGCAGGAGCGGCAGTCGACCGGGCGGGGCCCAAAGTCGCCTCCGCGTCGGAGCGCCAACAACCCATGCACGGCATTCGCCACGTTCGGCCGGCCCAATTCGCGCATCGACGCGCGCACGTCGGCGGCCATCGACAACAATTCCTCGGGCTGCACGCCAACCTTGTTCAAAATCTCGAGTAAATTCGTGCTCTCTCGCTTGCGGAGCCCCACCCACGCCGCCGTCACCGCCAGGTCAGGAAACGCCTGACGCACGGCAAGCGCATAAATGGGCAACTGAAAATCGGGCGCGAACAACGCCGTGGCGCGTTCGGTCGCGCCGCCAGCCCGACCGGCCTTGTAGTCGACGACGCCCGCGACCTGTTCGCCCACGTCGAGCCGGTCGATGGTACCCGCCACGTACACGTCGTCTTCGCCCTCGAGTGCGCCACGAATCACCACGTGGCGAAGCGACGGCGGCGAATGCGGGGCTCCGAACTCACTCTCGAACCAGGCCGGCCGCGCCCCCTCAATGGGAAACATGACGTCGGAGTCGACATACTGCGACGCCATTTTCGCCGCCCGCGCCTGCGCAATGGCCCACAACCGAGGGTGGCCCGTGCCCCGCTCGCGTTCGACGACCTCCGCCGCTTTGGTCACGGCCGCCTTCACGAACGGCTCGAGCTGGGCGACGGTGACTCCCGGGGTCAACAACCCCGCATGACCGAGGGCCGGCACCAACTCGTACAGCACGCGGTGCAAGAACGACCCCCGCCCCGACTGGGCAATTTCTTCGGGCTGCTCCGAAGCCGGCTGCACCCGCAGCACGCGCCGGGCGAGGGCCTGAAACCCACAATTCGCCAAGTCTTTGAGCTCATTCGCACTGACGGGGTGGTCGGGGCTGTAGCGAAACCGCTGTGAAATGTGGGCGAGCACCTCGGGGTCGGTCAGCCGGCCGCTCATGGGCCCCGGCGGTACGTCGTCGCTCGAGAAATACCGCAGTCGCTCGGTTTCGGCGGCGCCCCGGGTCGACGCCCAGGCCAGCCAGCCTTCGGCACCAAACGCGTGGGCCAACGCCTCGCGCCGCGAGTCACGCGCGGTCTGCCGCGTCTCGGGGGGCCCGGCGACTTCGAGCGCGACCCGCACGCGCAAGTCGCTCTCGCTGGCCACGGCGTCGAGCTCGGGCACGGCTTGGCGCCCCACCACCTCGACCGAAAACCCGTCAACCACCCGCGCCAGCGCGTCGAAAAACGGCGACGCCAACGCTGCCCGCCCCGCTTCGTCAAATCGCGACCGACTGAGCACGACCCGCTCGTTGGCCGCGCTGAGCACGTGATGAAACAACAGCCGGTCTTCGGCGAGCCGGAGCGGAAGCCCCAAGTCACCCTCGGCCACTCCGAGCCTGAACAACGGCTGTTTCGCCAAGACATTCAACGCCTTGCGCTGATCTTCACCGAGCAACTGCAGCGGAGGCGGCCGCCCGGGAAAGCGACCGTCGACCATGCCGCCGACGAAGACGTGGTCAAACTCCCTGCCGGCCAGCTCGCGGGCGTCGAGCAACCACACCGCGCCGGTGCGAGGCCCGCGCGCGGCCAAGTTCACGTCGGCGGCGACCGACTGGAGCCACCCGGCGAAGGCCCTCCGGTCGACTTCGACGTCACCCAGCCCCGACTGTTGCAGGGCCTCGACCAGCCGCGTGCGCCAGTCGAGCAGCGCCTCGGCGGCGGCCTGGTCACGCGCGACCGCCCGGTCGATTTCGCGGCGGCTGAGCGCACTGACCGCGAGCAGCGGCGTGTCGTCGGGTTGGCTGAGCGCGGCGAAGAGCCCGACCTGCTCGAGCGCGCGCCACCAGGCGTCGAGCAACGTTCGGTACCGCCCCTTGAGCGGTATGCCGCGGGCCAGCCGAATGAGCGCGGTGCACGACGCGTGAACTTGACGCACGGCCTCAATCGCCTCGGTCAGCTGCTGCCGCCGGCCTTCGTGCTGAGGGGCGGTCGCTTCGAGTTGGCCTTCGAGACGCTTCGCCAGCGCGCCCAAGCGCACGTCGTACGCACCGCGGGCGTCAGAGCGGCCGACGTCGTCGTCACGAATGCCCGCTTCGGTGAGCCACTTGGCGGCGTCGGCGCCACAGGCGACGGGGGCTCGCGCGTCTTTCGACGACAGCCACGCCGTCACCGCCTCGACGGGAAACGCGTCGTCGACGAGCGCGAACACCGACAGCGCCAGCCGCCCGACCCGGCTCGAGGCCAACGGCACGCCCAACCGAGCGCGGGTGGGCACGCCAAGGTCTTCGAACGCCTCGAGCACGGCCTCGGTGTCTGACGCCAAGTCGCGAAACACGACCGCAACCCGTTCAGGGGGCGTGCCGTCTTGCACGAGGCGTTTGACCCGGCGGGCCATTTCGCGAACCTCGTCGCGCGCGGTGGCGGCGCTGAACGCCGACAATTCGGGAGCCGGGGCACGCCGCGGGTCGTCGACGAAGAGTTGCTCGGCCACCCATTCGAGTGGGCGGTTCGAGCGGTGCAGTTGCAGGTCGAACGGGTCGAGTTCCCACCGGTGTTCGATGTGGCGAATGGCCTGGGCCACGAACAGGTCGACCTCGTCGCGCCCGACGCCGGGCCAGGTGAGCATGAAGCGCACGCCTTGACGCCGGCAGACCTTGGCGAGCGCCTCGAGAAACGACAAGCGCGCGGGAAACAGGTCGTGCACGAAGGCCACTTCGAGCTCGTCGAGCCCCGACAGCCGCGGAGGCAGCCCCTGCGTCAACAGCCGCCGGGTCGCGACCGTCAGCACGTCGGCACGGTCGAGCAAGCCATTCGAATCGAGCGCGAGGTCGACGCTTTCCCACAGCGAGGCGAGGGCCAAGGCGCGGCGCTGCACCGTGCCCTCGGCGCGACCGGCGGCGTCACGCAGCAACTGCACCGTCGCGTTCTGTGACTTCAGGTGCGAAATCACTTCACCCGCGGCACGGGCAAAGTCAGGAGCCGAAGCGAATGTGCCAAACGCGTCGGCGGCGAGCGTGGGCGCGACTCGCGCGAGCACGGTGTTGACGACGAACGGCGAGGCCGGCGCTTTGCCGACGAACCGGGCCGGCTCGCAGCGGTCGACCAACTGGGCGAACGTGCAGGCCATGCGTGCGTCGACGAGCTGACCGCGCCGACTGGCTTCGACCAAAGCCTGTTCGACCCGATCAGCATCGGGGAAGACCTGTAGGCGCCTGCCGCTCATGAGGGTGTCGCCACCCTACAGCAGGAGGCCGACACTGCGTTCAGATTCAGGGCGCTCCGTTCTCCAAAAACACCAATGCCCGAAGCCGTTTGAGGGCTCCGGGCATCGCTGTTCGCTTCAATTTCGGAGTGAAGGCGAAGGCCTTACATCAGTTCCATGCTGAGGCCGCGGAGCAACGTGGTGGCCTGGCGCTCTTCGTCGGTCAACGTCGGCGCGGTCACGGGGCGCGAGTGCGCGATGACCTTGGCGATGTTGGCGCGGGCGGCGTCGGCGGTGGCCTTGCCGAAGATCACGTCGGCGTCTTCGCACTCGAGCTCTTGGCTGCGGCCGTGCTGGTTCCAGCTCATGCGCATGGTCGCTTGGTCGCCGAACACCATCATCTTGTCGTGCAGGGTTTGCTTGCCGGCGTATTCGTTGAGCGACAGCTTGCCGCCGCCGTAGATGCCGGCCGCCTTGGCCGCGTTCGACAGACGCTCGAAGACCGCCGTGGTACCGGTGCTGATGCCGGGCACGTCGCAGCTCTCTGAGCTGTTGGTGACGATTTCGAGGTTCACGCCGCGTTCGATGGCGCGCTTGAGGGCCGCTTCGACGCCGGGCAAGCCCATGAAGTACGCCTGGTCGATGGAGATGGTCTGACCCGCGGGCACGCCGTCGGTGAGCTTCTCAATCGCCTTCGAAATGGCCTGCGGGTTCTTCGGGCCAGCGACGTCAGAGATCGACAAGACCTGGGTGTTCGCGCGAGCCGGAGCAATGCCCGCCAAGTCACGCTCGGTGGGAATCGAGCCAGCGGCGATGGTGGGTTTGCCCTGGCGCGCCGCGGCGGCGTTGTAGAGGTTCGCGAAGGCGCCCATGCCTGCGGCCGCACCCGCGCCCTTGAAGACCATGTCTGAACCCGACCACCCGAAGTTGTTGTTGCTCGGGTCGTCGCTCTTGGGGTTCATCAGGTACTGCGTGCCGTCGTTGCGGTCGGTCGCCAAACGAATGGGGGTCTTGCCCGCGGCGATCGCTTCTTTCGAGCAGTTCACCAAGATCATCTTGGCGTGCATGCCGTTCATCGGGTTCTCGGGGTCGAACGACTCGACCACGTTCACACCGGCGTCTTTCATCTTCTGCAGGAGCGCTTGTTCGCCCGGGTCACGCGAGGCGACGTTGCCGTCGACCACGACGTTGACCTTCACGCCGCGCTTCGCGGCCTCGGCCAAGGCGTCGGTCGTCTGGGTACCGACCGCGTCGGGGTAGAACTTCCACATGGCGTAGTTGATGTCGTCACCCGACTTGGTGCCGTTCAACGTGTCGAGGCGAAACTTGAGCGCGTCTTCGTTGCGACCGTTGCCGATGAGCTGGGGCGCTTCGGTCGGCACGAACTTGCCGCCGGTGAGCGCTTCGAGCTCGCTGCGGAAGTTGGGGGCGCCGATCTGCGTGGGCTTCGACGGGTTGGCGTGGCTCGCCTTCACCGCGGCGCTCACTTCGCCGGCAATGGCTTCGAGCGACTTGTAGTTGGGGTTGACCTTCATGGTCGCCGGGTCAATGTGGCGAGCGGCTTCGGCCAACATGCCCTGCTCGATCAACGTGGCGCGCGCTTGGGTCTTGGCCCAGTCGAGTTGGCCGTTCTTCGAGCTGAACGCACCGGCGAGGCTCCACGCCAGTTGGCTGAGGCGCGACACCGGAGCCGGGTCGCCGGCCTTCGCGTGCTTGTCGGGGGCCGGCACGGCCGAGGCCTGCAGCACCTGGCGCCACAAGTCGTTGGGGTCGGTGGGCTTGCCGTCGGCGGTTTGCAGGGCAATGGTCTTGCCGAGCATTTGCTTCACGTGGCTCATGCGCGGGTCGCCCGACAACCGAGCGGCGGCGGCGCCGAGTTTTTCACCGGCCGACAGTTTCGGCGCGTCAACGCCCGAGGCGGCGGCTCGCTTCGCCAAAATGCCCGCGACTTCTTCAGGCGAGCGCGGCGTGATTTCGACCCACCGGCCAGGCACTTCGTTGGGCAGAACCGGTTCGCCACCAGGCTTGACGTCGTTGAACCCGGGCGGCGTGTACACGCGCACGTAGCTCTTGCCGGTGATGATGTCTTTTTGAACTTCGACCTTCTCGTCGCCAGCGGGGGCAATGCCCTTCTCGCTCAGCGCGGCCAAAACCGCGGCCGGCGAAATGCCCATCGACTTCTTCAAGAAAAAGTCGGGAATGATGATGGGGAGGCGTTCGGCTTTCGGGTACGCCCCGTTGCGCGACATGTCGGCTTCGCTGAGCACCTTCAGCTCGTTCGCCGTCAAGAAGACTCCGAGTTCTTTCTTCGTCTCAGCGGCGTCGTAGGCGGCTCGGGCCAGGTTGACGTTGAGGCCAGCAGGCGCGCCAGGCGGGGCTTGAATCTTTGACATGGGAGTTCCTTCTTCTGGTTGACAACGAAAGGGCGACGAACACGCGTCGTACTACATTTACCTTCATCGGCGAAACGGCAGGCAAGTTGCGTGAGTTCTGACACGGGGGCCGATCAAAATGTGATCTCCGTTTCGCCATTCAACCATTGGCTTGGTTTCTCAAAAAATAAGAGGGCCGGCGACTTTCGAAACCCCTCAAAAAAGGCTACTTCGTGGCCCTGCCCGGGGCCGACCGGCCGGGCCAATGGGAGTGAGTCGCCGCCATGATCAGACGTGTTGCACCGTACTGTGTGTTCGCCGTGGTGATGTCGTTGGTCGGGGCTTGCGGCACAACGCCCCCTGGGCCTCGAGACGGCGGCGCGGGTGGCGGCTCGGCGGCGGTCGACGGCAGCCTGGCCCATGACGGGGGCTCCGGAGGCGGCGGCGGTGGCGGCGGCAGCCCCGACGCCTCGGTCACCGATTCGGGCACGACCTTCGACGCGGGCGTGGGCCCCTTCGATGCGGGCACCGAGCCCACGACGGCCATTCGGCCCGTACCCGGCGAAGTGACGATGATTCAGCTCGACATTC
Organism: Myxococcaceae bacterium; assembly: GCA_044225205.1. Lineage (GTDB taxonomy): Bacteria > Myxococcota > Myxococcia > Myxococcales > Myxococcaceae > JAEUJT01. The sequence goes on along the minus strand of JBGAIY010000358.1, from coordinate 1,419 downwards.
CCGCGACCATTACCTTCCCTCCGACGACGCCGACGGGTGAATCGGCCATCATCGTGGGGCCTGACGGCACGGTGGTGCTCATCGACGCCGGCAACACCATGCATGCCGACTTCGTGCGCAACGCGATCAAGGCGCTCAACACGAATGACCTCACCGTGGCCCGGGGCTTCCCCTCGGCCAGAGACGCGCTGCAGGTCGACTGGCTCATCATCACCCACCTGCACAGCGACCACATGGCGTCACTCGGTGGCGGCCTGTTGACCGGCAACGAGGCGCTCAAGATCACCAAGGGCATCGTGTACCGAGGCTTCGTCGACCTGGGCAGCTCGCTCTCGCTGAGCAAGGGCAAGACGTCGCACGCGCATTTCGATTCGTTCTGCCCGCTGACGCGCGGCGCCTACCAGCTGGTCGACCGCCCGCTGTGCCATTCGGCCGAGACCCCGCCGTGCGTGTCGGCGAACTGGGTGGGCCACTACGAAGCGACCGACTGCAACGGGCTGGTGCAAGGCGACCTGTCGACGGCGGCCGACGACGCGAACCACGAGCCCTCGTACATCGACTTGGGGGCGGGGGCGCGAATCACGTTCTGGGGTGCCAACGGCCATTCGTACGACCCCGAGACCAAGGCGATTGAGAAGTTCACGCCGGCCTGGGGCTACGACGACAACGACCAAGAAAACGCGCGCTCGCTCATGGGTGTGGTGAGCCACGGGCCGTTTCGCTTCGTCTTCGCGGGCGACATGAGCGGCGCCGGCAGCTCAGACGCGCCCGACATCGAGTCGTTCATGGTGGCGCACGCGGGCAAGAGCTGGGCACCGCTGGGGGCCGACGTGTCGCACGCCAACCACCACGCGCGAAAGACGTCGAGCGGGCCGAACTACGTCGCGTCGCTCGCCCCGAAAGACGGGCAACAGCGCAACGTGACCGCGGGCATCAACGAGGCGTACACCGGGCTGCCGGGCACCGCGTCTCCGTCGAGTGACGCGCTGGCGGCGTGGCTCGGCGACAACCGCCTGGCAGGCGGCAATTTCTGGGTGACGGGTACCGCCATTCTCAACGTGGGCTCAGACCCGGCCATGATCAACGCCAAGTCGGCCGTCACGTACCAAACCATACAGGGCGGCTTGGGCTACCGCCTGCAGACGGCCGCGTCGCTGACGACCAAGTCGTTCATTTCAGTACGGCACTGAAGGGCTCGACCGCCGTTCAAATGGCGGCGCGCTTGAGCACCGCGTCGACCGAGCCACCGACGGCGCGGTTGAGGCTGCGCACGGCCGTGTGGGCCGAGGTCACCACCGCGTCGTGAACGCGGTGAATCATTTTCGCACCGAGTGAATCGACGGGCTGCCGCTCGAAGAGCGCGAGCGACCCCCCGGCCGTTTCTTTCTGAAGCTGTTCGACCGTGACCGACGTGTTTTG
>JBGAIY010000357.1:0-8224 GCA_044225205.1 Myxococcaceae bacterium | reverse complement strand
GTCGCGAGCACCACCGGCACCCCGGCGTCGTCGGCGCTCTCGGTGCGCAACGGCACCAGCGGCGCCACGGGCGGCAACGCCGTCTCGCCTTTCTTGAGCTGCGGCCAGTCGACCACGATGACCGCTTTCGCCCCTTTGGCTTTGGCGACGAAGACTTTCTTGCGCAGGTCTCCGGCGCGACGCTGCGCTTCGGGCGTGTTGAGCTTTTCGTGCTCGGGCGCGAAGCGGCGCACCACCACGATGCGGCCTTTCACGTCGACGCCCTGGTAGTCGTTCAACCCCAAGGTCGGCTCGTCGAGGCCATAACCCGCCAACACCAGGTCGCCTTTGACGGCGGCTAGGGCGCTGAACCCCAGCGGGGTGAAGTCTTCGTCTTTGAGCGCCCGGCCCGCCACGGTGAGCGCGGTGGCGGGCAGCCGGTTCGCCTTCGTCGTGACCTCGAAGGTGTGGCGGTAGGTGCCGTTGTCGCCCAACGGCTCGAGGCGCAAGGCCTTGAAGCGTTCGGCCACATATTGCCCAGCGGCTTCGAGGCCCGCGGTACCGACGCCTCGGCCTTCTCGGGCGGGGTCGGCGAGCCATTGAATGTCGTCTCGAATGCGCTCGGCCGAGCCCGACGCTTTGCTTTCGGGCCCGTCGACCCACTTGGCGATGAAGAGGTTGGTGTCGTGTTGGCCCTCGGCCGTCGCCCGGTTCGACGAAAAGGCGAGCCACTGCCCGTCGGGCGAAAACATGGGAAACCCGTCGAACCCCTTCGCGTAAGTGATGCGCTCCAGGTCGGTGCCGTCGGCGTTGATGGCGTAAATGTCGAACTCGCGGCCTTTCGGGTCGCCCACGTTCGACGAAAACAACAACCGGTCTCGGTGGGGAAACCAGAAGGGCGCGAACGACGCGGCGTTCAGGGACGTGACTTGGTGGGCGTCGCTCCCGTCGGCGTTGGCGACGTACAGCTCGAGCTTCGAGGGCCGCACCAGCCCCTTCGCGAGCAAACCGCGAAATTCGGCCAACTCGGTCTCGGTGCGGGGCCGCGACGCGCGCCAGACGATTTTGCTGCAGTCGTGGTTGAAGAACGCGCCGCCGTCGTACCCCGGCTCGAAGGTGAGCCGCTTCACGTTCTTGCCGTCTTTGTCCATTCGGTAGAGTTCGATGTCGCCGTCACGCACCGAGGTGAACACAATCGACCCGTCTTTCGAGCACACCGTGCCTTCGGCGTCGTAGCCGGGCGTGTCGGTGAGCCGGGTGAGGCCGGTGCCGTCGGTCTTCACCTTGAAAATGTCGTAGCTGTCGTAGAGCGCCCACACGTAACCGAGGCTCATGTCGGGCCGGGGTGGGCACGCGTCACCACCCAAGTGCGTCGAAGCGTAAATGACTTCGTCTCCGCTCGGCATGAAGTGCGAACAGGTCGTCGCGCCCTTGCCGCTCGAGAGCAGCTTCGGCTTGGCGTGCGGTTCGTTCACCGCGAGGGTGTAAATGCGGTCGCACCCTTCGTCGGCGCCGCGGGCCTGGAGCGACAATTTCTGCCCGTCGAACGCCCAGTACGCTTCGGCGTTTTCACCGCCGAACGAGAGCTGCCGCAGTTCGGTGAAGTGCTTCTCTTGCGACAAAAGCGCGGGAGGCGCGGCCGCCTCGGCGCCAGACGCGGGGTGGGGCGCGGTCGCGCAGCTCGTTTGACCAATGAAGGCACATGAAATCACTGTCGAAATGACGCCAAGGCGACTCATGGCGCGCGACCCTACTCCCTGGCCTCACGAGCGTCGCGGTTCGCAGCGAACCGAAATACAGTCTTGGCATGGCCGCCGACATGCCGCGCTTTTTGCGCGACCTCGACACGCTGATTCGCGCTCGGTACCCCCTCATCTACCTGGTGACGTGGGAAGAGCAGCGCGTCGATTCGTTGGTCGCCGACATCGCCAAGGCGCACGGCAAAGACCTCGTGGAGTGGACCGCGACCAAGGGCCTGCGCGCCCTGTCGGGCACCATGAAGGGGCCCCAGGGTGAAGAAACCCGCGACCCGATTGCTGCGTTGCACGCCATCGCCCGCATGCCCAGCCCCACCATCGTCTTGCTCAAAGACTTTCACCGGCACCTCGAAGAGCCGGTCACGGTGCGGGCGCTGCGCGAAGTGGGGTTCGCGCTCAAGAGCGCGTTCACGACGGCGGTCATCGTCGCTCCGACGCTGAAAATACCCGACGAGCTCGAAAAAGACGTGTCGGTCATCGACGTGCCGCTGCCCGGCAAAGCCGACTTGATGCAGCTGCTCAAAGACATTGTGCGGGTGGTGACCAAGAACAAGCGCGCGGTCGTCGAGCTGAACCGCGAGCAAGCCGACGCGCTCGTGTCGGCGGCGCACGGGCTCACCTTGGCCGAGGCCGAAAATGCCTTCGCCAAGGCCATTGCCCAAGACGCGCGGCTCGACGGCAACGACGTTCGGTTGATGATTGAAGAGAAGTCGCAGGTCGTTCGCAAAAGCGGGTTGCTCGAATATTTCGCGACCGATCAGACCTTGGCCGAGGTGGGTGGCTTGCCGCACCTCAAGCGCTGGCTCGACCGCCGGCGCACCGCGTTTTCTGAAGACGCGCGCGCCTTCGGCCTGCCCGAACCCAAGGGGCTCATGCTGCTGGGGGTGCAAGGGTGCGGCAAGAGCCTGACCGCGAAGGCCATTGCCACCAGTTGGCGCCTGCCTTTGGTGCGGCTCGACATGGGCCGCATGTACAGTGGCTACATCGGCGCGTCAGAAGAGAACCTGCGCCGCGCCATTCGCGTGGTCGAGAGCCTCGCGCCCGTGGTGCTGTGGGTCGACGAAATTGAAAAAGGGCTCGCCGGGTCGACCGGGTCGCAAGGCGACTCCGGCGTGTCGGCGCGGGTCTTCGCCACGTTGCTCACCTGGCTGCAAGAAAAGACCGCGCCGGTGTTCGTGGTGTGCACGGCCAACCGCATCGACTCGTTGCCTCCTGAGTTGCTGCGCAAGGGCCGGTTCGACGAAATCTTCTTCATCGACCTGCCGAACGAACTCGAGCGCGCCGACATTTTTCGCATTCAGCTCACCAAGCGCGGCCGCGACCCCAAGCATTTTCCACTCGACCAGTTCGTGAAGGCGAGCGTGAACTTCAGCGGAGCCGAAATCGAACAAGCCATCGTGTCGGCCATGTACGACGCGTTCGCCGACCGGGTCGACTTGGCGGCCGACCACGTGTTGCAGGCCATGGCCGAGACGTTGCCACTGGCGGTCACCATGGCCGAAGACGTCGCCCGGCTGCGCGACTGGGCGCGGCAGCGAACCCGGCCGGCGTCGTGAGGGGTCGCACGCCATGACTCGCGATTCGCGGTTCGACAAGCTCGAGCAAGCGCGCCCGCGCTCCGACGAAGCCAAGCCGGGCGAGCCCAAGCACTTGACGCGCTTCGAAGAAGCGTCGCCCCACGCGCCCCTCGGCGCACCCGGCCCGAGCCCGGCCGACGAACCGGGCCTCGTCGCGCCGTTCGCGAACGAGGTCGTCGTCGCTCCACTCAAGCGCTTCGAAGCCGACGGCGGCGCGGGGCTGCACTTAGACCGTGACGCGTTGGGTGAACTGCCCATGCTGCGCTGCCCGGCCTGTCAGCGCGACTCTTCGAAGTGGGACCGCGCCTGCATCTATTGCCAGACCTCGCTCGAGTCGCCTGAGGCGGTCGCTTTCAATTTGCAATTGGTCGAAGCGCAGCGCCTGGCCCAAGACGCTGAACGAGAGCGGGCGGCCGACGCCCGCGAGGCCATGATGCGCGCCCACGCCGACGAGCAGGCCGAAGTGATTTTGCGAAAAGCCCGCGAAGAAGCGGCGGCGGCGTCGTTGCAGCGCCGACTGCTGGCGGTGCCGGTGGCGCTCGGGTGTCTGCTGTTGGTGTTCGCCGTCGGCTCGTGGCCGGCGAAGTTCTTCTTCTTTTTGGGTTTCGCGGTCTCGAGCGCACTGGTCGTGCCCAAAGAAGCGTGGGCCCGGTGGGCCAGTGCCCGCCGCCCAAAAGGCTGAAGGGGGGCTGATGCCCCGCACGCTGCGGCTCGAATCGAAGGTGGTCGACCTGGGTCGCGTTCGCCTCTGGGGCGGGCGTTTGACTCCACCGGCGAGGCCCTTGGCCCTCGAATGATCGACTTGGCACTCCCGGTGAACTCCGGAGGCCGTGGCCTCGCATTCGAAATTCTCGCCTTCGGGTTGGCGGCACGTGGCGCTCGCTGGTGCCACGGCCAGTGTGCCCGCCGCGCTGGTGTGGGCGTTGGTCTCACCCGTCGCGGCCCTGGGCTGCGTGTGGTTGGCGGTGTCGGTCACGGTCGGCGTGTGGTTTCGGGCCCGGGTGGCCCGGTTGGAGGCCGAAATCGACGAGAGCCGCCGAGAGTCGACGGTGCGCGAACTCGAGGTCGTCACCCAAGCGTCTCGGCTGCTCGAACAACAGCGGGTGGTGACCGAGCAGAACATGTTGCTTGAAGAGAAGAACCGCGAGCTCAACCGGGCGAACCACCTCAAGGGGCAATTCTTGGCGAGCATGTCGCACGAGCTGCGCACGCCGCTCAACGCCATCATCGGTTTTTCAGACCTGCTGCTCGAGGGCCTGCATGGGCCACTCACCGAAGCGCAGCAAGACCCCCTGCACGACATTCGCTCGGCGGGGAGACACCTGCTCACGTTGATCAACGACATTCTCGACCTCTCGAAAATCGAAGCCGGCAGCATGACTTTGCGCCGCGAGCCGGTCGACGCAGCGGTGTGCATTCGCGAAGCCGTCGAAATGGTCGAACCGTTGGCGCAAAAAAAGGCGATTTTCTGTCACGTCGAACTCGACGACCGCGCGCGGGTAGTCGGAGACGCGCTGCGGCTGCGCCAAGTCGCGCTCAATTTGTTGTCGAACGCGGTGAAGTTCACTCCGAAACACGGGCGCGTCGAGGTGAAGTTGGTCACCGAAGGCGACCGGGTGCGCTTCACGGTGAAAGACAACGGCATCGGCATCGCCAAGCACGACCAGGCTCGCATTTTCGAGGCCTTTCAACAGGTCAACGACTCGAGCAACCGCGCCGCCGAGGGCACCGGGCTCGGGCTCGCGCTGGTCGCGAAGCTCCTCGAACCAATGGACGGCACCGTCTGGGTCGACAGCGAGCTGGGTGAAGGCGCCACGTTTTCGGTCGAACTGCCGTTGCTCCAGCAGGCCGACGAGGCCCGCTTGGTGTTGCCGTTTCCCGGGGCGGCCTTGCCCGAGGTGGTGGTCGCCGAAGACGACGAAGCGACGCGCCACCTGCTCGGGCGGTTGCTCCAAGCGAACGGGTTCTCGGTGCGGCTGTTGCCGAACGGCCAGCGCACCGTCGAAGCGCTCATCGAGAAGTTGCCGCGCGTGCTGGTGCTCGACCTGATGATGCCCATGCTCGACGGGTACGCCGTGCTCGAACGGTTGCAGTCGCTGCCGGGGCACGAAGGGGTGCGGGTGCTGGTCTTCACCGGGCACCAGCCCGACGACGGCCGCCTCGAGCCCCACCGCCACCGCATACGCTTGGTGACGAAGGGCTCGCTGAGCACGCCCGAGCTGGTCTCGTTGGTCGCACAATTGGCCGAAGAACCGAAACGGAGTGCCGCATGAAAGGCCGATACGACTTTGCGCCCGACGGTGCCTCGCCGCCCGCCCCCCGGCGCGTGGTGCTCGCCGTCGACGACGAACCGCGCAACCTCAAGGTGTTGCAGGGGTATTTGAGCGTCGAAGGGTACGACGTCGAGTGCGTCGAGTCGGGGCCGGAGGCGCTCGCCCGCTTGACGAAGGGCGGCATCGACCTCGTGGTGCTCGACGTGCGCATGCCCGGCATGGACGGCCTCGAAACCTGCCGCCGCATTCGCGAACAGCCTCAACACGCGCGGCTGCCCATTGTGTTTTTGACCGCCGACGCCGCCGACGAAGAACGCGAATACCGCGGGCTCGACGTGGGCGGAGACGAGTACCTGCACAAGCCCATTTCGCGCCGGGTGTTGGCCGCGCGGGTGCGCAACCTGTTGCGGTTGTGCGACGCCGAACGCGAACGCACGCTGCTCGCGCACATTGCGCACGCCGAAAAGCTCGCGGCCATTGGTCAGGTAGCGGCCGGCGTGGCCCACGAAATCAACAACCCGTTGTCGTTCATTCTGTCGAACCTGGAGAGCCTGCGCGGGTATTTCGCCGACCTTCGCTCGGTCATCGAGGCGTGGCGCCAGGGCCCCGAAGCCGGCCGAGGCGCCGAAGAAGCGCTGGCCATCGCGAGCGTGCTGGGCGACGTGGCGCCGCTGCTCGACGAAACGGTCATGGGGGGCAAGCGGGTGCGGTCGATCGTTCAAGAGCTGAAGACGTTTTCACGCCACGACGACGACCAGCTCGAGGTGGTCGACTTCGCCGAAGTGGCCCGGTCGACGCTCTTGTTGACCGAGCGCGAATTGAGCGCCAAAGCCACGCTCGTGCGCGAATTGGGCTTCGCCCAGTTTCGGGGGCCGCGGCAGAAGCTGCACCAATTGACGCTCAACCTCATCGTCAACGCCATGCACGCCATCGAGGCCAAGCCGCTCGACTTGGGCAAGCACGTCATTCGCGTCACCACCCGCACCGAAGGAGACCACGTCGTGCTCGAAGTGGCCGACACCGGGTGCGGCATACCCGAAGACATTCAGCGGCGAATCTTCGAGCCGTTTTTCACCACCAAGCCCGTCGGGGTGGGCACCGGGCTCGGGTTGTCGGTGTGCGCCATGGTCGTCGAGCGCATGGGCGGCACCATCGACGTCAAAAGCAAGGTGGGCGAAGGCACGGTTTTCACCGTGCGGGTGCCGTGTGAGCCACCCCCCAAAGGTGGGGCCGAAGCGGCCACCTCGTAGCGCCTCTACCCCTCGCAGACGCAGATGAGGTCTTGTTGCGTGCAGCCCGAGAGCTCGCCGTTTTTTTGCAACTCGCTCACCGAGGCGTCACACAACCAGTGCGAGGTCGGGTGGCACGCACCGTTGCCCGACGACCCGAACCTGACGCAGCGCTTGGGGGCGCAGGTCGCCTGGCAGCTGTCGCTGCCCACCGCCAAGGTCTTCGTCGTGACCGGCACGCACGTACCCGCCGAACAGCCCTCGAAAGCCCCGCATGGGTTGCCGCAGCGACCGCACGCGAAGTCAGAACGTTGAAAGTCGACGCAGCCCAGCAGCGCCCCACACTGTTCGCACGTCGGTATCGCGCGCTCGACCACCCACTGGCTGGCGTCTGGCAAGGTGTAGGCGAGCCCAGTGACCGTCGTCGTTTGGTTTGAAAAATCAACGGTAAAGCCAATGTCGCAGCTGGCGCTGGCACCGACCGAGATGTCGCCCTGAGGGCACGCTTCGGCGAACAGCGCGGTGGCCACCGGCGACCCGAAGACCTCCACGCCGGTCGAGAGCCGCAGCTTGAAGAGGGTCGGCAGCAACGACAGCGGGTACTTGGTCGCGTTGGTCAGACGCACGTGCGCCCGAACGAGGCGCTCGCTGGGTCGAGCACCCTCGAACAGTTCTCCTTGCACCAGTTCGAGGCCGCTGGCCCCCGCGTCGGGCGGCTGACCGCCGTCGACCGCGGGCCGCCCTGCGTCGACGACCTCGGAGGCGCCCGCCTCACGGCAGCCTTCAGCTGTCACCACCAGGCCCAGGGCCACCGCGACCAGCACCATCGAACCCACTGAAGACCTCATTGGGGCGAAGCGGGTGCCAGCCTCTGGGTCGGCGGCCAATGTGGGCAAAGACCTACACGCACATCGTCTCGCCGGGTCACCCGGCGCGGGGTAGCATTTTCACCTCGGTGACGACCGTTTCGAACAAGCCGGTGTTGTTGGGCCCGGCGAACGGGCCGATGCGGGCTCGGCTGCAGGCCCTGCTCGAGGCGGGGGGCATGCCGGTTCGCAGCGAGGTCACGAACGACGTCGACCTGGCGGTCATCGACCTCACCGGAGACGAGGGCGACGAGCGGGTGCGGGCGCTGTTCGAGTCGGCTCCGCGCATGGGCTTGGTGGTGGTGGCGAACCCGTCGCGCGCGGTCGACCCCAAGGTGCTCGAGGTCGTGGCGCCCGAGGCGGTCGACGCTGAATTGGTGGCGCGGGTCTCGCGGGTGCGGGCGCGGCTCGCGAGCCTCAACGAAGCGCAGCAGCGGCAGCGCGACCTGCAAATTCTGCTCGAGTTGACGGCACGGTACGCCGAAGCCACCGACGTCGACGACCTGATGTACGACGTCACCCGCCGCCTCGCCCAGGAGATGG
>JBGAIY010000356.1:0-8452 GCA_044225205.1 Myxococcaceae bacterium | reverse complement strand
GAAAAACTGCAGCGGGCGGCGAAGGTCAAGTCGGGCGCGGTCGTGTTCGGCTACCAAGTCAAAGACCCCGAGCGCTACGGCGTGGTCGAGCTCGACGCGAATGGCAAGGCTCGGTCGATCGAAGAGAAGCCGAAGAACCCGAAGTCGCACTACGCGGTCACCGGGTTGTACTTCTACGACAACCAGGTCATCGACATCGCCGCGGGGTTGAAGCCGTCGGCGCGCGGCGAGTACGAGATCACCGACGTCAACGCCGAGTACTTGCGGCGAGGCCAACTCTCGGTCGAGCTGATGAGCCGCGGGTTTGCCTGGCTCGACACCGGCACGCACGAATCGCTCATCGAGGCATCGAGCTTCATTCACACCATCGAGAACCGCACCGGGCTCAAGGTGGCATGCCTTGAAGAAATCGCTTTCGGCAACGGGTGGATCACGTCGACCGACGTCGAGCGGTTGGCGGAGCCGATGAAGAAGAACCCGTACGGCCAGTACCTCCTGGGCCTTCTCAAGTCGAAATGAGCCGCCGCGATGTTGATTGAGAAAACACCATTCGACGGGCTGTTGCTGATCACTCCGAAGGTCTTCGGTGACGAGCGCGGCTTCTTTCTCGAGTCGTGGAACGACGAACGCTACCGCGCCGCCGGCATCACCGACCTATTCGTGCAAGACAACTGGTCGCGTTCGCGGCGGGGCATCTTGCGGGGGCTCCACTTTCAGAACCCGAAGGGCGCCGTGTGGGACGTCGCGGTCGACCTGCGGCCGAACTCGCCGACGCGCTTTCAGTGGTACGGCGTTGAACTGACTGAAGAAAACAAGAAGCAACTCTGGCTGCCCAAGGGCTTCGCACACGGGTTTTGCGTCGTGTCTGACAGCGCCGACTTCGTCTACAAGTGCACCGAAAAGTACCGGCCCGAAGACGAGCGTTCACTGAAGTGGAACGACCCGACCCTCAACATCACCTGGCCGGTTCGTGACCCGTTGCTCTCGAAAAAAGACGCCGAGGCCCCGACGCTCGAACAGCTCAAGGCGAGTGGGCACTTGCCGTAAATTCAGCGTTCACCTTGGCGCTGGGCCCGCACCGTCGCCAGCATTCGCGAAATCGCCTCGTCGAGCGGAGTGAACACGTCGAGCCCCAGCTCCGTTCGCGCGCGCTCGACGTTCGGCACGTACCGCAGCACGGGCTTTTTCGGGTCAGCGGCCTGCTTCACTTCGACCTGGCACCCCGGCACCTGCGCCGCGATTCGGTGGGCCAGCGTCGAAATCGACACGCTGTCATCAGAGCCGACGTTGTACGCCCGCGCCGACGTGCCGCGCACGAGCAGGGTCAGCAGCCACACCGCCAAGTCACCCGCGTACAAATACGAGCGGTGGGGCGTGCCGTCTCCGCCGACGACAATGGGCCCGCCCTTGAGCGCGTCGCGAATGAAGTTGCCGGCGGCAAAGTGGCCGTCGAGCGCCAAGTACGCCCCCATGAACGCAAAGCACCTCGCGCTGACGAACTCGAAACCCTGTTCGCGCGCGGCGATGACGCCCATCAACTCGGCCACCCGCTTTCCTTCACCGTACGCGCTCCCGAGTTCCATCGGGTCGGGGGCGCCCAGGTACGACTCTGGCACGTGCACCAAGTCGCTCGGCTGCTTGCCGTAGACCGCGCCCGAGCTCGTCACCAGCACCCGCTTGACCTGGGTTCGCTGCAGGGCCGAGAGCAGCGCCCGCGTGCCCATGACGTTCACGTCGAGCATGTCGGCCGGTCGTTGCTGAGACGGGGGCGTGGCCGAGTCGTTGGCCGCGTGAATCACCAGGTCGACCCGCGGCAGTGGCACCGCGAACGTCGAGACGTCGCCGGCCAAATACCGCACGCCGCTCAACCGCCCAAACGCGGGAAACTGCGAGAGAAACCGGTCGGGGGTTCGGCTGACCGCCACGACGTCAATGCCGAGCTGGTCGCGTGCGTTCAATTCACCCAGGGCCGCCAGCAGCCACTTGCCGAAAAAGCCCGTCGCCCCGGTGATGAGCAGGGTTCGGCCGCGCAGCGAGTCGAACAGCGGCACCAACCGGGCGCGCATGCGCTCGACGTCGTCGACCAACAGACCTTGGGGCGTCAGCGCTGTCGGCGGCGAAGCGGGCATGCCCGCCGTTGACACCGAGCGCTTTTTTCGCGCCCCAAAAGGTGCGACATGGGCGCCATGCGGCGGGCTCTGTGGCCACTCGTCAATTTCGGGCAAATGCTGTTCGCCTTCGTCTGGTCATCGTTTTGGATCAGCGCCGCCTTCGTCGCCAGCGCCGTCACGTGGAACCGGTCGATCGCGCTGCTCATGGCCAGGCGAATCTGGGCGCCGGGCGTGCTGAAGGTGGCGGGCACGAAGCGCGAAATAGCCCCCCTGCCCGACTTCGACTGGGCCTCGCCGGCGGTCTACGTCATGAACCACCAGTCGATGCTCGACATACCCGCGGCGTTCGTCGCGCTGCCCACCAACTTGCGCTTCGTCGCGAAACACCAACTCAAGTTCGTGCCGTTCTTGGGTTGGTTCATTTGGCTCACCGGCATGGTCTTCGTGAACCGCGATCAGCGCGTCTCGGCCATCGCCAACATGGAAAGTGCCGCCAGGCAGCTCAAAGCCTCGAGCGGCGGCATTCTGGCCTACGCCGAGGGCACCCGGTCGCCCGACGGGTACATTCACCGTTTCAAGTCGGGCCCCTTCATTCTCGCCCTCGCCGCCCAGGTGCCGGTCGTGCCGGTTGCGATTGAAGGCACCGGCGCGGGGTCGGGCAAGACCGCCGTGTGGCGACTGCGGCCGACGGTGGCGCGAATCAAAGTAGGCACCCCCATTCAAACCGCCGGCCGCACCCCCGACGACCGCGACGAGTTGATGCGCGAGGTGTACGCGGCAGTCGTGGCGCTCCACCGCGACCTCGGCGGCCCGGGAGCAGCGCCCCACGGCACGCAACAAACCCGACCGACATCGAAAACCCTGCTGTAAAAGCGGTCATGCGTTTTCGTCTGCCCCCGCTGACCCCACGCCGAAAAGCCGACCTGTGGTGCGTGCTGTTGATCGTGGGCGTCGTGACCGTGCAGTGGGCCCTGGCCGTCGGCATTTTCAGCGGCCAGCGCTTGCTCGACCCCATTTCGTACGGCGGAGACGCCTTCTTCACCGCGGCCAGCGTCACCGCCGGCATGCGCGGCGAGTACCTGCCCTTCGTGAGCAAGCAATTGCCTTCGCTCGGAGCGCCCTTCGTCGCCAGTTGGAACGACTTCCCCGTCGGGGAAGACTGGCTGTACTTCGTCGTGGGCACCTTCGCGCGCCTCGTCGGCGTGTTCGGCGCCATCAACATCACGTTCTGGCTGGCGTGCAACCTGGCGGCGCTGTCGATGACCTGCGGTGGCCCGCCGGTTTCACCTGAGTCGACCCTCGTCGACCATGGCGGCCATTTTGTTCGGCGTCACCGCCTTCATCATTTCGCGCGGCACCCACCACTTCAGCCTCATCTTTTACTGGGTGGTGCCCTGGCAAATGCTCGCGGCGAGCTGGCTCGCGAGTCGGCGCGGCATACCGTTCAAGTCGGCCAAGTTCAAAATCACCCTCGCCGTCGGCCTGATCACCGGCTGGTCATTCATTTATTACGTGTTCTTCGCGGCGCAGCTCTTCGGCCTGGCCTTGCTCGTGCGCATGGGGCGCCCCAAGCGGCGTCAGCCCCTGCTGGTCGGCCTGGCGCTCGCGTTGGTCACCGCCCTGGCGACGCTCAGCATGTTCACCGACACCATCATGTGGGCTCGGCAGAACGGGGTGAACCAAGCCGCCGTGTACCGCAACCCGCGCGACGTCGAGCTCTATGCGCTCAAGCCCGTGGCCATGTTGGTGCCGGGCAACAACCACCGGTGGCCGTTCATGCGTCGCCTGGCAGCGAGCGCGAGTGAGCAGTCGCTGATTTCGGCTGAAATACCGGCGCCTTACCTGGGCATCGTGCAAGTGCTCATGCTCTTCGGCCTGGTCGCCTCCGGGGCCTTCGCCATTGCCCAGCGAAAGTTGAACCTCTCGGTGACGTGGCTGTTCACCGTGGCGTGGCTGATCATCGGTCACGGCGTCGGCGGCGAAAACAGCTTCATGGGCTTGTTCGGGTTGCGCCTGTTTCGCTCGGTGAACCGGGTGTCGATTGTGATCTTGGCGTACGTGCTGCTCTTCGCCGCGTGGGCGCTGCCCCGCGCGCTGCGCCGGTTGAACGTCACGAACCTCAGGGCCCAGTGGGCGGTGGGCCTGGCCTTGGCGGTTTTCGGCACGTTCGAGCCCCCGCCGGTGATCGCCACGCCCGAAAGCATCGTTTCGAACCACCGCACCGCCGAGTCAGACCGAGCACTCGTGGCCGCGGCCGAAGCGCAGCTGCCGGCCGGAGCCATGGTCTTCGAACTCCCGGTGATGGACTTCCCCGAGGTGCCGCCGTTCGCCAACGTCGACAGCTACGAGATGTTTCGGCCGTACTTTTACGCGAAACACCTGCGCTTTTCGCACGGCGAGGTCAAACACCGCCCCAACGGAGCGTGGAAGTTTCGCATCGGCCAGCTCGCTCCGCCGCAGATGGTGCAAGAGCTCAAGGCCAACGGCTTCTCGAGCCTCTACCTCAACCTCAAGGGCTTCCCCGGGCAGGAGCAGCGCGTCATCGACGCATTCACCAATGCCGGCGCTCGCGTCATCGCGAAGGCCGACTTGGGTGACAGCGTCTTCATGGCGCTCTAACCCCAAGTTCACCTGAGCTGAGCTGGTTTCGCGGCCGAACCCGCGCAGGTCGCCAGGGAATAAGCCGTTATTCAACGGTGCAAGCGCACCCGGCCCACGTGCGGCACTTCTGCGCAATGGGTATGCAGGTGTCACCGCACGCCTTGGTGTTGCCGCTGCACTTCTTGCAGCACACTTCGGCCGCGGGCGTGGTCGCCGCCGGCGCCGGAGCACGCTCGACCTTCGGAGGCGCACTGACGGCCGAGGGCGCCGGAGTCGACGCGGCCGGCGCGACGACCGCCGGGTCTTTCGACGCGGGAGGCGCCGACACCTTCTCGGGGGCGACCGGCGCGGGGGCCGGCGCTTTCTCTTTTTCAGGGGCGGGGGTGGGCGCCACGGCCGGTTCACGGCGAGGGCGCACCACCGGGGCCGGAGGCGACTCTTCAACCGGCAACGCCGCGAGCTGAACCTCGGCCTTGTTGCCGCGCGTCACCGCACACTCGGTTCGCCGGCCACGCCCCAGGTGATCGGTGATGACCAATTGCACCGGTACGCGGGTGCCGGGCGCGAAGCCCTGCGAGTCGTTGTTGATGACCTTGTACTCGTCGTTGACGACCACTTCGCGGTGGTCGAACAACGTGCACTCAATGCCCACCGACGCGAACGTCGTGTCGGTGACGTTTTCGTACTCGAGCGCCACTTCGACGCCTTTCGGCGTCGACTGGCCCGAAACCAAGCGCAGGTGCCCCAATTCACGCGGCAACGTGACGGGGAACTGCTGCGACAACACCACTGCGACGAGCGCGGGAGCGAGCATTAGATGTGAATGGCGTGACCGAGGGTCGCCTCGGCCGCCTCCTTGACGATTTCAGACAGCGTGGGGTGGGCGTGCATGGTGCGCGCGAGCTCTTCGGTGGTCGTCTCGAGCTTGAGCGCGACACACGCCTCGGCGAGCAGTTCGGTCGCGTGCGGCCCCACCAAGTGAATGCCGAGCACTTCGTCGTACTTCTTGTCTGACACGACCTTCACCAGGCCAATGCCCTCGTTCGAAATCGACGCCTTCGTGATCGCACTGAAGGGGAACGTGCCGACCTTCACGTCGTAGCCCTTCTCTTTCGCCTTCTTCTCGGTCAGGCCGACGCTGGCGACTTCGGGGTAGCAGTAGGTGGCGTTCGGCACGCGGTCGTAGTTGACCGGTGGCGGGTTCTTGCCGGCGATGAATTCGACCGCCACCAAGCCCTGGGCCGACGCGCAGTGCGCCAACCACGGGTACGGGGTGATGTCGCCAATGGCGAACACGTTGGGCTCGCTCGTGCGCATCATGGAGTCGATGGCGATGGTGTTCTTCGGGCCCAACTGAATGTTGGTCTTGTCGAGGCCAATGTCTTTGACGACGGGGCCACGACCGACCGCCGACAAGAAGTACTCGCCTTCGATGACCTGCTGCTTGCCGTCGGGCAAGGTCACCGTCACCTTCACCCCGTTCGCGGTCGTCTCGACCTTTTCGAACTTGGTGCTGGTCATCACGTCGATCTTGCGGCGCTTGAGTTGCTTTTCGAGTTCTTTGGAAATGTCGACGTCTTCAATGGGCAACACGTTCGGCATGTATTCGATCAGCGTGACCTGGCTGCCGACGTGGTTGAAAATCGAAGCGAACTCGGTGCCGACCGCGCCAGCGCCGAGCACGATGAGGCTCTTCGGCACGACGGGCAGTTCGAGAATCGAGTCGCTGCTCAAGATGCGCTTGTGGTCGATGGTGATGCTGGGCAGCGTGGTGACCTGCGAGCCCGTCGCCAGAATGATGTTCTTGGTGTCGAGCACCTGCTTTTGGCCGCCCTCGTTCAAGGTGACCTCGACCTTGCCCTTGCCGGCCACTCGGCCGTAGCCGCGCAGCACGGTGACCTTGTTCTTGCGCATCAAAAAGTCGATGCCGCTCGAGCCTTTGTCGATGACCTTCTTCTTGTGCTTGAGCGCCTGGGCCCAATCGACGACCGGGTTCTGCACGTTGATGCCGAAGTCGGCGGCGTGTAAAATGTGCGAATAGAGTTCCGCCGTCCACAACAGTGATTTCGTGGGTATGCAGCCTCGGAGCAGACAGGTGCCGCCGAGCTGCTTGTCTTTCTCGATGAGCGCCGTCTTGAGCCCGAGTTGACCCGCGCGAATGGCAGCCACATACCCACCAGGCCCCGAACCAATGATGACGACGTCGAACGTGTCCGCCACGACTTCCTCCGATGCGAGTTGTTGCGCGTTCAGTAGCAAGTTGACACGAGCGTGCAAGCATTCCGTATCGGTTCAATGGGCCGGGCGGGCGGTTCTCACGTAAAGCGAAAGCCACCGGCCGCCAGCCGCGCTATACGAATCGGCGATGGCGCCGAAGTTTCCCTTGCGCACCTTGGTGCTGATGACGCTCACGTTGCTCTCGTTCGCCTGGTTTTGGTGGCAAACCCACCTCGGGAGAACGCCGGCCCCCGCGGCCGAAGCTGAAAAGCCACCGCGGTCGGCACCGTTGCCCGTCGAGCTCGCGCCCCTCGGAGGCGACCGGTGAAAGTCATTGTCGTCGGCGGAGGCATCATCGGCGCGGGCATCGCCCTCGAGCTTGCGGGCTCGGGTGCCGAAGTGACGCTGGTCGAGCGAACCGCGGTGGGAGCCGAGGCGTCGGGCGCCGCGGCCGGCATGCTGGCGCCGCAAGGAGAGTCGGCCAAGGCGAGCCCGTTGCTCGAGTTGCTGCTTCGCAGCCGAACGCTCTACCCCAAGTGGGTCAAGGGCATCGAAGCGCTCTCGGGCCTCGACGTCGGGTACCTCAGCTCGGGCCTGCTGCAGGTCGCGTTCGACGACGCCGATGCCCAAGCGCTCGAAGCGCGCTGCGCCTGGCAGCAGGCCTCGGGGCTGCGGGCCAAATTTCTCACCGGCCCAGAAGCGCGAGAACGCGAGCCCGCGCTGTCGCCGAAAGCCGTCGCCGCGGCCTACTTCGCCGACGACCACCAGGTCGACCCGCGCAAGCTCATGGCCGCCCTCGCGCTCGCCTCGGCCCGCAGCGCGGTCACCACGCGCATGGGCATGGTGCGTTCGGTCTTGGTTCAAAACGGGCGGGTGACCGGGGTCGACCTCGAAGGTGAGCCCCTGTACGCAGAGGTGGTCGTGCTGGCGGCGGGCAGCTGGTCGGCGCTCATCACCAACACGGGGCTCAAGCCGCACGACATTCGGCCGGCGAAGGGCCAGCTCGTCGAAGTGAGCATGCCCATGCCGCTGCTCACGCACATCGTCAAAAGTGCGAGCGGGTACGTGGTGCCTCGGCCCGACGGGCGGGTGCTGGTCGGCTCGACGCTCGAACACGTGGGCTTCGACACCCGAGTGACGGTTGAAGGCATGACGAAAATGCTCTCGGCGGCGACCCAGCTCGTGCCGGCCTTGGCGTTGGGTTCGGTGCGGGCGAGCTGGGCGAATTTTCGCCCCTGGGCCGAAGACGCCTTGCCGATTTTGGGGCCCGCGCCGCTGCCGGGGCTCGTCTTCGCGACGGGCCATTTTAGAAATGGTATTTTGCTGGCCCCCATCACCGCGAAGGTGGTGGCACAAATCGTACACGGTGAAAAACCAGTTCTTGACGTCAGCCCCTTTCAGGCTGACAGGTTCTCGCCGTAGGCTTCTCGTGCAGTTTTGTCGTAGGACGGTACTCGTGGAAGCGATCCCACCTCCCCCGCCCCGCATTCTGATCGTCGACGACGATGAGTCGGTTCGCGACG
>JBGAIY010000355.1:0-8415 GCA_044225205.1 Myxococcaceae bacterium | reverse complement strand
GAAAGCGCCCCGCTTGCGTTTCTGACCAGAGGTCTTTTTTCGACGCGGCGATCACCCGCGCGTCGAACTTGGTGGGCGCGTTCGACTGGCCCAGCCGGCGAAATTCTCGGTCTTCGAGCGCCCGCAGAAGCTTGGGCTGCAGGTCGAGCGGCAAGTCGTCAATTTCGTCGAGAAACAGGGTGCCGTTGTTCGCCCGCTCGAGGCAGCCGACGCGCTGGGCCACCGCGCCGGTGAACGACCCTTTTTCGTGCCCGAACAGCTCGCTCTCGATGAGGTTCTCAGACACCGACGCGCAGTCGAACACGACGAACGGGCCGGTGGCCCGGGGAGACAGCTTGTGCACCGTGCGCGACGCCGCGCCCTTGCCACACCCGGTTTCACCGATGAGCAGCAGCGTCGAGTCGGTCGAAGCGATGCGCTGAATCAACGCGAAAATTTGGCGCATCGGCAGCGACTTGCCGACGAGGTCTCCCAGCCGGTCGTTCTGCGCCGGGCTGACCTCGAGGGCGCGCACTTGGGGCTGAAAGCGCATTTGCACGTCGCCCACTTCGAGCAAGGCCCCCGCCCGCAAGAACCCTTCACGAATTTGCGCCCCGTCGACGAAGGTGCCGTTGGTGCTGCCCAGGTCTTGCGCCAGAAACTGGTCGCCCTGCCGCCGAACGATGAGGTGGTTTCGGCTGACGGTCGGGTGGTCGATGACGACGTCGTTGTCGGGCGCCTTGCCGATTTTGAGCGATTGCCCGAGTGGGTAGCTCTTGCCGGCGTCGTTCGTGTTGATCAACACCAGGTGGTATTCTTGCGAAGCAATTCGGTCGACGGTCGCGGCGCGTGCGCCCAAGACCGTGCGCTGGGGTATGGCGGGTGGGGTAGCCATGAAGTCGTACCGAACCTTAGTACGTGAATGCCTTCTGGGTGAGCTTCAATGAACGCCGTACTGGCCGACGCGATGGCCGCCTTCGCCCGAAAAGACTGGCCGTCGTTGGCCGCGCTGGTGCGCGCCTTCGATGACCCCGAATCTCGCTTCGTGGCCGCCTGGTGCCAGGTCGAAACCGGTCAAGTTGAAGCCGGGCTTGGCCAAATTCGGCAAGTGTTTCGAGCGGTTGCGGGTCGCCTCGACTTTACGCCGCGCACGAAATGGGGCCTGTGGGCGTTTCGCAAGCGCTTTGGGGCGAGCCGGTTGGTCGAATGGGGCATTCACGACGAGCTCATTGCCCAATTGTGGCTCGAGCTGACGCAATTGCCGCTCCCGCTCTCGGTGAACCGCGACTTCGCCGAGCAGTGGGTCAACCCCTGGCTGTTCGCGTTCATGAATTCGCTGCACCCAGAGGCACGGCCACCAGTGCCCTGGCAACTCGGCGGCGCGGGCGCGCTGGCCGACGACGTGGGCTGGGCCGGGGTCACCGCCTGGGCCGAGCGCGTCACCCGGCCACACCGCCTCGCCAAGCCCCGGCGCGTGCACGTCGACCCGTTGTTCGTGCAGTGGCTGACCGGCCAGTTTTCACCGGCGCCCTCGCAACAGCTCGAGCTGTGCAGTCAGCTCGCGCACCTGCTGCAGCGGGTTGTGCCCGACCAAGCGCTGCGGCGCCTCGGCGAAGAGTTCGACCAGCAGCTGTTGCTCGACGAGCTGCGCCCGAAAGTACCCGAGGCCGCGCGCGAGCGGCTCGCGAGGGTCGTCTTTCAGGTGACTCCCACGCGCGCGCTCGACGCGGCGATCGTGCAGTTGAACGTGGGCTCACCCCCTGGGGGCGGTGGTGGTGCGCGCGGTCGTCACTAATGAAAAAACCGGCAAGACCCGGCCCGACTTTCTGTGGGTCGAAGGGTCGGTCGACGACGTCGTCGCGGCCAAGCCCGAGCGAAATTTCTCGGCGGCGATCAAGGCGCTGGGGGCTCTTTCGAAGTGAGGCCCGGCTGCGCCCCGTACTGCAGCAACATGCATTCAATGGGGCCGTTGAAGAGCTTGAGCCGGTTCGTCGGGCGGTGGTGAAACGCGCTCTCGAACGCCGGGTTGCCGCACAGAATCGACATGCGCCAATTCGCCCACCGGTTCATGGCTTCGCCGAACTGAAAGTAGAACGTCTTCATGCCCTTTTGCCCACCCGCCGTGAGCCGGTCGCCGTACGGGGGGTTGGTGCAGACGAGCCCGGGCGGCCCGGCCGGCGCATCGGCGTGCAGCGCGTCGGCCGCTTGCACCGAAATGGTGGCCGACAACCCCGCGGCCGCGACGTTTCGTTCGGCCGCTTCGAACGCTTCTTCGTCGCGGTCTGACGCGTAAATGGGCGCGGGGGCGGCTCGCACCAGCGACTGGGCTTCTTTCTTCACGTCGGCCAGCAACCCCGAGGCTTTTTCACCGAGCGACGGCCACCGCTCAATCGCGTAGCGGCGCTTGAGGCCCGGCGCTCGGTTCGTCGCGATGAGCCCCGCTTCAATGGCGATGGTGCCCGAGCCGCACATGGGGTCGGCCAAGGGCTCGTTGCCGTCGTACCCACTGGCCATGAGCAACGCGGCCGCCAACGTCTCTTTGAGCGGAGCGGGCGTCGTCTTCACCCGGTACCCGCGCTTGAAGAGCGGCTCTCCGCACACGTCGAGCGAGAGCGACAGCTTCGTCTTCGACAAGTGCGCCACGATTTGGAGGTCGGGCTCGCGCGAGTCGACGTCGGGCCGCGTGCCCTTGAGCTTGCGCATGCGGTCGACCAAACCGTCTTTGATTTTGAGCGCCACGAAGCCCGAATGCGTGTGCTCGCTGTTCGACAGCGTCGCTTCGACGGCGAAGGTCGAACTCGGGGTGAGCCACTCTTCCCACGCGACGTTCGAGGCGGCTTCGTACAAACCGTCGGCGCCGGGAGCGTCGAATTCACCCAACGGGTAGAGCACCCGCATCGCCAGCCGGGTGTGCACGACGAGCCGCATGGCTTCGTCGAGGTTGGCCATGAAGCTCACGCCGCCGCGGCCCTGGCGCACGCGCTTGGCGCCCAGCGTTTCGAGCTCGGCGGCCAACAAAGGCTCGGTACCTCGAGAAGCGGTGGCAAACAGGGGCAAACGCTCAGCCATGCGCTCGGCGATAACACGATTTCGACCCAAGTCACGCGCTCGCGCTTGCAGTACGGTGCGCCCGCCCGAATGGCGCTCGTCGAACCGCACGGAGGCCGGCTGCACCAGTGTCTGACCGACACCGCGTCACTCGAACGTCTCGCGGCGGGGCTCGAGCGCGTCGTGGTCGACGAACGTGAAGTCGCCGACCTCGAATTGGTGGCCTGCGGCGCCGCCAGCCCCCTGAGCGGCTTTCTCGAAGAGCGAGACTACCATTCGGTGTTGCGGCACCTGCGGCTCGCTGACGGCCTGTTGTGGCCGTTGCCGGTGACCCTGGCGGTCGCCCGGGCCCCCACGAGCGAGCGGGTGGCCCTCGTCGATTCGGCGGGGCGGTTGTGGGCCGTCATGCGGGTGACGTCGGTGTACCCGAACGCGCCGGCGCTCGAAGCGCGCGCCGTGTATGGCACCGAGTCGCTCGACCACCCGGTCGTCAGGTGGCTCCAGGGGCGCGGGCCGCTGCTCGTGGGTGGCCCGCTCGAGGCCGCGGCGCTGCCCGAGGTGCACGAGCGCACGGTGGGGGCGTACCGGCTCACCCCGGCCCAGCTGCGCGCCGAATTGAGCGAGCGGGGGTGGCGCACGGTGGCGGGGTTTCAAACCCGCAACCCGCTGCACCGCGCCCACGAATACCTCACCAAGGTCGCCCTCGAGACCTGCGACGGGCTCGTCATTCACCCGCTCGTGGGGCCGACGAAAGCCGACGACGTGCCGGTGGCGCGGCGCTTCGAGGCGTACCGGGCGGCGCTCGACGCTGGGTACCCGAAAGAACGCGTGCTGCTGGCCGCTTTCCCCGCGGCGATGCGGTACGCGGGGCCGCGCGAAGCCCTGTGGCACGTACTCGTGCGAAAGAACTACGGCATTTCGTCGCTCATCGTCGGCCGAGATCACGCCGGGTTCGGTTCGCTGTACCCCGCCGACGCCGCGCAGGCGTTGGTGGCGGGGTTTTCGGCCGCCGAGCTCGGCGCCTCTCCGCTGCTTTTCGCGTCGGCGTTCTTTTGCCGGCGGTGCGAGTCGATGGCGACCAGCCGCACCTGCCCCCACGGTGCCGAAGCGCACGTCGACGTTTCCGGGTCTGCGGTACGGGCCTGGCTCGACGCCGGGCAGGCCGTGCCTGCGCACCTGATGCGGCCCGAAGTGGCGCAGGCCTTGGGGGCAGGGCCGCGCTTCAACCCCAGCGCCGGCTCACCACCGGTGACCTCGGCGCCCCCGCCGCGCGGCACCATCGTGTGGCTCACCGGGTTGTCGGGCGCCGGCAAGTCGACCATCGCCCGGGCGCTCAAAGAACGACTCGCCTCGCGCCCCGTCGACGTGCTCGACGCCGACGAAGTGCGGCCGCACCTCTCGCGCGGGCTCGGGTTTTCGAAAGAAGACCGCGACGCGAACGTCGAGCGAATCGGCTTCGTGGCCCGCGCCCTCGCTCGCAACGGCGTGGTGGCGGTCGTCGCGGCCATTTCTCCCTACCGCGACGCGCGGGGCCTCGTTCGTCGGCTCGCGCAGAACGACCGGGTCGACTTCATTGAAGTGCACGTCGACGCACCGCTGAACACCCTCGTCGCCCGCGACCCCAAGGGGCTGTACCGCCGAGCGCTCAGCGGCGAATTGGCCCAGTTCACCGGCGTCAGCGACCCCTACGAAGCGCCGCTCGAGCCCGAGCTGCGCGTGCCCACCGACCGCGAGACCCCCGCCCAGAGCGTCGAACGGGTCATGGGGTATTTGCTCGGGCGAGGAGTCACGTAAGTGAAGCTCGGAACGCACGACGTCTTGTTCATGGTGCTCGACACGTTGCGGTACGACGTGGCGGTCGAAGAGCTCGAAGCGGGGCGGTTGCCGACGTTGGGTCGCCACGTGGCGGCTTGGCAACGGCGGCACACCCCAGGCTCTTTCACCTACGCGGCGCACCAGGCCTTTTTCGCCGGGTTCTTGCCCACGCCCGACCGCCCGGGTCGTCACCCCCGGCTGTTCGCGACCCGCTTCGCCGGGAGCGAGACCACCACGAACGACACCATCGTCTTCGACGCCCCCGACATCGTTCACGGCTTCGAGGCGCACGGGTACCGCACGGTGTGCATTGGCGGGGTGGGCTTCTTCAACCCCGACTTTCCCCTGGGGCGGGTGCTGCCCGGGTATTTTCAAGAGGCGCACTGGTCGGTCGAGACCGGTGTCACCAACCCCACGTCGACCC
The DNA here is from genome assembly GCA_044225205.1 of Myxococcaceae bacterium. Lineage (GTDB taxonomy): Bacteria > Myxococcota > Myxococcia > Myxococcales > Myxococcaceae > JAEUJT01. The sequence continues at coordinate 3,149 of JBGAIY010000355.1, read as the reverse complement.
GCGTGCAAGTCGAACTCGCCGTGCGCCGCTTGCAGCAACTTCGCGAGCGGGTGTTCTTGTTCATCAACGTGTCGGCGCTGCACCAGCCGAACCGTTACTACGTGCCGGGCGCGGTGCGCGACTCGCGAGAAACCCACGCCGCGGCGCTGCGCTACGTCGACTCCCAGTTGTCGCCTTTGTTCGACGCGCTCGCCGAGCGGGGGCCGGCGTTTTGCATCGTCTGTTCTGATCACGGCACGTGTTACGACGACGACGGGTACACGGGGCACCGCCTCGCCCACCCCGCGGTGTGGACCGTGCCGTACGCCGAATTCACCGTCGACTCCGTTGGAGCTGAAACCCGATGACGCACCTGCAGCAATGGCTCGAAGGCTCACCGTACCGCCAGTACCTCTACGGCTACCCCCACAAGACGGCGTACCGCGCCTTCGCGCCTCCGAAACCGCTCGAACGCGTTTGGGCCGACCAAGACAAGCGGGCGCTGTTTTTGTACGTGCACATACCGTTTTGTGAAATGCGCTGCGGCTTCTGCAACCTCTTCACGGCCGCCAACCCCGTCGAGCAGGTCGTCGAACGCTACGTCACCGCGCTCGAACACGAAGCCCGCGCCGTTCGAGCCGCCCTCGGCCCGGCCGCGTTCGCGCGCGCCGCCATCGGTGGAGGCACCCCCACGTTTCTCGACGCGGGCCAACTGACGCGGGTGTTCGACGTGCTCGAGCGAACCATGGGCGCGCCGCTCGGCAAAATACCGCTCTCGGTCGAGGTGTCTCCCGAGACGGTGACCGCCGACAAGGTGCAGGAGCTCTTCGAGCGCGGCGCCGACCGGGTGTCGATTGGGGTGCAGAGCTTCGTGCCCAGTGAGGTCGCTTCGGTGAAACACCCTCAGCGCAACGAAGACGTGGCCCGCGCGCTCGACCTCATTCGGCAAAAGCCGTTCGGCACCCTCAACGTCGACCTCATTTACGGCATCGAGGCGCAGACCGAAGACACCTTCGTCGGGTCGATTCGCGAGGCCCAAAAGTGGGCGCCCGAAGAGATCTACCTCTACCCCTTGTATGTGCGCCCGTTGACGTCGCTCGGCAAAGCCGCCCGCTCGTGGGACGACGACCGCCTCGCCCAGTACCGGGCCGGCCGAGCGCACTTGCTGGCGACCGGGTACCACCAGGTGTCGATGCGCATGTTTCGCAAGACCGCTTCGGCCCTCAGCGACCAAGCGAAACAGGCGCCCGTCTACCGCTGCCAAGAAGACGGCATGGTCGGGCTGGGCTGCGGCGCGCGCTCGTACGCGGGGCGCGTGCACTATTCGCAAGAATGGGCCGTCGCCTCGCGGGCGGTGCGCGGCATCATCGACGAATACAGCGCCCGCCCGGTCGACAGCTTTCACTACGCGCACCACGGCTTCGAATTGAACGACGCCGAAGAACGCCGCCGCTTCGCGATTTTGTCGCTGCTCGCCGACGGCATTGACCTGGGCCGTTGGGCCGAGCGGTACGGCGGTGACGTGCTGGGCCACCTGCCCGAGCTGCGCGAATTGATGTCGGCCGGTCTCGCCGAACACGACGCCGAGGCCGCGCTCGTGCGACTGACGCCCCGCGGGGTCGAACGGTCTGACCTCATCGGCCCCTATTTGCACTCGCCCCAGGTCAACGCGCTCATGGCCCAATGGGAGGCCCGGTAATGCTCTCGGTGCTCTACCGGGGCCCGTTGTCGAGCTGCAACTACGGGTGCACGTATTGCCCCTTCGCCAAGCACCACGAAACCAACGAAGAGCACGCCGCCGACAACGTCGCCCTGCAGCGCTTTCTCGGCTGGGCCGAAGCGTGGCCGCACGGTGAATTGGCGGTGTTCTTCACCCCGTGGGGCGAGGCGCTGACCCAGCGGCGCTACCAACAGGCTCTTGCCCGGTTGACGCACCTGCCCCACGTGACGAAAGCGGCCGTACAGACGAACTTGTCGGCGAAGCTCGACTGGCTCGACGACTGCGCGCCCGAGAAATTGGGCATTTGGGCCACGTTTCACCCCGACTGGGTCGACCGGGCCAAATTCGTTGCCCAGTGCCTCGAACTGCACCGACGGCACATTTCGTTTTCGGTCGGCGTCGTCGGGTTTCCTTCGGTGCAGGCGTCGTTGCGCGCGCTCCGGGCCGAATTGCCGCCCGACGTCTACGTGTGGGTCAACGCGGTGAAAGACTTGGCCGCCACCTACACGGCCGACGACCTGGCCGCGTTCACCGCGGTCGACTCGCTCTTTCCTCTCAACCTGAAGGCCCACCCCAGCTTGGGCCGGGCGTGCCGGGGCGGGTCGACGGTCATCTCGGTTGACGGCGAAGGCACGGCGCGCAGCTGCCACTTCATTCGCGAGCCCATTGGCAACATTTACGAGCCCCAGTTCGCCGACGCCCTGAAGCCACGACCGTGCACCGCCCAGACGTGCGGCTGCCACATCGGTTACGTGCACCTCGAATACCTCGAACTCGACCGAGTGTTCGGTTCGGGCATTCTCGAGCGTCGACCCACCAACGCCGTTCAGTATTGAAATTTCACCAGCGTGGCGCGCGTGTGCTTCCACCGCGGTACTCCCGAAATCGCGTCGAGTGCGAAATAGCCCGACCCCGCGCTCACCGTGGCGGTGCCGGTGTAGATCTGGCCGAAGAAGTAGAAGGTGCCGTTGTTCAGCGTGGGGGAGCCGCTCAACACGTCTTTGTCGTTGAAGGTCGGTATGCGAGCGCCCGTGGCGGCGTTGACCACGAACAGCCGTCGTAAGCTCGCCAAGCTCAAGCTCGACGAATTGACGGTGGTGCCAATGACGAGGTCGCCGTACACGCGCGGAGCAACCACGCCCGCGTAGTCGTTGCCGGCCTTCACTTTCCACAGCAGGTGGCCGTCGGCCGGGTCGATGGCGTAGAGAAACCCTTCGGCGACCGCTACTGACCCCTGAAAGAACAACCGCCCGTTGTCGAAGACGACCGTGCTCGCGCCATAGGTGCTCTCTCCCATGGGGTACGACCACACAACGGCGCCGGTCGCCAGGTCGAAGCAGTACAAGTCATTGGCCGGCACGAGCAGCTTGTCGGTACCCAGAAGCGTCGGAGCGCCCGTGCCGGTGCGGGCGTCGGGCAGTCTTCGCCGCCACACCAGTTCGCCCGTGCT
>JBGAIY010000354.1:0-8311 GCA_044225205.1 Myxococcaceae bacterium | reverse complement strand
GTCAGACGACACCGACAACTGCCCGTTCTCGTCGAACCGCGACCAGCTCGACGGCGACGGCGACGGCGTGGGCAACGCGTGCGACAACTGCGCGGCGGCGTCGAACTTCACGCAGCTCGACACCGACGGCGACGGCCAGGGCGACTCGTGCGACGGCGACCTCGACGGCGACAGCATCGCGAACTTGACCGACAACTGCCCCAACATCCCGAACGTGGGGCAGGGCGACTTGAACCACGACGGCAAAGGCGACGTGTGCGACGCCGACGCCGACGGTGACGGTTACCCCAACGTTGAAGACAAGTGCCCGTTGTTGAACCACACGCCCAACGAGTTGCTCAGCGACCCGGGCTGCAACACCGACAGTGACGCCGACGGCGTGGGCGACGCGATTGACAATTGCACCAGCAACGTGAATTCGAACCAACTCGACACCGACGGCGACGGCATTGGCGACGTGTGCGACCGCGACGTCGACAACGACGGCGTGTTGAACCTGGCCGACAACTGCGCGGCGGTGAAGAACCGGGGCCAGCTCGACGACGACGGCGACGGGGTGGGCGACTCGTGTGACGCGAGGTACTGCGTGGTCGTCGACCCGTCGAACAAAGACGACTGCCTCGACCCGAACGGCCCGTTCCGCGTGCACGGGGGCGGCTTCATTTCGCTCAAGCGGGGCGAGAAGTTTCGGTTGCCGATGTTCGCGAACCGCAACAACGCCGCCATCGAATTCAAGTGGACGGTGGCGACCCGCCCGGCCGGCAGCACCTCCGCCATTGAAAACCCGATCGGCTCGGTCACCATGTCGCGCCACTGGGAATACGCGTACCAAGACGGCAACGTGCCCACCTTCACGGCCGACGTCGACGGCGACTATTCGATTCAGCTGCAAGCCAAGCTCGTGTTCGCCGACCGGGCGTACCCTGATCAACGCGAGTCGGTTTCGGCCTTGAAGATGAGCGTCACCCCCGACGGCAAGAACGGCCCCCAAGCCTGTTCCATGGTGCCGATGGACGCCGGCCTCGCCGCGCTCGGGCTGGCCGCGCTCGGTTTGATTCGCCGCCGCCGCCGCTCGTAAGCGGTGCCAGCCTGACCTGAAGTGCTCGGGGCCCCTCGTGGGCCCCGAGTCATTTGAGGCGGTCATTTGCTTCAGCAATCTTTCGCGTGACTGGGTAGATGGCGTCGCATGAAAGCCAAGCAGATGATGTCTTCGCTGTGGGTGGCGTGTTTGGGGGCGCTGCTGGTGCGTGGGTTTCTGTTTTGGTTGGTTGAACCACGACTCGAGGGTGGAGACGCGAGTTCGTACATTCAGGCAGCTGAGAACCTCTTGCGCGAGGGCACCTTCAGCCACGACGCCACCGCCCCATTTGCTCCGTCGGCCTATCGCCCACCTCTGTACTCTGGCTATTTGGCAGCGCTGCTCGCGCTCAGTGGCCATGCGGTGTTGGGCGCTCGTGTTTTGCAGGCGGTTCTGAGCATCATCAATGTGGTGTTGGTGGCATCGCTGGCGTCGGTCTTCATGCCGAAGGCTCGGGTATTGGCCATGTGGCTGGCGGCGCTCAACCCATTCGATGCCGTGTACGCGGTGATACCCCTCTCCGAGTCGATAACCGCGACCCTCATGCTCGCGATGGTTCTCGTGCTGTCTTGGGGGCGCGGGCAACGTCTGGGCTTTTGGGCGCTGGGTGGGTCCCTCCTCGGCGTGCTCTGCTTGGCACGAGACATCTACCTGGCGCTCATTCCTTTCGGGGCGCTCGCCTGGGTGGTGTTCGGCCCTCGAGACGTGCTGTGGCGCGCTCGCCTCCGGCAGGTGGGCCTCGTGGCTGGCATTTCGGTGCTGACCATCGCTCCGTGGACCTTGCGAAACGCCACCCACTTTCATCGATTCATTCCGGTGAGCGCGGGCCGGCTGGGGCTCTCCCTCTGGTTTGGTTCTTGGGCGGTGACCGGGGCCGATGTTCTCGAGCCCGCCCCGGGAACGCCGGGGGCGGGTCATCGCTACCCGCCGAAGGCCTATCACAGCGAAGACGAGGCCAACGAAATTGACGTGGCGCGCGTGTCGAGCGATTCAGAACCCTTCTTTCGGAAGCTCTTCATTGAACGGGTCAAATCGGAGCCGCTTCAGGTGCTGGGGCGTTGGGTGATGCGGGCGCCGTTGTTGTGGCTCGGCACGCGGTTCGACATCTTTGAACTGAATCAAGCGGTCTTCCCGCGCGGCAGCAAACAGTGGGTCGCCTTGAAGGCGGCTCTGTACGCGCTGAATGCGGTGTTGACGCTGCTCGGCGTGGCTGGAGCCGTCTGGGCGGTGAGGCGCCGCGAGGCGGTGGCCTGGTTGCTGGTGCCCCTGGTGTTTACGGCCCTCATCTACTTTCCACTCAATGGTTTCGAGAATCGATACTCGATGCCGGTGTACGACCTGTTGGTTCTGTTCGCTGCGGTTGCGGTGGCGGCCTGGAGGGCTCGCGTGGCCTCACCCGAGCCTCAACTGGCTCGGCCGTCGGCCTGAGCGCGCTCGGCCTGGGCCGAAAAGGTCAGTTGCGCTCGTACCAGTGATGCTGGTCGCGCTTTCGTGTTCTCGAAAGCCCGCCACACGTATTCGCCAATAATGCCGAGGCCGAAGCTGTTGAGCCCCCCGAAGAAGACAATGGTGAGAATCGTGGGAGTGTAGCCCGGCAGCTCGACGTAGTGGGTGAGCCGACCGATCAGCACGACGACGCCCAACACGACCGCGGTGACCATGGCCGCGACCCCGGTCATCGACAGCAGTCGAATGGGCACGTCGGTGAAGGAGTAGACGCTGTCGAACAAATACCGAAGCTTCTTTCGAAACGTCCACGCCGAGACGCCTTCGCTCCGCGCCAGTCGCTCGTAGGGCACCGCTCGGCGACGAAAGCCGACCCAGAACAACTGCGCGACGAGCGACGAATTGCTCTCGTTGAGCTTCAACAGCGCGTCGAGCGCGAGGCGGTTGCACCCGAAAATGTCGACCCCACCCGGAGGAATGTCGGGGTTGATGACCTTGCGATAGAGCCACCAAAAGAGCTGGGCAGCCCACGACGAAGTCGCGGGGTCTGAGCGCGAAGTTCGTTGCCCGACGACCACGTCGGCTTCGCCGCCCTCGAGAACGCGAAAGAATTCTTCGATCAGCGAGGGTGGTTCTTGGAGGTCGGCGGCCATGACGGCGAAGAACTCCCCGCGTGCCGCGCCGAGGCCGGTGCGAATGGCCGCGAAGGAACCGAAGTTTCGGGAGTGCGCCAACAGTTGAGACGTGAAGGGGTGTTTCGGCAACTCGGTTCTCAGAACCTCGAAGCAGCGGTCGGGGCTGCCGTCGACCACGAAGACGACCTCGAACGAGCGCCTGCAACAGCGCTGGCAACGAGCCCTCGTTCTTGTACACGGGTATGACGAGCGAAAACATCAAGAGCGGGCCTTCAGTTCGCGCAAGAACGTCTCGTACTCTCGAATGTAGTCTCGGGCGTCGTACAGGTGCGAGGCAAACACCAGCAGTACGGCGTCAGCCGAATACCGGTATTGCGTGCCCCACGTCATGGGGGGCAGGTAGAGGCCGACGTTCGGCTTCGAGAGCACCACCTCTTCGCGATGCACGCCGTCATCGGCGAGGCAGTGAACGGAGCCCGACACACAGTACAGCAGTTGATGGCACTGGCGGTGTGCGTGCTCTCCGCGCACCTTCGCGTTTGGCACGTTGAACACCAAGAAGGTGCGCTTGGGCACGAAGGGTATGTCGCGTTCGAACTCGAGCGCGGTGAGCTCGCCTCGAATGTCGCCCCGCAGCGCCCCGGTGAGAATTTTGACGCCGCGCACCGAAGACTCAACCACGCCGCTGACAGGAGCCGTCGTCGAGCGGGCCGGTGGGGCGTGTGTCGTTTCGACGTAGCCCGAGATGCGCGCGGGGTTGCCGACCACGATGGCGTGAGGCGGCACGTCTTGGGTCACCACCGCACCGGCGCCCACCATGGCCCGTTGCCCAATGGTGATGCCCGGCAAGAGCACCGCACCGGCACCGATGGAAGCCCCTTGGCGAATCGTGGTGAGGGCGAACTTTTCTGGGTACTGCTTGCTGCGAGGGAAAGCGTCATTCGTGAAGCTGACGTTCGGCCCCACGAACACGTCGTCTTCGAGGCGAACGCCGTCCCACAACTGCACGCCGCACTTGATGGTGACGCGGTCACCCACCACCACGTCATTTTCGATGAAGACGTGGTCGCACACATTGCAGTCGCGGCCGATGCGCGCGTTCGGGAGCACGTGGGCGAACGCCCAGACGCGCGTACCCTCGCCCACGTGGGGCGACTCGCACAGGCCCTGTGGGTGAACGAAGGGGGCGCTCATGGTGACTCCCAGCTGTTGCAGGCGTCGATGACGGTTCGCACTTCGTCGTCGGTGAGAAACGGGTGCAGCGGCAGCGACAGCTCGCAGTTCGCGAACTCAGTCGCCCGGGGCAGACCATTCTTCGGGCCGTACCAGGTCACCTCGCGCAGGGCCGGTTGGTCAGAAATGAGCTTGGGGTAGTGCACGCCGCTGCCGACGCCTTTCGCGCGAAGGTGTGCCTGAAAGCCAGCGCGCGGGCCCTTCACCAAGACCGCGAAGAGGTGCCACACCGATTGCGACTTGGGCTCGGGGCGCACCGGGCTCAGGTGGGGGTGGTGAATGCCGTCGAGGTAGCGGCGGGCAATGGCTTGGCGCCTCGCGGTCTGTGCGGCCAACGCGGGGAGCTGCACCGAGCGGAGCAGAGCCGCTTGCAACTCGTCGAGGCGGCTGTTCAGGCCAATTTCGGTGTGCACGTATTTTTCGCTTTGGCCGTAGTCGCGCAGCGAGCGCGCCCGCTGGGCCAGGGTCGCGTCGTTGGTGAGCAAGGCGCCACCGTCTCCGAAGGCACCCAAGTTCTTCGTTGGGTAGAAGCTCGTGGCACACGCCGGGCTGCTCGCGCCGACCGGCCGTTCGCCGCTGCGCGCCCCGATGGCCTGCGCACAGTCTTCGATGACGATGAGCCCGTGCCGCTTGGCGAAGGCCTCGAGGGCGTCGAGGTTCATGGCGTGGCCGTACAAATGAACCGGCACGATGAAGCGCGGCCGCGTTGGCAGGCTCGCCAAGACGGCTTCGGCACTCGCCAAGTCGAGCGCACCGGTCGAGTCGACGTCAGCAAAGACCGGAGTGGCGCCGACCCGAACGATCGCCAAGGTGGTCGCGAAAGCGCTGAGTGGCGTGGTCAGCACCAGGTCGCCGGCCTTCATGCCCAAGCACCGAAAGGCGATTTCGAGCGCGTCGAGCCCGTTGGCGCACCCCACCGCGTGCGCGAGGCCCCAGAAGGCCGCCAAATCGTTTTCGAACGCGGTGACCTCTTGGCCCAAAATCAGCCACCCGCTGCGACCGACGCGGTCAATGGCGGCCTGGTAGGCTTGGTGAGACGACTCCCATTGGCGCTCAAAATTGGCGAGGGCGATCACCGGTGCGGTTTACCGAAACCCGGCAGCGGCGCCAACCGCAACGATGCGGGCCCTCGATTCAGGGCTGGGGGTGGGGGGCAGGTGGCCCCGCGGGCTCAAGAGCAGCCGGTTCGCTTCTGGGTCGCGCGAAGCGGCCTTTCAAGGCAGCAAAGCGTTTCTCGACGAGGTGCTTCGACGCCAGTGCCGTGGCGAAGGTCAATGGCATGGCAATCACGAACCGAAGCAGTGCGGCCGTGATGCTGTTTGACGCTGTCAGCCGGCTCGCGATTGCCCAGCCAATGGCCACTGAATAGATGTGAAAGACGTACGCGGCGTAAGTGAGTTGCCCAAGCCCAATGATCAGCTTGGTCGAAAGGGGCCTGGCGAAGCCCCTCACCCCACTCGAGTAGGCCAGCGTCACGATCGCCCCCGTGAGGAGCATCGCGACGACGGGGTTGTAGAAAACCCAAGCCCAGCGAACCCAGGGGGCTTCGGCGTCAAAAGGTCTCATGACCAGCAAAGCGCCCACCGCGATCGCCAAGGTCGGTTCGAGCCACCGCCGCGCCGATTCAAGCCACGCTTCGGCTCGCGACTCGCGACCGTGAACAAATTGGGCGGCCAAGGCACCCGAAAGAAGAAAATCGCTCACCACCCAAGTCGACCGCAGTTCGCCCAGCGGAGGCGCGGGAAATGCGGTGAAGAGCCGTACGAGCCAAACCACGAGCAGGATGGGCACACAGACGGAGGCGACGGGCCAACGCTTCGCGCCCAGTCGAGAGACCAACGCCAAAAGGCCGGGGAACAAGAGGTAGAATTGTTCTTCGACGCTAATGCTCCAGAGCACCTGGAGCGGCGTTGGAACGGGCGTTCGGCTCCAGTTCGCGAGAAAGAGAAGGTGAGCCGGCAGTGCCCGCGTCAGCAATTGATCATTGGGTGTGTAGCCAAAGACGGAGTTGAGCCTCCCACCGAGTACAAAGGGTATCGCGAAGCCAACCAGTGCAATGAAATACACCGGCCATATTCGGAGCGCTCTCCTCATGTAGAAATCGAAGAGGTTGATGGCACCGACGGCCTGCACTTCTTCGAGCAGTAATTTCGTAATCAGAAACCCGCTCAGACAGAAAAAAGCATCGACACCGAGGCGACCCAAATTGTCACCAATCGCAGCAAGTGGTGTCGCGACAAACGCGTGGGCGGCAACCACAGCCGTGCAACAAACGAAACGCAACCCGTCAAGCGATGGGAAGTACCCGGTCTTGGACGTGCGCATTTCCTCGCGCTCGATAGTTTGCTCGGGTCGGAGGAGTCAAGCGAAGGTACGAACGTCAGAGGGGCTCGCGCGGGTCGACCACGACGATGGTGTCGGCCAGGTAGTCGTGCAGGCACTTGCGCTTCTCGCCGAAAATCAACAACGGGTCGACGAGCCCCACCAGGCCGCACAAGTTCGACAGCACGTGAATGGCGATGTTGCGAAGAAAGATGATTCGCCAAATGTCGGCGGGGCTGCCGTCGGTGCGCACGACGCGCAGGCCGAAGAGCCACTTCGCCAGCGAGCGGCCGAATTTGATTTGAAAGAACAGCTGCACGCCGAGCCCGACGACCGCCGCAAGCATCGCCACCCCAATGGCAATGCCGACCGACCCGGGTATGTCTTCGGGCTCGCCCGTCTCGAAGCTGTGGGCAATGAGAAACGCCACCAGGCCGGCCATGAACATGGGGGCCATGAAGACGACCGAGTCGACCAGGTTCGCGACGAAGCGAATGCCGACGTCGGCCAGCACCGGCACCGCCGGGCACCGGAGGCAACGCTCGAAGTCGTTGGTGCATTGGGTACAGAAAAACGTGCCACAGCGGCTGCAGGCACCCAGGGCCTTCACTTCGGGGTGCGTGGAGCACATGGCCCCTTCGGGTGCGTTCATGCCGTCACCGAGCTTAGTCGAGCCGCGGGCGCCGTTTCGGTTTCGAGTACGTCGACCCGCCCGCGAGGCGAGCGACGCAGCGTCACGACCCAAGGCCCGGGGGCCGGCCTCGCCGCGGCTTGCAGCACGCCGTCGAGCGCGCTGGGCTCGAGGCCAGTCGAGTTCCACCACGCTTTCGCGGCGACGTGTCGGGTCAGCGCCCGTGCGGCGTGAACGGCTTCACTCAAACAGAGGGGAAATGGGGCCTGCATCGATTCGCCTGGCGGCAGCCGGCGTGCGGTGTGGCGCGCCCACGACTCGAGTGACACCAGGGCTTCGGCGCCCGGGGTGGGCCGCTCACGTACCCGCGCACGGGCCCAACTCAAGAACGCGTCGCCGAGCGCACGGCCCGTACCTTCGCGAAACCATTCACGAAACACGTCGCTGCCAGCGAAAGCGGCCAATTCGGGTCGCGACGGAGCGACCGCGAGCCGACTGAGCGGCACCGCCTCGTCGAGTTCTTGCGCGACGACGGCGAGGCGAAAGTCGAGTTCGGCCACGGCGCCGGCGGGGTCTTCGAGGCAGTGCGCCGAATGAACGTCGTCGAAGACGCGCCACATGGCCTGCACGGCGTCGTCGTTCAGCGGCTGAGTCTCGCGAGGTTCATTCGCATGGGGGGTCACCGCGCGCGAGCTGGGCGCCAGGCGTTGCCAGGTTTCGCGCAGCCTCCGGAGGTTCACTTTGGCGACCGCCGCGGGGTGCCCGTCGCCTTCGTAGGTGAGCGCCTTGAGCTGCGTGCACCGGGGCAGCACTTCTTCGAGCAACGCCCACACTTCGTCTCGAACGGGTTGCGGGTGGTCGTCGACGTAGACCTGGCGGTCACCTCGCCGGGTGACGACGCCTCCCGCGAGGTGAATTTCGGTGACCTTTTCGAATGGAAACGAGCCGAACCCTTCGGTCAACGAG
>JBGAIY010000353.1:0-9890 GCA_044225205.1 Myxococcaceae bacterium | reverse complement strand
ATGGCGCCAGCGATCGCCGCCGACGCGAGCACCTCCATGAGGCCCGGCACCGCCGCGCGAGACCACCCTGCCCGCGTCAACGCCGCTTCGACCCGGCCGGCCTGCCCCGCGAAACGCCGCAATTCGACCCGTTCGGCGTTGAACGCTTGAACCGTGCGCAGCGCGCCCAACCCTTCTTGCACTTGCCCGGCGAGCGCCCCGAGCGACACTTGGCTTTCTCGCGAACGACTGAACAGCGAGCGGGTCAACCGAGAGGTCGGCCACACCGCCAGGGGTACGACCACCAAAGCCACCAACGACAGTTGCCAGCTCACGACGAACGCGGCGACCACGAGCACGACAATTTGCAACGTGTCGCGCAGCCACGACGCGACGGTGTAGGTCGCCGCCAGCTCGACCGCCGCCACGTCGGCGGTAAAACGACTGAGCAGGTCTCCGGCCAACCGGGTCGAACGTTGTTGCGGCGTCAACGCGCAGTACCGCGAGAACAGGCGGCGGCGCAGGTCGATGACGACGCGCTGACCGAACACGCCGACCAAGTAGAATTGGCCCAGGTACCCAACCGCCTTCACCGCGCCGATCACCACGACCGCCACCGGCAAGGCGAGCAGCACTTTTTCGACCGGCCAGCTGGTGACCTCGGGCCACACTTCGGCCACGAGGCCCAGGCCGTCGCGACCTCCGGTGAGCAAAAACCGAAGGGCCGGCCCCATGAGCCAGGCGTAGGCACCAGTCGTCACCGCAACCAGCACCATGCAGACCCACGACGCCGCCAGCACCCGCCAGTGCGGCCGCCCCATCAGCGCCAGTTCGCCCAGCGCACGCCACAACGGAGATGACGACCACCGACCCATTTCGACCAGGCGTGTACCACCCACTTCCGCCGCTCACGGTACAAAGTACCCGGCACCTTCGGTACAAAGTACCCGACCCCTTCGCCACTTTACTCAGTCAAATCAAAGCTTTATTCGACCGACTCGCTTCATGATAGCCAGGGGTCCCATGCCTGAATCGGCTCCCTTCGAAGTGCTGGTCGTCGCTGGAGAAGCCTCTGGTGACCAGCACGCAGCCGAACTGGTGGCGGTGCTGAGGCAGGCACACCCGACCTGGCGCTTCTTCGGCATGGGGGGCCCGAAGCTCGAGGCACAGGGCCTCGAGCTCATTCACGGGGCCCATGAAATTTCGGTCATGGGCATCGCCGAGGTCTTGCCCAAAATACCCCGCATTTTGAAGGTGCTGGGCGACCTGATGCGCGCGGTCGAACAGCGACGCCCCGGCCTGGCGATCTTGGTCGACGTGCCCGACTTCAATTTGCGACTCGCGAAGCGGCTTCGGCGAGGCTCGCTGCCCATCAAAATTGCCTGGTACATCGCCCCCATGGCGTGGGCCTGGCGAGAGGGGCGCACGACGCTCATCGCCGAGCGAACCGACGAACTGCTGTGCATTTTGCCCTTCGAAGAACCGTTCTTTCGCGCCCGGGGCGTTCACGCGACCTACGTGGGCAGCCCGGTGCTCGACCAGCTCCCCGCCCCGGCCGAACCGGCGCATTTTCGCCGTGCGCTCGGGGTCGACCCGAACGCCCCGGTGCTGGCGGTGCTGCCGGGCAGCCGTCGAAGCGAGCTGGCCCGCCTGTTGCCCACCATGGCCCAGGTGGCGGCCGAACAGATGAAACGGCACCCCGGGCTGCGGGTGCTCGTGCCGGTGGCGCCCGGGCTCGAAAACGAAACCGTGTTGGGGCCCTTTGCCGCCGCGGGCGTTGAGCCGACGTTGGTGGCGGGTCGCGCGGCCGAAGTGGTGGGAGCAAGCGACGTGGCATTGGTCGCTTCGGGCACGGCGGCTCTCGAGGCCGGCCTCATGCGGCGGCCGCTCGTCGTCGTTTACCGGGTGGCACCGCTGACCTACTGGGTGGGCCGAGCGATGGTGAAGCTCCAGCACTTCTCGCTGGTGAATTTGCTGGCCGGGCGAAAAGTCGTACCCGAGCTGTTGCAAGCCGAGGTCACGGTCGAACGCGTCGTCGAAGAACTCGAAGCCCTCTGGTCGGGGCCGGCGCGCGAGGCGTGCGTCGCTGGGCTCGACGAGGTCAGGGCGGCCTTGCTCGCCAACCGCACCGAGCGGGCGGCGGTGCGAGCCGCCGAGCGGGTGAGCGCACTGGCAGTCACTCCATGAAGCTGAGCGAGACCTTCGTTTCTTGGCCGCCCTTCACGTCGACCTTGAGCGTTTTCTTTTTCGGGGGCTGCCCCTCTTGCCGGAGCACGGCCTCGACCACGTGAGTGCCTTCCCACAGCTCGCTCTCTTTGAAGGAGGTCGTCGACGCCACCATCACCCCGTCGATGCGCAATTCGCCGAAGGGCACGATGTCGACATGGAGCTTGCCCTTGCTGGCCCGCATGACCAGTGGCTTGCGGTCGCCGGGCTTGAGGTCGACGGTGATTCGCCTCGAAAAGCCGAGCGACGCATTGACCATGGAAATGACGTGGCGACCGGGCATCAGCTCGAGTTCAGGCAACCGGCCGTACGACTGACCGTCGACCGAAATTTCACACGGAGGGTCAATGTCGACGAACAGCACCGACGCTTTGTGCACGGTCGCTTCGTCGACCGGGCGGGCGGGCGGCGGGTCTTGTTCTGCGAGGAGCGTGCCTGAATCGACGGCGTCGGGCGCACGCACGACGACTTCTCCGCCAGCGTCTTCAGCACCCTGGGGGGCGACGACGAGCGGGGCCTGGGTGCCTGCATCAACCACGTCGGCGACGGGGGTTTCGCCGTCGTGGCCGCCTTCGGAGTGCGACGTTTGCCGCAGCAACACCAGCGCCACCCCCGCCAACACCAGGGCGGCGACCGGCAACAGCCACTTCGCCCGCGACGGCCGGGTCGGTATTTGCTGGGTGAGTGCGATGGGGCCGATGGCGCCCTTCGGCGGCACGAGCGGAGGAGGCGACTTCGAGCCCACATACGGAGGCATGGTCTGCTTGAGGCTCGGCTGGGTGGGCGAAAAACCCAGGGCTTGGTCGTCGGTGAGCGATTCAGGCCCCGACAGCACCAGCGGCGCGACCTGCTCCCGCTCGGTCAGTTTGCTGGGCAACTCGGGGTCGGTGGGGCTCAAGTGGCCGCTCTCGGCGGCGACGACGCGAAAGAGCCGCAGCAGGTCTTCTTGCCCAACGACGTGGCGCTCGTACGAAAGGTATTTTTCGAGGTCTTCTTTCACCGCCAACGCCGTGGGGTACCGGCCGTTCACGTCGGGGTGCAAACACCCAGCGACGATTTGCCGCAGCGGCATGGTCAAGTTCGGGCGCAGCTGCTCAATGGGGCGAATGCGCGCCGACCGCGCGTTGTCGATTTGCTCGACCTCGGTCGCTCCGGCAATGGCGCGCACGTTGGTGAGCAGCTCGTAGAGCACCAAGCCGAGCGCGTACACGTCGACCCGGCGGTCGATTTCGCCGCCGACGATCTGCTCGGGGCTCATGTACGGGTACTTGCCCTTGACCAACCCCGCTTGGGTGCGGTGGGTCGCCGAATTGGCCCGCGCCACTCCGAAGTCGATGAGCTTCACGAGCCCTTGGGTCGACAAGAGAATGTTGTGAGGGCTGACGTCGCGGTGAATGATGTTGAGCGGCTGCCCGTTGCGGTCGCGCGCTTCGTGGGCGAAGTGCAGCGCTCCGGCGGCGTCAGCGACAATGCGCGCGCACAGCTCGGCGGCCATCAGCTCGCCCTGACGTTCGTGCTCGAGGCTGATGGTCATCAGGTCGAACCCGGGCACGTATTCCATCGCCAGGTAGTAGACGCCCTTCACCGCCCCCAAATCGAAGATCTGCGCGATGTTCGGGTGGTGAAGCTGCGCGAGAATGGCGGCTTCGTCTAAAAACATGCGAACGAAGTCGGGGTTGGCGCACAAGTGGGCGTGCGGCCGTTTCACGACACACGTGCCGTTGGGGCCTTTGGCCAAAAAGACGTCGGCCATGCCACCGGCACCAATGCGCTTCTGAAGCTCGTAAGGGCCCAGCGTCTCTGACATGGGGGCTCGAGGGTATAGCAGGTTGTGTGGTGGAGATGCGGAGTCAGCATGCTAAGCCGGCACCGCATGAACCCGGCGCTGGTCATCATTCCCACGTACAATGAACGAGACAACTTAGGGCCGATCACCTCGGCGGTTTTGGCGGCCGAACCCCGGGTCGACGTGCTGGTCGTCGACGACAACAGCCCCGACGGCACCGGCCAGCTCGCCGACGAATTGGCGGCCAAAGAGCCCCGCATTCGGGTGTTGCACCGAGAAAAGAAAGAAGGCCTCGGGCGGGCGTATTTGGCGGCGTTTCGGTGGGGTCTGGCCGAAAACTACCAATACATCATCGAGATGGACGCCGATTTTTCACACGACCCCCGCTACCTCCCCACGCTCATCAACGAGGCGCAGAACGGCGCCGACCTGGTTCTGGGCAGCCGCTACGTCACGGGTGGCGGCACGGTCAACTGGGGCATCGGCCGGCAAATCATGTCGAAAGGCGGCTCGCTCTACGCCCGGTCGATTTTGGGCGTCGGCATTCGCGACCTGACGGGTGGCTTCAAGTGCTTCAACCGGCGGGTGCTCGAAGGCATTGACCTCGACCATGTGCAGAGCACCGGGTACGGCTTTCAGATCGAGCTGACCTACCGGGCGATCAAGAAGGGCTTCACGATCAAAGAAGTGCCGATCGTGTTCGAAGACCGGCGGGTCGGCCAATCAAAAATGAGCCGCAAGATCTTTCTCGAAGCCTTCACCATGGTGTGGAAGCTGCGCTTGGGGAAATGAGTGCTCACGACGTTCGTCATTGCGCTGCCGGCGGTGCTCTTCATCGTCGACCCGATCGGCGTGGTGCCGGTCTTCGTGGCCATGACGGGCCGCGACTCGGCTGAAAAGTGCCGGGCCATGGCGCGAACGGCGTGCCTCACCGCCGGCGGGGTGCTGACGTTCTTCGCGCTCTTTGGCGGGGTCATTTTCAAGGTTTTCGGGGTGACGTTGCCGGCGTTTCGGGTCGCCGGGGGGCTGTTGCTCATGCTGACGGCGCTCGACATGTTGCGCGCACAGCGGCCGGCCACCAAGACGAGCGACGCTGAAACCAAAGAAGGCTACGAGCAAGAAGACATCGCCGTGGTGCCGCTCGCCCTGCCCCTGTTGGCCGGCCCCGGTGCCATCGCCACGGTCATGGTGCTCATGGCCGAGCACGGCGCGGGGTTCGAAGCGGCGGTGCCGGTCATCGGGTCGATCGCCATCACCTTCGGGGTGACCTACGCGGTGTTGCGCAGCGCCCACCACGTCAAGCGCGTGCTGAAAATGACGGGCATTGCCATTCTCGAGCGCATTTTCGGGCTCATTCTGGCCGCCATCGCCGTGCAATTCGTGTTCGAGGGCAGCAAGGCCCTCTTGGCGAGCTGACGCGTGCGCGCGCTCGAAGCCGACCTTCTCGCCGGCGAGGCGCTCTACCAACGGGTCGTCATCGAGCGCATGCTTCGGGCGCGTGAATCGGTGTTGATCGCCACCGCGAACGTCAAGGCCATGATGGTCGAACTCCACGGGCGTTTTCGACCGGTGGCCGACGTGTTCGCCGAGCTGGCCAAGCGCGGCGTGGTGGTGCGGGTGCTCCACGCCGAGCTGCCCTCGCGGCCCTTTCGCCAAGCGTTCGACCAACACGTCGCGTTGCTCAACCGGCTCACGCTGAAAATTTGCCCGCGGGTTCACTTCAAGGCGGTGCTGATCGACGGGGCGTGGCTCTACCTCGGCAGCGCGAACCTGACCGGCGCGGGGCTGGGCGCCAAACACGCCGACCAGCGCAACTTCGAGCTGGGTTTCGTCACCGAAGACTTCGACACCATCGACCAGGTCAGCAACCTCTTCGAGGCGGTGTGGAGCGGCGCCACCTGTCGCACGTGCCGCCTGCACGCCCAGTGCCCCGACCCCATTGGGCCAGGCCCGGCCAAGCGCCGCCCCCGGCGCGGTCAGAGCGGGCGCGGCGTCGTGCTCGGCCGGTCTCGCCGACTGCGTCGCTGACGCGCGGTGTTCAGTCGAGGCCGGGGGTCAACAGCAGCTCTTCGACCACGCCGTCGGGCCTTCGGTACATGATCGCCGACCACGACTCGGTGGCGTAGGTGAGTGTGACTTTCGCGACCTCGAGGCCCCCGCGCTCGCTCGTGCTGACCAGCTTGACGCTCGTGGGCAACCCCAGCGGCCCCAATTTCGCCTTGGCGGCCGCCAGCCGCTCGGAGTTCATGAACGCCGCGAATTCGTTCGAAAAGTCGCGTCGGTCGATCGAACCCGCTTGGAGCTGGGCGACCAGCACCCGCACCGCCTCGACCGGCTTGAGACCAGCGACGCGAGGTATTGAAAAACGCGACCGCACCTGGTCGAAAATGGTGTCGGCCAACGGCGACGGGTCGACCGACTCGAGGTTCGTCAACACGACGACCGAGGTGCCCAAGTGGTCGAACAGGCTCGCCGAACGAAACCCGCTCACCGCGCCCGTGTGGCTGAGCACCAGGGCCCCGTCGCGGGTCGAAGGGCCGAGGGCTCCGGCGTAACGGGTCATGGCGCCGTTCGCGAGCTGACGGGGCGTGATCATCACGGCCCAAGAACCGGCGTTGACCACCCGGCCCGCCAGCAGGGCCGCGTTCCACCGGGCGAGGTCGGAGGGGGTCGACCACAGGCCCGCGGCGGGCCCCAGCCAGCCCAAGGCTTCGGGGGCCGCGACCGTGGGGGCCGTTGACGAAGCGGGTGTACCCCTGCGCGAGGCCGGGCGTGTCTCGAGGGGGCTCGTACGACGTGTGCTCCATGCCCAAGGGGGCGAACAGGCGCCGGTGGGCGAATTCGCCAAACGGCAGCCCGCTGACCCGTTCGACCACGCGGCCCAAATGAGGTACCCGGTGTTGCTGTACGAGAACCGCGTGCCGGGTTCGAAGTCGAGCGGGCGGCCGGCGTACTGGGCGATCACGTCATCGGCGGGGCTCGCTTTCGCCATTCGGGCGTCGACGAAGTCGAGTGGGTAATAGTCGCGGTAGCCCGACACGTGGTGAATCAAGTCGAGCAATGAAATGTCGCCGGCCCGGGTGAGGTCGGGGTACCACTTCGACACGCGGTCGAAGACCGACAGCTTGCCGTCTTCGGCCAAGAGCAGCACGCAGGCCACCGTGAATTGCTTGGTGACCGAGCCCACCGCGAACAACGTGTCGGCGTCGACCGGAGCCTCGGGCGCGAGGGCGCGCAGCCCATACCCTTTTGACAGCACGGGCTGCCCGTCTTTGACGACCGAGACCGACACGCCGACCCCGTTGCTCGCGCGCAGCCAGTCTTGAACGTACGCGTCGACGGCCGCGGCGTCAGAATCGGCGAGCGCCGGGGGCGGTTTGAGCCCGGCACCGTCGACCGTCGTACACGACGCCACCACCAGCGCCGCCCCCGCCCACGCACACCATTCGCGAATCATCAGGCTCTCCTGTTTGCCAGACGTGGCCTCGGCGCAGGCGTTGACCAGCGCTGCGCTAGATAGCCGATCCGCATAACGGAAGTGATCGACTGTTTGGCATGGGGATGATCTACGCCGCCCATGCGATGGAAGACTACGCCCCACGAGAAAGAGAAGGCGGTTGCGGCGAGCCTGCGACGGTCGAGCAAGTTCTACGTGTTCCTCTGGAGCATTCGGTCGGAGCTGTTCGACGACGCATTTCAGGAGGAACTCTGCGCCGCGTACGAGCCACGCGGTCAGGAGCCCTGCCCACCGGCAATGCTCGCGATGGCCAATCTGCTGCAGCGCTACACGGGCCTGAGCGATGCGGCTGCCGTTGATGCGGCCGAGAATGACCGTCGGTGGCAGCTGGGGCTCGGCACGCTGAGCAAGAGGAAGGCGCCGTTCGGTCAAGGCAGTCTGGTGCGATTTCGTACCCGAGCCATTGAGCACGACTTGGACCAGAAGCTGCTCGACCGCACCGTGGAATTGGCCAAGAAGACGAAGCTGTTCGACGCGCGAAAGTTGCGGCTTGCTCTCGATTCATCACCGCTCGAAGGGGCTGGCCGTGTCGAGGACACGTGGAACCTCATCGGCCGGGCAATGTCGAAGCTTGTCGGTGCGGTCGCGAAGGCGACCGGCGCCGAGGTCGCGAGCATCATCGAACAGGCAGAATTGAATCTCTTGGCGGGGCCGAGCATCAAGGCTGCGCTTGACGTCGATTGGTCCGACGCCGATGAGCGACATGACGCGTTGCAGTTCCTCGTAGCCGAGGCCGAGCGACTTGAATCCTGGGTGCTCAAGCGATGCGCCGACGCCGACAAGCCACCCATCTCCGATGCCCTCGAGTTGCTACGTCGTGTCGTAGGCCAAGACCTCGAGCCCGACCCAGATGGGGATGGCCTCCGAATTCGAGAGGGCGTGGCGCACGAGCGGGTGATTTCGGTGGGAGACCCAGAGATGCGCCATGGCCGCAAGAGTCGGTCGAAAACCATCCGCGGATTCAAGCGGCATATTGGCATCGCCAATCGAATCATTCTCAGCGGAGTAGTCGAGCCCGCCAACCAGCCCGAGGCCCGGCCGGTTTCACGGCTTCTCGCCGACGCCAAACGGCACGGAACCATCGCGGTAGCGTTGGTCGACCGCGGCTATTTGCCGGCGCCTGAAATTGCCGAGCTATGGCGCAATGGCGTCGAACTGCGCTCACGTGCCTTCAGAACCGGGCACGATGGCTCCATCGGCAAGGAGCACTTCAAGCTGCTCCTCGATGACGGCATCGCCATCTGCCCCGCAGGCAACATTGCCCGCATCTCTCCGAAATCCAACATTGCCTGGTTTCGGGAAATCGATTGCAAGAAGTGCCTGCTGAAACCGCAGTGCACGACCTCTCGCCAACGTGCCGTACGCCTTCACGAAAATGAAGCGATGCTCATTGAGCTGCGTGAGCAGCAGGCGACCAAAGCCGGTCGCAGCGCCTACCGCGAAAGAACGGTCGTCGAACATCGCCTCGCTCGCATTGAGGCGATTCAGGGGCCCAAGGCTCGCTACAAGGGTGTTCGCAAGAACGAACTCGATCTACGCCGCGCGGCTGCCGTCGTGAACCTTCAGGAAATCGAGCGACACCGTCGAGCGGCGTAGCGCTAAGCGGTTTGCCTATCTAGAACACGTGGCGCCGCATGCCGATGTTGACGAGCAACCCAATGCCGATCATCACGCTCACCATGGAGCTGCCGCCGTAGCTCATGAGCGGCAGCGTGATGCCGGTGATCGGCAACAGCCCCGTCACCATGCCGATGTTTTCGAACACCTGCCAAAAGATCATCGCCGCGATGCCGACGCCGACGAAGGCGCCAAAGCGGTCACGGGCGTTGAGCGCCACGTTCAGGGCGGCGAGCAGCATGACGCCATAGAGCACGAGCAACAGCAGGCACTTGAGGTACCCCTGCTCTTCGGCCCAGACGCTGAAAATGAAGTCGGTGTGTTGCTCGGGCAAATAGCGCAAGCCGGTCTGGGTGCCCTCCATCCACCCTTTGCCGTCGATGCCGCCGGAGCCCACCGCGATCTTCGACTGCATGGCGTGGTAGTTCGAGCCCTTCAAGTCGCTTGTGGGGTCGAGCCACCCTGAAATGCGCGCGTCTTGGTGTTTCTTGAGTTTGTGCCGAATGAGCGTGACGCGCGGTTCGCTCTGAGCGCGAACGTAGTCGTTCCACAGCACGCCGAGGCTGACGGCACCGGCGAGGCCGAGCACGACCAGCACCGACCACTTGGGCTTCGCGAAGAGCAGCACGGTGATGGTGGTGAACGCCATCATCAACGCGGTGCCGAGGTCGGGCTGCACGAGCACCATCACCGTCGGCACGACCGCGATCGCCGCGGGAGGCAACAGCCGCAAAAAACCGTACGCCGGCTGGTTGGGCTTGTAGT
>JBGAIY010000352.1:0-8878 GCA_044225205.1 Myxococcaceae bacterium | reverse complement strand
GTGTTGAGCCCGTCGGCGTGAATGCGCACGAAGCGAAAGGCGTCGTCGCGCAACAGGTGCAAATCGCTCTCGAGCCGGGTCAGCCGGGCGCGGGCGTCGGGTTCGAGGTGCAGCGTCTCGCCGAGCCTGAGCAACGAGTCTCCGACGCGCGAAAAGCGGTCGAACAGGGCCGAAATTTCGTCACCGCGCAGCCCCGCGCGCGCGCTCTCGACCAACAGGTCTCCGGCCAAAAGGCCCAACGAGTCGAGCACTTCGACGGTGACGCGAATGGTGCGGTCTTGGCCGCGCTTTGCTTCGTGGCCGTCGTCGCTGGTGGTGAGCGCGGCGGGCGCGGCACCGGCCGGGGGCGGAGCGCTCGGTCGAGGCGTCGGCACCCCTGTGGGTGGGGCCGAAGCGGCGGGAGGCGGCGCCGGCACCGGGGGCGGCATCGGCAAGGGGGCGGTCGCCTTCGGCTTCGCCGAGGGGCGCGACGGGGCGCTGCGCAAAGGCGGCAGCTCGGTGCCCGACGCGGCCGACAGCTTCTGCGCCATTTCGGTCGACGCCTCGGTGCCTTCTTTGGCCGAATCGAGGTCGTCGAGCAGGTCAGAAATGGCGTCGCACGCGTGCAAGAGGAGGTCGGTGGCGGTCTGCGCCGGCACCCGCCCCTCGCGGTTGGCCTTGAGGAGGTCTTCGCATGCGTGGGCGAGCTGGCCGACGGCCAACAGCCCCAACATGCGGCCCTCGCCTTTCATGGTGTGCAGCTCACGCGCCACCGACTCAGCGGCGCGGCCCGCGTCGGGCTTCTCGAGCTCGAGCACCCCGAGCTGAATGGCTTGCAGCCGGTCTGCCGTCACTTCGGCAAACTTCGACAACAGCGATTTTTTGAGGGCTTCGGTATCCACTCGGTTTTTTAGTCGGCCTTGAAGCGCTTGATGAGCTCAGACAGCCGGCTCGCGAGTTGCGTCAGTTCGGCCGCGGCCGACGTCGCCTGCTTCGAGGCCTGGGTCGTCTGGCGGGTCACGTCTTCGATCTCGGCCATCGACGCGACGACCTGTTCGGTCGCGGTGCGTTGCTGCTGGGTCGCCAAGTTGATGACCCGGGCGGCGTCGCTCGTCTCTTGCACGCCCGCCAAAATGCCTTCGACCGCGCTGGCGGCGACCGAGCCCAACCGCTCGCCGGCTTCGGTGGCGGTTCTCGACGCGTCGGCGGCGCTCGCGGCGGCGGCCGTGGCTTCTCGAATTTCGGTGATGAGGTTTTTGATTTCTTTGGTCGAATCGAGCACGTTTTCGGCGAGGCGGCGCATTTCGGCGGCGACGATGCTGAAGCCCTTGCCCGCTTCGCCAGCCCGCGACCCTTCGAGGGCCGCGTTGAGCGCGAGCAGGTCTGACCGGTCGGCAATTTCGTCGATCACCTCGACCACGGTGCCGATGCGCTCGACGCGACGGAGCAGCTTGGTGATCGACTCCGACACCGCGAGCCCGTCGGCCCGAATTTGCTGCATGGCCTGAATGAATTCACCGATGGCGCCGCGGCCCGAACGTGCCGAGTTGAGGGTCTCGGCGACCTGCGCCACCGCGCCCGGCGTTTTCGGCGATCTGGTACGACGTGCGTGCTTGAGTTCCTCCATCATCGTCGCGGTGGTTTCCTCGTGAATGGCCGCGGCCTGTTCGGTCGACGACGACCGTGCCGGGTCGACGCCGCGAGCACCCGTTGGCCGACGACGAGAGCCGCAACGCCGCGCTGCTGATCTTCGCGAACGAAGGTTCGGCGCGTCGATGACCTACCAGGCCTTCGAGCAGCGGCGCGAGCGTGGCGTCGTCGGTCGCGGTTTCGAAGGTGGTCAATTCGCCGTGCTTGACGAGGCAAAGAGGCGCCGTCGAGGGCGGTGTCGATGATCGCCTGGCTCTTTCGGCGGTTTTCAGCCGCGTCGCTGGAGCCGGTGCCTGACCCGGTCCATCAGCTCGTTGACGAGGCGTCGGTGGTGAGCGCTTCGCTGAGCGTCGCGATGTCGATGCGGGCGTCGAACTGCCGTCGACGAGCGCTTCCAGTACACGATATTCGCCCGCGACGATGGGCGAGATTCTCTTTGGCGGGCGCGCTTTCTTCTTTGGCTTGCTCGGTGTTCTCGGTGGTCATGCGCTTCCTTTGGGTTCGCGGTTCTGAAAATCAGTCATGGCGTGGAGGTCGATCAGCAAAACCGTTTGGCTCCCGTCGACGACCCAGGCGCCCACGGCCATGGGCGACGCCGCGACGGCCAACGGCAAACGCCGCAGGTCGTCGACCGGCACGGTGTGCACGCCCAACACCGAATCAATGGCGAGCTGCGCTTCTTGTTCGTCGGTACCCGGCGCAGCGAAAACCAAGGCCCGCTTGCCGTACTTCGGGCGCCCGAGCGGGTAGGCGACCAAGCCCTCGCCCACCGAGCCAATGCGCCGCACCTGCATCAGGTCGGTCGCGTAGCGCACGCCGGCGATCTCGAACAAGACGAGGTCGATGGTCGCGGTGCTCATCGGGCGGTCGCTTTCTGACGCGCCGACGTCACGACCCGCGCCAGGTCGAGCAGGCTCAGGGCTCCGAATTCGCGCGACTGCACGACGCCCGACAAAAATTCATGCGAGAGGCTGCCGCTCATGGGGGGCGGCAACTTGTCGGCGACGAAAATGCGCCGCAGGCCAATGACGACGTCGGCCACGAACGAAACGCTGAACCCGCCTGAATCGCTCAAGAACAGGCGGCTGCGCGCCGACACTTTCGATTCACCCTGAGCCAGAAACCGCAACAGGTCGATCACCGGCACGACCTGGCCTCGTTGGCCGACGACTCCCAGCATGAACGACGGCGAGCGCGGCAGCGGCGTCATGGCGCTCATGCGGGTGACTTCTCTGACGTGGTGCGAGAGCACGGCCAGGGTCAGTTCGCCCACGCGAAAGACGAAATACTCCTCGTCGGGGCGGGCCGATTGCGCCTTGGGGCGGTCGGGGGCGTCGGCGAGCGCGCGTTGGAGGGGCGTGGGGGGTTGCACGGTTCGGGAGCAGAGTATCGAACTCGAATGAGAGCAGTTCAAGAAACTCTGCTAAGGAGCGTTCGATATGCCTCGCGTGCTGGTGATCGACGACAGCCCCATGACCGTGCAATTGATTTCGACGGCCCTTTCGGGAGCCGGGCTCGACGTCGACACGGCGTCTGACTTGGCGTCGCTCGACGCACGACTGGCCGAACACACCTACACGGTCGTGCTGGTCGACGTGAACATGCCTGAAATGTACGGCGACGACGTCGTCGAGTTTCTGCGGCACCAGCGGCAGCTCAAAGCGCGTTTGTTGCTCTATTCCGACCTGCCCGAAGACGAGCTTGCCGAGAAAGCGACCAAGGCGGGCGCCGACGGTTACATCTGCAAGTCGCATGGGCTCGAGTCGGCCGTCGAAAAAATTCGCGAAGCGGTGCTCGAAACGGCAGGCGGTACTCCCGCCGCCGCGCCCCCGGCCAAGCGCCGGGTGTTGGTTGTCGACGACAGCGAGTCGACCGCCAAGCTGCTCGAAGCCGAGCTGACGGCCAAAGGCCACGACGTCATGACCGCCAACTCGGCCGATCAAGCCACCAAGATCATTCTGAAAAAGAAGACGCGGCCCGACCTGGTGCTGCTCGACGTACACATGCCCGGCGTCAACGGCGAAGAGTTCTGCCGGTTCATCAAAGGCAACTCGCTCTTCGCTGGCATTCAGGTCGTTCTGTGCTCCGCCGAAGAAGAAACCGAGCTCAAGCGCATCACCCAAGCCGCCGGCGCCGACGGCTACGTTCGCAAAGACTCGCTCATTGCCCGCGAGATTCTCGAGTTGCTGACTTGAGGCGCTGGCCACGCAGGTGGCGCGCGCATGCTCCAACACGTTGAATTGTCGTGGTTCGGCCCTTCGTCAACAGGTGTCGACCGAAGTACCTGCTTTTCTTACCGCCCCGCCCTGTTCTGCGAGCCGCAGGTCAGATATGGTGGAGCGCTGTGCGAAGCTTTTTTACACGTCTGTTGCTCCGCGCCGAAGTGACGTTGCGAGAGGTGTGTTGATGTCGTCTGGTCTGCGTGTTCAGCCGCAAGTCTCTGGAGCCGCTGTGGCCCGGCATGCGCAGAACGAGCCCCAGGCGGGCGCGCGACGGCCCCAGTTGTTGGTGGCGGCGCGCGACGGGTTCGACCGAGCGGCGCCCAAAGCCGTCGTGCTGGGTACCTTGCGCCGAGGGTCGACCGGGGCCGAAGTGCGCGGGTTGCAGGCCAAGTTGCAAATGTTGGGGCTGATGAGCGCGGCCGACGTGAAGTCGGGCCCGGGCGTGTATGGGCCGCGCACCGAGTTGGCCGTGAAGCGGTTTCAGGCGCGCCTTCAAGGTCGGGTTGACTTGCCGGTGACCGGCATCGCAGACGCGGCGACGCGGCGGGCACTGTTGGCGGCCGAACGGCGTGACGTCGAAGCGACCGGGCCCATGCCGGCGGTCACCCGTTCTGACCCGGCGTCTCGCACGATTACCGACGAAGACGACGACGAACCTTCGCGCAGTGAAGTGACGGCTCGGCTTCAGACCTGAGTCGTACGGCGTTTGGCGCGGGAGCGACGTTCGGCCCGCCGTTCTCCCAACCCGCGAGCGAAGTTGCCGATGACGAGCCACGGCGCGGCAGCCCGCAGTTCGCGAATCATGGCCGAAATGCCAATGGGTTCACCGCCGGCTCCTCGGTTTCGCGCCACTTCGATGTACTGCAACGGGTCAATGGCGAGTGGCCGGGTTTGAATTTGGTCGATGCGGTACTTCTTCACCAGGCGCTTGAGCGCGTCGACCTCGCCCCGGCGATCATTGACACCGGGAAAGAGCAGCAAGTTGAGGGCGACGTACGCCCCGCGTTCGCGCGACAGGGCAATGGAGGCTTCGACGTCTTCCCAGCCGTATTTCACGGGCTGGTAGTAGGCCTCATAGAGGTCTTTGACGGGCGAATTGAGCGACACCCGCACCGCGTCGAGGCCCGCGTCGAAGAGCGCGCTCAACCCCAAGGTCAGCGACCCGTTGGTGTTGATGTTGATGCTGCCCCGCTGCGTTTGCTGGCGAATCTGGGTGATGGCTTGGGCGATCACCTTCCACCGGGTGAGGGGTTCGCCTTCGCAGCCTTGGCCGAAGCTGACCATGGTTCTGCCCGGGGCGTGTTCGAGGTGCCACACCGCCACGTCGGCCATGTCTTTGACCAGCGGGCCGTCGACCATGCGCTCATGCGACGACGGAGGCCCGCCGTCGGGTTGCTCGCTGATGCACCCCACGCAGCGGGCGTTGCACATGGTCGACGCGGGTATCGCGCCCTCGTCGCGCGCGTAAAAGATGTTCTGGCTGGTGAAGCACCGGTAGACGAGCGCGCAGGTCTGCAGCTGGGCGAGTACCTTGTTGTCGGGCAACCGGGCGCGGTGCGCGGTGACCAGCTTCTGCACTTCGGGAGTCGAGAAGCGCTTCGGCGTCCAATGCTTGCGGCGGTCGGTGTGCAACGCCCAGACGACGGGCGCCTGGGCCTCGGTGCTCCAGGCCGCCGCGGTGTACGCCCACTGTGGCAGCACGGGCCCGAAGTGCTTCACCTCGCCAGGCAAAAACGTTCGGGTGAAGCCGGGCGGCAGCACCGCTCCCACTGCATGCGGGGTGAACTTTCGACCGTTGAGTTCGAAGTGCCGCACGAGCACTGTTTCTCCCGTGTCGGGGTCGATGCCGACCGGGAGCCGCCCCGGCAAGTGCGCCAGCGTCGCCCCGGCGGGCAGCGCGATCGGCCGGCCTTGCGGCGGCAACAACGACTCATCTGACCGCAAGGTCGGCAGCAACCAGGGGTGCTCGATGACGTGGCCTTTGGGGTCAGCCAACAACAGACGGTACGCGCGCATGTGCGAGGTGCCATAGCGTGAACTCGCTCGGCTTGTCGCCCTTCAGCGACGCCCAGAGGCGTTGAAGAACCCCTGTGAATTCAGGCAATTTGGTTCGCCGCCCCAACGAATCGCTTGTCGGGCCCCGGTGGGGTCTGCCTAAAGGAGCCGCGTGCCCCAAGCTTCTGCTCTCGACTACGCGGCTGACGTGAAACGCCACGTTCGCCCTGCGCTGCTCCGCTGGTTCGACCACAGCCAGCGCGACCTGCCGTGGCGGCGAACCAAAGACCCGTACGCGATTTGGGTGAGCGAGGTCATGCTCCAGCAGACCCAAGTCGACCGCGTCGTTGGGTACTACGAGCGGTTCGTCGCCAAGTTTCCCACGGTGGGGGCGTTGGCCAAGGCCGACTTGGCCGACGTGCTCTCGGTGTGGAGAGGCCTTGGGTACTATTCGCGCGCCCGAAACCTTCACCGAGCCGCGCAAGACGTCGTCGCCCGCTTCAAAGGCCGCCTGCCCAAGTCGCTCGACGAGCTGCAGTCGCTGCCGGGGTTTGGGCGGTACACGGCCGGAGCGGTCGCGTCGATCGCATTCGACCTGCCCGCTCCGCTGGTCGACGGCAACGTGGCGCGTGTCTTCGCGCGGCTGCTCGAAGTCGACGGCCCCCCGGGCGACAAGGCGCGCGAGGCGACGCTGTGGGCCGCGGCCGAAAAACTGGTCGACGGCGTGCGGCCCGGCGACTTCAACCAAGCGTTGATGGAACTGGGCGCCACCGTCTGCGTGCCCAACACCGCGCCGCTGTGCCTGCTGTGCCCCGTGCAGCCGTGGTGTTCGGCGTTGGCCTCGGGTCGGGTCGCCGAATTGCCCATGGCCAAGAAAGCCGCACCGCGCAAGAAGCTCGAATTGGCCGTGGCGGTCGTCAAAAAGGGCGACTCGGTGCTCATGGCCCGACGGGTCGAATCGGGCCTGTTCGGCGGCCTGTGGGAAATGCCGACCGCCCTCATCGGTGCCGACGGCAACGGCTACGCCGCTCTGCGGTCGTTGCTCGGCAATCGCGCCACGATCGGCCCCGAAATGAACATCATCGAGCGAACGCTCACCCACCGGGCGCTGCGGCTGCACCTCCACCCGGTGGTCATGCCGCCAAAGCTCAAAGCGGCGCCCGAGTCTTTCGCCGAATGGGCCTGGGTGCCGGTGTCTGAAACCGCGGCACTCGGCATGAGTTCGGCGATGGAGGCGGCGCTCCACTGGAGTGTGCCCACCTCGGGTACCACCCCCCGCGGGAAAAGCGCCAAGTCGAAGTGAACCGGGTAAGCTGGAGAACACCGTGGCGCGCCCGAAATCAGCACACATTCTCGTCGTCGACGACGACCGTTCGACCCAGCGAGTACTGGCCGACGCGTTGAAAAAGCAGGGCTTCGAAGTGACCGTCGAACGCGACGGCGACTGGGCCGTGCAGACCTTCGAAAAGAAGTCATTCGACGCCGTCATTCTCGACCTGCTGTTGCCCGCGCTCAACGGGTATGACGTGGCCAAGCACATTCACGACAGCGCCAAGGGCCAGCGCACTCCCGTCATCATCATCTCCGGGGTGTACAAGAGCGCGATTCACCAAAAAGAGGCGGTCACCAAACACGGCGCCTTTGCCTTTCTCGAGAAGCCCGTCGACCTGCCGCACCTGTACGAAACGCTCAAAAGCGCGCTCGGGAGCCGCTACCCGAGCACGTCGACCACCAAGGTGGTGGTGCCGGTGCCGCCTCCGGTCGAAGAAGACGAAGTGACCGGTGAATACATGGCCGACGACGTTCAGCGAGAAGAGAAGCTCGCCGTCGAAGACCAGGTCGTCGAGCCGGTGACGACCAAGCCGACACCGGCTCGCTATGCGCTTCGGGGCGACTTCGCGCGCCGCTCCTTCGCCGACGTCTTGGCCGAACTGCACCGAACCAAGGCCAGTGGCGCGCTGTTGTTGCGGCGCAACAAGGTCAAAAAGATCGTCTACTTTCGCGACGGCAACCCCGAGCTGGTGAAGTCGAACTTGCTGGTCGAATGCTTGGGCCAAATTCTCGTGCGCGAGAAAATGATTTCTGAAGCCGAATGCGCCGAGTCGCTCAAGCGAATGCAGTCGTCGAAGCGCATGCAGGGCACGGTGCTCATTGAAATGGGCTGCTTGAGCCCCCACAACCTGCAGTACGCGCTCAGCATGCAGCTTCAAGAGAAGCTCTTCGACGCCTTTCGCTGGGACAGCGGCGAGTTTCAGCTGAACCCCGAAGTGGCTTCGCCCCCCGAGCCCGTGTCGCTGGGGCTCAACACCGCGCAATTGATTTTACAGGGTGTCAAACGAACGTACGACCAGGAGCGGCTGAGCACGGCCTTGGCGGGCCTCGACCAGTACTACGTGCACCCGTCAGACGACCCGCTCTACGCCTTGCAAGACGCGGCTTTGGGCGACGAAGAAAAAGAGCTGATGCAGTTGATCGACGGGCACAAGACGGTCGCGACGCTGCGGGCGCTGAACCTGCTGGCACCGCTCGAGACCGACCAGCTGCTCTTCGCCATGAAGTGCGCCCAAATGATCGACATTCGGTCAGACGCGGCCACCGGCAAACCACGGTTGTCGATCGTGAACATGGCGGCGCTGTCGCCGAAGGCGCTGCCCCCGATGCCGCCCCCGTTGCCCACCGCGCCGCCCGTACCGCCACCGCTGCCGCCCAGGTCGATCACGGCGGTGCCGGCCGCGCCGCCCCTGGGCATGCCGTGGGACCAAGCCGAACTCGCCCAGCCCATGGCGCCGGTGCTGTCGGTGCCGCCGCCGCCTCCTCCCGACGTGACCCCGCCGCAAAAGCGAGAACCGAGCGCGGCGCGGCCGTCGTCGCTGTTGCCCGACCTGCCTGAACTGAGCGGCTCGCCACGGTTGTCTGACGCCGAAAGCATGCTGCGCGAGAGCCTCGCGGCGAAAGTGGCCGCCCTGCGCCGGCAAGACTTCTTCGAAATTCTCGGCGTGAAGACCACTGCGACCCGAGAAGACATCAAGCGC